>CAYUHG010000001.1:0-204647 GCA_964444545.1 uncultured Rhizobium sp.
TGCTGCGGTGGCGATAGGTACAGGTGGTATAGGAAGTGGATTATCTGGTGCGATGATGACTGCGGTTGCTACCACTGCTGCGACTATTGCGACGATATCTTTTACTAATGCTGCATTAAATGCTGATAGCTTAAGAGAATCCGATGACGTAGGAAAAACCACGTTAAAAGACACGACGAGCAAAGAGGCGTTACAGAGTTATGTGATTGCTGCGTTGACTGCGGGTGTAACACAGTATGGAGCTGCGAAGTTGAATGTGGCAGTTCCATCTTCAGCTACAACTACTGAAAGAGTTACGACAAACACGTTAAATGCGATAACACGTGCATCGATTCAGACATCGACCCAGATTGTTGCTACTTCGATTGTAAAGGGGCAATCAATCAACGAGACTATTGAAGAACAAGGCGGGTTAGATCAGGTTATTAAGAATACGGTGGCGATGGCGATAGGTGAAGCTGGGTCGAAGGAGATCGGATATCAGTATCACAATTACAATATCAGCCAACCAATCCAATTAACTCTACACGGGATAGTTGGAGCTACGACTTCAACATTGATGGGAGGAGATGCCCTAAGCGGAGCTGCGGCGGCGATTGCGGGAGAGTATACAGCTGATTCACTTTACCAAAGTGGACTAGGTGCAAACTTCTCAATTGCACTTGGTCAAACTGCTGGATCTGGAGCTGCGCTTCTAACCTCACTTCTACAAGGAAGGTCTGATGAGCAAACTGCTACGAATATTCAAACAGGAAGTTTTGTGGCTAGTAATGCAGCGGTTTATAATGCGACTAGGTTCAGAGGAACCAAAATTTTTCCTTATCCAGAAAAAGATTATGATTTAAATATTGGAATAAAAGGCGATATGGCAAATGCTTCTGTAAATATAGGAACTGATGGAAACGGTAAGTCTTTTAATGTTATTCCAAGTGTTGGTGGAGGAGTTTATTTTAATTTTATTCCAACTGGAGAAACTTCAATCCAATCTATATCTTATGGTCCAAGGCCTTTTGCATCTGGAGAGGTTATGAGAACTAATAAAGGTAATATTGGTTTTGGAGGAACTGTTGGAGTTTTTGTAACTCCTCCATTACCAGTAAATATTTCTGTAACTATCCCACAAAAAAATTAATGTTTATGTCAAAAAATTTAGTCAAAAAAATATTTATACTTTTCTCAATTATTTTTGTTTTTGATTTTCTTCTATTAGGAATAGTCAATTTAAGATGTGTAGACTGTGATGGAATAGGTTATGTGATGATGGCTTCAGTTTTATGGTTTTTTTGGTCTATGGTTTGGTTTGGTATTTATTGTAATTTCTTTTGCTCAGAAGAAGAGATTAAAAGAAAGTCAATTTTTCTTGGTTATTTTGTCAGCCATATACGCACTTATTCTGGCAATAGTTCTTTAAAGATGTCTAACATTGTTTTGTGTGTAGGATGTTGCTTTGGATTGTTGTATTTATTCATATTCGGAATACTTGAAGTAGTTAGGTAAAAAAAACGGATAAAGGTGTCAGGATCCTCATACCCCAACACTAAATAAGTAGTGTTGGGGTATGAGGATCCTGACACCTTTTTTTGTGGCGACGACTGCTGAGACTATTGCGACGATATCTTTTACTAATGCTGCATTAAATGCTGATAGCTTAAGAGAATCCGATGACGTAGGAAAAACCACGTTAAAAGACACGACGAGCAAAGAGGCGTTACAGAGTTATGTGATTGCTGCGTTGACTGCGGGTGTAACACAGTATGGAGCTGCGAAGTTGAATGTGGCAGTTCCATCTTCAGCTACAACTACTGAAAGAGTTACGACAAACACGTTAAATGCGATAACACGTGCATCGATTCAGACATCGACCCAGATTGTTGCTACTTCGATTGTAAAGGGGCAATCAATCAACGAGACTATTGAAGAACAAGGCGGGTTAGATCAGGTTATTAAGAATACGGTGGCGATGGCGATAGGTGAAGCTGGGTCGAAGGAGATCGGATATCAGTATCACAATTACAATATCAGCCAACCAATCCAATTAACTCTACACGGGATAGTTGGAGCTACGACTTCAACATTGATGGGAGGAGATGCCCTAAGCGGAGCTGCGGCGGCGATTGCGGGAGAGTATACAGCTGATTCACTTTACCAAAGTGGACTAGGTGCAAACTTCTCAATTGCACTTGGTCAAACTGCTGGATCTGGAGCTGCGCTTCTAACCTCACTTCTACAAGGAAGGTCTGATGAGCAAACTGCTACGAATATTCAAACAGGAAGTTTTGTGGCTAGTAATGCAGCGGTTTATAATGCGACTAGGTTCAGAGGAACCAAAATTTTTCCTTATCCAGAAAAAGATTATGATTTAAATATTGGAATTGAGTATACTACCGGCCCTGTTTCTGTTACTCATGGTACCGACGGTAATGGAGTCACTGTGAATACAATTCCAGGATTAGGTATGGCAGGTTATTTCAATATAATTCCAAGTGGAGAAAGTTCCGTACTATCAGCAAGTTATGGTATTAGAGATATTGTTACATTCGATGCAATAAGTACAAATAAGGGTAATGCTGGATTTGGCATGAAGTATGGTATTAATGTTCTTCCGGTGCCAATACCTTTTAATTCTGGAATGAGTGTTGATTTTAATAAATAAATCTTAGTCGAATTTATGGTAAAAAAAGTTTTTTTTATATTTTCTTCAATGGCTTTGCTAGTGGATTGCTTGTTACTACCATTCTTAACTGAACCTTTTGTGTTTAATCAGGGCATAAATAAAGAATATGTTTTTGGTGTGATAATCGTCGTACTAGTTTGGGTAGGTTTTATCAGGATTAGCTTTGTTGGTGTTAAGAATGTTAAATTGTGGAAGCCTGATGGAATTTTTATCTCAAGCCAACGGGATATTGATTCATACTATTTTCATCTAAGAAATTCATTTCTAATTGCCATTGTGGTTATAACTGGCTTTATATTCTTTAGTCTATTTGTCATTGTTAGTCAGATGGAAATTATTGAGAAAAATTTGAGATTTTTTTTCTAAAAAAATTATAAAAGTTGTCAAATCCAAACACTCCGACACTAATTAGTTCATCATAACCCTCGACTTGAACTATAGATTTTCCGTAGGAAGTGGATTATCTGGTGCGATGATGACTGCAGTTGCTACCACTGCTGCGACAATTGCGACGATATCTTTTACTAATGCTGCATTAAATGCTGATAGCTTAAGAGAATCCGATGACGTAGGAAAAACCACGTTAAAAGACACGACGAGCAAAGAGGCGTTACAGAGTTATGTGATTGCTGCGTTGACTGCGGGTGCGACGCAGTATGGGGCTGATGCGTTGAAGTTGAACGCAACTGTTCCATCTTCAGCTACGACTACTGAGCGTGTTACGACTAAGGAAATCTGGGAACAGTAACCATTCATAGACGGTTAACTAGTATACTGTCTCGATATTTCTCCAGATTTCGGGATTTGGCACTTTTTTTGAATTAGATTGTTGACGATTGGTAGCATACGTCGGTATGCATACTTCTTTTAAATGATTTCAACTGAAAAAAATACAAATTTATGCCAGATACTTTTTCTACTAGTAGGACAAAAACTATACTAACTATGGCACAAAAATATCTTCCAGAAGATGCTGTGGCGGAAACTGCGAATGATGTTTTTGTACTTTTGGCTAAAGAAGGAAGTATACGAGATCTTGAAAATTTGGTCAGAGATACCAGAGGATTCCCAAGTGAAGAAATAGAAGAGATGATCCATGGGAATAACGATGAAGCATTCTTCAGTGCTGTGAAAAATGGGCATCTCAAAGTTATCAAATACCTAGTCGCTTTAACTCAAGATTCTCCACAAAAGCAGCAAGATATGATTCATGCGAGTGGAAGTGGAGAACTCCAGATTAGTTTGGATTCAGAGTTTAATGTAAGCCACGTTCGTGCACATCACAACAAAGCTTTTGCAGAAGCGGTATCGCAAAATCATGTCGATGTCGTAAGATATCTAATTGAACAAACTCCAGAAATTGAAACAGTAAATAGAATGATTAAAGGTGATACACTTTTAATCGCTGTAGAAAATAATTCACCCGAGATGGTTTTATGCTTGTTGGAAGCTATATCGAATCATGATCAGGAAATGTTGATTCATGATAGACACCCATCACATCTAGGTAGTTCATCATTTAATCGCGCCTTGGAAAAAGATTACTTCGAAGTTGCAAATGTTTTGATGAACAATACTCCGCGACCAAGAGCGAAAGAACTTATGATCGACCGTATAGTATATAAGATTGAAGAAACATTAGGAAATTTAGATCTCGAAAAAGCGATTCTAATAATGGATACAACCTCGGATGAGGTCCGAGAAAATTTTATCGAGAAAATCGGTCAATCTATCGATGTCGACTCAGAAGAATTTATTCATCTTTTGGAAATAGCTTATAACCAAAATTTTTATGATGTTTTCGGCTTTCAAAGAAACCCAGATTTGATTAGAGAACTACAAGAGGTGCGCACTAAATTGATTTCTGAATTTGGTGAACAAGATTTAATGGCGCAAAAAAAAGCTAATTCGGTAATCGCAACTTTGCTAACTGGAGAAAATCTAGAAAAAATCAAAGAATATCATGAGTCTTCTGACTCTGACTTCCCTTTAGATCTTCAGATTCAATCAGAACAAGATAAAAAAACTGTTATTGATGTTCTCAGAGAATCATTCTGCAAACCCTTAAACGAACCAAAACCAACAGCAGCTGAACAAGCCGCCACAACAGTCTTTCAACTGGGAAGGAGATAATTTAGCTTGCAAGAGATAAAATGGACAAATTGTCTCGATGATAAGAATTTTTTTGAGAGTCATAAAGTCATAATGAAACTTCGAAGCTGTTAAGTTTTATCCAACAACTGCAAGTTTTTACATTATGTCCAAATCGCAAAAAGTTTATAAAGACAGTTCTAATTTTGATATTGAAAGCCAGCTAGAATTAAGAGAGGCTGAAGTCTCGAATTCAGAAGAATCATCTCCTCTGATTACCGCAAGAAAGATGGAAGATTTTTTTACTAAAACATCAAAAACTCTTTTTGAAATTTGTAGTGATGAAAAATGGAAAGTTGCTGATGGCTTATTGAATGCCTCTCTCGGAGCAGCTTTTGTTGGAATGACTGAAATGAAAGAAGTTGCTGAAAGTGAAGGAATGATGTTTATTCATGTTGCTCTTGGAGGAATTTTAAGTGCAAAAATATTGAGAACCTTAGCTGAAGCAGGAAGCTCAATTTATTACAGAAACAATAATCTGACAGAATCTGCTGTTGAAATTAACCTGTTTAAAAAATTATCCGAGCTACAAGGTGGTACTCCATCATATCAACCTCTGATTGATGCAATAAACCAAGCGCTGAAAAAAAGTGATGCTCCTCCAATTTCGGAAGAAATTGTCAGATTTCTAAAAGAAGATCCTCAAGAAATAAATTTTATAGGATTAACGAGAAAAAATAGCGAGATTAGCAACTACAAGATCTTGGCTTTATCAGCAGTTCTTGGAATTGCTAGTACTGCAGCTGGAGCTGCTTCAATGGCGCTTACTGAAAATTCTATACCAGCAGCAATTACAACGGCTCTTGGATTAGCAGCTAGTTCGATCGCAAGCGCAAATCTTAATGCCGCTGCAGCTGGACCACAAAATATAGCGGAAAATACTTACAAAGCATTGCGCGCGGTAAATGAACAATTCTTTGCTAGTTTAAAAGAAGATGTTGAAGCAGTTAGGGAAGATCTTCCGGAAAGCTTAGATGAAATACGAGAAGAAGTCAGAAAGAAGACAAGTAATCCTGTGAAGTCAGTATCTAGCTCAAGAGTTGCAGTTGGAGCTGAAGCTTATCGTTAATTAAACCTAGCTGAACAAGCCGCCACAACAGTCTTTCAATTAGGAAGGAGATAATTTAGTTTGTGTTTGAACTAGTAAAACTTTTTAACTCAAACACATCTATGCATCTGGTAATTGGAATTTTGGGAAGCGCTTTGTGCATTATTGCTCTAGCACTTACTTTGCGTGACGGAAAATTTGGTGAATCAAATAGTTATAAATTATTAAATTTTTGCGGTGGGCTTTGTTTGCTTTACTATGCGATTGTTACTCACAGCGTGCCCTTCATCATTTTGGAAAGTATTTGGGTTGCTTTGCCTTTGATTTCGCTGATAAAAAATTTTTTGCAGCTAGGCGAAAAATCTTAAAAAATTTCCGGATAATTTCCCCAGCCAAACAAGCTCAAATTCAGCTCTAAATAAATAAAATCAGAAACGCCGTTGCGCCCAACATTTTTTGTGAATTTTCCGGGTTCAAAATGGGCGTATCCCAAAGTAGTGCTGACATTTTTTGTGATGTCGTAATGAGTACGAAAATCGAAATCATGACCTATGGCTTTGCCATTCAATCCATTTTCGTCTTGTAGGTTACCACGCTTCCAACTATCGGAAGCGCTGGCCAGCCAATAATAGCTGTAACTTGCTTCAGAGCGTAATTTTTTGTGTGGTGAAAATTCGACTCGACTTTTTACGGTCTCTAAATTTTCCCATTCGATGGTATTACTATTCGACCACGATCTGTTGAAACCATAAAATCTTTCAAAACGCTGATTCTTGCCATCGTTAGGATTTTTATCGCCGCTGGCATAGGAATAAACTACGCTAAATCTTGGATTCCACTTGTGTTCGTAGCTGTAACCAATCTCAACAGATGAGGCGTTAGCGCGATGAGTCTGGTAATTACTTTCTCCAAATTGGTAAATTCCGATCAAGTCGTAATCGAATTTGCTGTTACCGAAATTACCAAAAATTCTTACACCCGGTGAATTGATTTTTCGGCGACTAGTCGTCAAAGATTTATCTTGATCGAGCATAAAATAAAAAGGCTGCAAAGTGAATTTTTCTGACCATCTGCGCCAATTTAAAATTGTAGCATAAACCCATTTGCTTGTATTAACGCGATCACTTTCATTAGTTGATTTTGTCATCGGCTGTAGCGCAAAGCTGTCGAGCTGCCAATCGTTTTCTTTTTTGCCGATTATGGTACGAAATCCCTGAAAATTGGTGCCGGTATTTCCCCAATCATCACGCGCCAAAAGTTTGCGATCAATTACTTCAAACGCCATACGACCAGCTCTAAAGCTGATTGGTCGGTCTAAAATTGTCGGATCTTTAAAATATAATTCTCCGTAAGCTTGAAAAATATCGAGTGTATTTACGTCACCAGTACTTTTGGGAAACTTGCTGTGATCTATGCGTGAGTCTTGAAGCTCAATGGCAAAACGCAGAGGATCGAGAATATTTTTTATACCAAAATAAGCTTGAGTACGTCTTAAAAAAGCATCATCAGTGGCGTTGGTTGATCTACGAAAATCATTTTCGCGATGTTCATATCTTACGCGATAAGACAAGCCAGCATCAATCCAGTCGATATTTTTGAAATCTTCAATTCCAGTTTGGTCAAGTTGATTGACATAGCGCGGAGGATCTGTTTCAGGAGTAGAGCTGTAGCTTCTTGATTTCACGTAATAGTTGCGCTTACGCTTTGATTCACTTGATTCTTTTTCAAAACCTTCAGCAAACGATAATTGCGCGCCAAATATAGCAAAAATAGTAGCGGTTAAAGTCAGTTTTTTCATTGCTGTTTTGTATTTTTGCCATCAGCAACTGATAATAAAATCTCTTCTTAAAAAATTGAAGACCTAAATTATTTGACCAGCATCTGCGAAAATTTCTTCACATCACGGGCTAAATGTAGTGAGCCGCAAATGATTATGCGGCAAGGATCTGCATGATTTTTTGTGATGTAATAAAAAGCATCAAGCAAATCGGCAGCAGCAAAAATTTCCATGCCGATTTCACAACCAATTTCTGAAATTCGTTCACAACTTTCTGGATAAGGTTCGCCGTCAACTCTTACAGCAACAACTTCCGCGATATTTCTAAATTTTTCTAAAAATTCTTTTTTACATTTATTGCGACTGAATCCGCAAACTACAAAATTCTTTTTATCATCATTCTGCTCTGTGATAAAACGCGCCAGACTAAAAGCTCCAGCCTCGTTGTGAGCGCCATCAATCCAAATTTCCGCTGCGTAATTTTTAAAAATTTTGTTTAAATTATTGTTGATCTTTTCCAAACGACTTGGCCAAAAAACGTTGGAGATTGCTTGTCGGATGTGACTTTCTTCAATGTTGAATTGATCTTTAATTGCCAACACAGCCGCAATTGCCGTGGCAAAATTAATATATTGATGATCGCCCAAGAGAGCAGGGCGTGGCAAATTTTCAAAAAATTCTTCTTCAAAAAAGAAATCAAATTCGCCGTTTTCATCTTTGGCGACACCAAAATCTTCGTCGTAAAAATAAGTTTTGATCTGTTGATCGTTAGCCAGAATTTCAATTATCTCACGCGCTTTTTGTGGTTGTGAAGCAACAATCAATGGCGTTTCTGGTCGCATAATCATGGCTTTTTCTAGAGCGATTCTTTCAATCGAATTTCCCAAATATTCTACGTGATCGAAAGAAATCGGCATAATTAAAGTCGCCAATTTTTTTTGAATAATGTTGGTCGCATCAATTCTGCCACCCATGCCGCATTCAATCACAGCAACGTCTGCTGGAATTTTTGAAAAAGCAAGAAACGCACCGATCGTAAAACTTTCCATAAAAGTAAGTGGTATTCCTTCAGCGGCGATTCTGGTTTCCTCCATAATTTCGAAGAGAAAATTATCGGAAATTTTTTCGCCAGCTAAAACAATTCTTTCGTTGGAATCATGCAAATGTGGCGAAGTGTAAATATGAGTTTTGTAGCCAGATTGTTTAAAAATTTCCGCAATCAAAGAAACCGCTGAACCTTTACCATTTGTGCCGGCAACATGAATTACTGGCGGTAGTTTTTGATGAGGATTTCCTAACTTTTCTAAAACAATCGCCATGCGTTCGAAAACTGTTTCGTAGTCGATTTGTCTTTTTCCTAATGTCGATGGAATTGGCCAATGAGGTAGATAAACCATTTTGATTTAAGTTTTAGATTCTTATTGTCATCCTGAGCGCAGCGAAGGATCTCGTTAGTCGAGAGCAATCTCACACTAAATCACTCTCGACTCACGAGATCCTTCGCTGCGCTCAGGATGACAATTACTACACTATCTATCCGATTTTGAAAAAACTAAATTTTATTGTGCTGCTACTTGCGTTTCCAAGTTTCGCCAACGCAGCTAATTCCGGAAATAAATTTCAGATTACACCAAATACACAATTGCAAATCAGTGGATTGAGCAATTTTTCTAGTGCTGTGCAAAATCAAAGCAGCGTCTATGAGCAAAAACAATTTGAGGATGGCGCAAATAATCGCAACGACAGAAACCCAGCTCTAGAAAATAATTCGCAGCTTTATCTCAAGCTTGAAAACAAAGCTTCGGCGTTTTCTAAAAATAAATTTGGCGTGAATTTAAAAATCGAATCAGAAGTTTATTCAGCACAAAATAAAGGCACAATCAACGCCGATCAGGGTTTTATTTATGCCGATTCTGAAGATTTCGGCAAAGCAGAAATTGGTGATATCGTTGCCGTAAACCAAAAAATGAAAGTAGGGCCAGCAAGCTTTGTGCGTGGCTCTGGCGGTATTAATGGCAACTACTTGAAATATATAAATTTACCAACTTCGTTACAATTTATTTTGGTCGCACAATCACCAATTGGTCACGGTGGCAACGCGCTAAATTCTCAAATCAATCAAGATTCGATCAAAATTTTGCGCAACGGCAGTTTTAACGGAGCGGAAGATGCGACAAAAATAAATTATTACAGTCCGCGAATTGAAGGATTGCAAATCGGTGCCAGCTACACTCCAAACACCTCAGATTCGATAGTTTCTTCGACAGTTTTTAGCGGACAAAATAATGCCATTTCAGATGTCTTGAGTTTTGGTGCAAATTACACCAATAATTTTGAAAATTTTGATTACGCTTTTTCTGCAACTTCTGAGCAAGGTAGATCAAAAAATTCTGCACAAAATAATTTATCTTCTTACGACGTCGCCACAACCATGGCGTATTTTGGATTCACCTTCGGCGCTTCTTACGGCAGTTGGAAAAAATCTTTGCAAAGCAATTCGCAAAATTTCAAGAATGCCACTTACAGAACTTTAGGAATTTCTTATCAAATCGGACATTTTTCGGTGAGCTTAACTAACTTAAAAAGTAGCTTCCAAAAAAATGATTATCAGGCGAGCTCTCTAGGTCTTGACTATAAGCTTAGCAAAGCTTTTATGCCTTACTTTGAAATTACCCAATTTAAATTTTCGCCTTCCCAAAACATTGCTAACAATGCTGGATTCGTGGCTTTAGGCGGTTTTGTATTTTCATTCTAATTAAATAAGATTTCACAAAATGAGTATAGCAGCTCTTGATTCCTATCTGTTGCCTTTAAAACAAATATTGGACAGAGATGGTGTAAACGAGGTTTCAATCAACCGTCCGAACGAAGTTTGGGTTGAATGTAAAGGCGATACTTTTCGTGAAGAATTACCCACTTTTGATTTTAACCACTTAAAATCTTTGGCACGTCTGGTTGCGCAATCAACTGAACAAAGATTGAGTGAAGAAGAACCTTTGCTTTCGGCAACACTTCCCAATGGTTTTCGTATTCAAATCGTATTTCCACCAGCCTGCGAACCAGGTTCGGTAATCATCTCAATTCGTAAACCTTCAAGCATCAAATGGAGTTTGGAAGATTACGATAAAATGGGCATGTTCGCTAGCGCCTCAGTTGGTGAAGTTGAAGACAAAAACGATCTAATTTTAGCAAAACTTTTACAGCTTGGTCGCATTAAAGATTTCTTGATGCGCGCAGTTTTGTACAAAAAAAATATCATCATTTCTGGCGGTACTTCAACCGGTAAAACCACATTTACCAACGCCATGATTCAAGCAATTCCACATGAAGAACGTTTGATTACGGTGGAAGACGCTCGAGAAATTGACTTAACTTTTCACCAAAATCGTGTGCATTTAATTGCGTCAAAAGGTGGGCAGGGCAGGGCAAAAGTTACTACACAAGATTTGATCGAAGCCTGTTTACGTCTTCGTCCGGAAAGAATTATTGTGGGTGAGTTACGTGGTGCTGAAGCTTTCTCGTTCCTTCGTGCGATTAACACCGGTCACCCTGGATCAATTTCAACGCTTCACGCCGACACTCCGAAAATGGCGATGGAACAGCTGAAAATGATGGTAATGCAAGCCGGTCTTGGTATGGCTCCAAGCGAAATTAATTCTTACATTCGTAACGTAGTTGACGTTGTCGTGCAGTTAAAACGCGGCGCCAAAGGTAAACGTTACATTTCTGAAGTTTACTTCAAAGCTATTCACAACCAACCAGCAAAAGAATAATACAAGATGGATCACACACGTTTTTTTGATAAAAAATCTGAGTCTCTAACATTACAGCAAATCGTTGATATTACTGGTGCAAAACCTTTCACAGATGTTGATCTAAATGTAAAAATTTCTGACATTTCAACTTTAGAAAAAGCTACTTCTTCCGAAATTTCTTTCTTTAGTTCTGGCCAATATTTTGAGCAGTTCCAAAAATCTCAGGCCGGATTTTGTTTAGTTGATGAAAAAAGCGCGTCCAAAGCTCCGCAAGGAATGACTGTTTTGGTTCACAAAAATCCGTACTTCGCTTATTCGCAAATTGTGAACAGTTTTTACAAAGTTAAAGATATTGAATTTGACGGCACAAAATTAATCCACGGATCAGCAAAAATTGGTGAAGGTACCAAAATTGCACCGAATGCTTACGTTGGTAAAAATGTTACAATTGGCAAAAATTGTTTTATCGGTCCAAACGCTTCAATCATGGATAATTGTGTGATTGGCGATAATTGCATCATTAACGCCAATGTAGTTATTTCTTTCGCGGTTATCGGAAATAATTGCGGATTTTTAAACGGTGCCAAAATTGGCCAAGATGGTTTTGGTTTTGCTCACAACGCTGGCGTGAATCACAAAATTTTGCAGCTTGGCATTGTTGAAATTGGCAATGATGTTGAAATTGGGGCGAATAGCTGTGTTGATCGCGGCGCGATTGAAAATACTATTATTAGAGATGGCGCGAAAATCGACAATTTAGTTCAAATCGCCCACAACGTAATCATCGGCAAAGGCACAGTAATGGCTGGATGTTCAGCAGTTGCGGGCAGCACAAAAATTGGAAATTACGTTCAAGTTGGTGGTGGTTGCAGCATCAGCGGTCACATTTCAATTGGCGACGGCGCTAGAATTGCCGGCATGAGCGGCGTAATGCGTGACATCGAGCCAATGCAAATTATGGCGGGAATCCCAGTTCAACCAATCCGCGACTGGCACAAAATTAATTCAAAGCTGGTGGCGTTGATCAAGAAATCGGATAAAAACAATTAAGATTTTTTACGACTTCCTTCCGTCCAAAATAAAGTTAGCAAATGTAATGCTAGCAAGAATCCAGCAATCATCAAAGTTACGACAACTCGGCTGTTATTTATCATTTCCAAACTATTGCCAATAAAGCTGATAGAAGAGGGTAGAGGCCAGAAAATTAAGAAGCTGAAAATTACGACGATAAATAATTCACGGCAAATTTGTAAGTTTGAGATTGTAACTAAATCCGCTTTTTTTGTGATTGCACTAAGATCTCTCAGCCAATGTTTGACAGAGATTAGAGATGTCAAAATTGATAGGAATAACAGCAAATTCCAAAAAATTATTTTAACCAGAATCTCGCTTAATTGTATTCCAACTTTGAATAAAATTAAAAGATCAAGAACCGCCGAAACCGCGACGATCAACATCAAAAGCGATATGAAAGTAAGAGGAATTGAACGAACGAGAATGAATTTGATGCTGCGATTTTTTAGAATTGGCAGATAAATCGAGAAGTTGGTTAAAAATAATGCCACGAAATAAAAACAAAAAATCACCACCGAATTATTTGGCATCGTATTTTTTATGAGTTGATTTTCACGAGATCGCTTAACTAGTTGTTAGGAGAAGTCACACCTATCACTTTGATATAAGCTCCTTTCTGATAAGTAGTGGTTTTTTGGTAACCACCTTCATATTTGTAGATACCGGTAGTTTCGTATTTTCTACCAGGAAAAGAGGGCAGAAAATACATGTTTTCTGGATGTGATTTTTCAAATGCAATATCTTCAATACTGCCATTTTCTGTGTTATAAGACAGAGTTGCTTTGCCGTATTTTTTCTCAGCATCAGCAATTAAAGATGTAACACCAATACCTTCTGCTGTTTTGAAAATTTTATTAGTGGTATCAGCACCAAGGATTAGTCCATCACATTCTTGATAAGTTTCTTCACTCAAAGAAACAGAAAATAATTCATCTCCTGTTTTCTTGTTTGAAATCACACATTTATAGAAGTCAGCGTCCAAATCATCAGTTTTATAATTATATTCTGCCGGCGGTAATAATTTTTTTAAATTAGTCATCGAATCGCCGATTTTCACGGGGCCAATTGATTTTTCAGTGATTAAAGTATTGATGTTTTGAGCGAAGCAAAAAGAAATATTTCCACAAAGAAAGGTAAGGATGATGACTAGTGTTTTTTTCATAAATTAGGAAAATTTTTTTGTATTAAAGCCTAAGCACAACATAAAAGAGGTAATCGAATTTAACTCAACTTAAAAAATAAGTTGGCATCCAAATCAGCAGTTAAGAAGATTTTTTACGAACGACTGTTATCTATCATTTCTAGACTTTAAGACAAAGCGAATATTAATTGATCATTCTTATACAGCGTGATTTGCTAGAAAAATAAATCCCTTCTTAACGTTATTAAAAAATCTATTATGAAAAATATTTTGGTCGCTACTGATTTATCGGTTCGCTCGGATAGAGCTCTGCAAAGAGCCTTGAATTTAGCAAGACATTATAAAGCAAAACTTACAATTTTGCATGTGATTGATGAGGATCATCCAGAAGTTCTTCACAGCGATTTAAACAGATTGGCTAAGAAAGAGATCTTTGAAGCTGTAGATGGAAAAACCAAGGATGTGCACTACAAAATAGAGATTGTTACCGGAATTCCTCATGTGGAAATTTTACAATCAGCTTTAAAAATTAAAGCTGATCTAGTCGTTATCGGCTTACATCGCCATACAAATGAAGGCAATTCAATGATCGGCAGTGTAATACAAAGAGTTGTAAAAGATTCTTTAAAGCCGGTTTTGGTTGTGAGAGAGAACACTAAATCTGAATACAAGAAAATTTTAGTAGCATTCGACTTTAACTCTCATTCTAAAAACTCCCTAAAACTCTCTCTGAAGTTATTCCCTGAAGCTAATTTTACTTTGCTACACAGTTATCACATGCCATTTGTCGGCATGATTGGAGTTTCAAATTCCGCTTTAGAAAGTGAACACAGAAAAGATTGCGAAAAGGAAATGGATGAAACTTTAAAAGAAGTTACTCGTAGCCTTTCTAAGTCAGGCAGCAAAAATTATAAAATTAAAAATAAGTTAGAAAACGGATCGATAATTGATGTTCTAAAGAAAGAAGTTCTTTATTCAAAACCTCAACTAATGGTTATTGGCACTCATGGAAGAAGTGGGATCTCTCGCATTCTATCACTAAATGTTGCCGAAACATTTTTGATTGATCCTCCTTGTGATGTTTTAGTTTCTTTCTAGCTAATCACACGCAGATCTTAATAAAAAAGCCCGTCAATTTCAGTATTGGCGGGCTTTTTTTATGATTGGAATCGTAACGCCTTGTAACAACAAACTCATCATGTTGCTACTTTCCTCGAAAATCTCCTTCACCCTATCTTGGGTTGAGCTAATGAGATAGCTACCTTGAACTACCTTTAGAAAAAGTATTTTTTCCACCAATTTGTGATTCACGACCAAAACGCCCATTAACAAAAGACTTGGTCTCATCATAAAGAATGCCACCTTCTGTAATTTCTCCTTTAACTCCACGCCTCTCTTGGAATTTTATAGTTATGGGATTAGTGGTGCTAGCCTTACCAAATCCAGTTATTGAATAATCGCCATCAAATGCAGCTCCAAGATAGCCACCAATTTCTGTTTCAGGGGAAACAATTTTGGGCAATTTTTTAAATTTTTCTTCAAAAAGTTTGACGAACTCAGTCAATAAAGAACCACCATCGATTTCACTTTTTTCCTTTAAAGACTTAAAAGTATGTGATCGAAAATCGATTAATTTGCCATCGCAGAAAAAATCTTCTCTGTTGTTTGGGGAGAACTCAGCGGTGTGGCAACCTTCAAGAATAATTCTACCGCAAAAAGGCTTACTGCGAAAATCAGCTCTGCTAAAATCTTCATAAAATTTTTCAAAAATTTTTCGCGCCGTTTCGTTGCCTAACTCCATTTTTTTAGTAAACATCGGATCGTTGCCGTGGCCAATTATATAAATATTGGTGTCGAAACGAATGTCTTTAGGATCTCTGATGATAGAAAAATATTTCCCCAATGTATCTACGGTATTTTGGAGAGTTTTATCTCCTTCTTCTCTTTCAGAACCGACAACTATCAGAAAAGCTGATTTAATCATAACTATTTTTAGTGATTAGAATTGATTTTTACTCCAAGCAAAAATTCCTTAAGCGGCATTGGTTTTTTACCTTGGCGCTGTAAAATCAATGGCCTGATTGTGCCTTTACCACATTGGAATAAAAGCCTGTCGTCTAAAATTGTTCCGGCGGGTTTTGTGTTGGAATTTTTATCAACAATTTCAGCGGCGAAAATTTTAATTTTTTCACCATTATGCATAAAATGAGCTTCGAGAGAGCCATTTAAACCACGAATTTTACGTTCGATTTCTTCGGCTGATTTTGTCCAATCAATTTCACATTCTGATTTCTCAATTTTTTTAGCGTAAGTCATCAAATTGTTATCTTGTTTGACTGGAACAATGTTTCTATCACGTAAATTTTTTAAAGTTTTAACTAAAATTTCAGCGCCCATTTCTGATAATTTTTGCGCTAAAGTTTTGTAAGTTTCAGTTCCATCAAGTGTGAATTTTTCTTGATAAATCATGTCGCCACTATCCAAACCTTTATCCATTTGAATGATTGTGATGCCAGTTTCTGCATCACCTTCCATGATTGGACGCTGAATTGGTGCTGCTCCACGCCATCTTGGCAAAAGAGAAGGGTGAATATTTACACATCCCATTTTGGTGCCATCTAAAATTTCTTGCGGCAAAAGCAAACCGTAGGCAACCACAACTGCAACATCAGCTCCTAAATCAGTAAATTCTTTTTGTGCCTCTAAAGTTCGCAAAGTTTTTGGCGTAACTACTTTTAAATTGTGCTGCAAAGCTAAATTGTGAATCGGCGAATTTTGCAATTTATGACCACGTCCTGCAATTTGTGGTTCACGCGTATAAACCGCGACAATTTCGAAATCAGGATCACTCAGCAATTTTTCCAAAGTAGGGCAAGAAAAATCAGGTGTTCCCATGAAGATAATTTTCATGAATTTTAGATTAAGGTTTAAGATTTATAGTTTAGATTAGACTAGATTAGATTGTTTAAATTCAAATTTTTAAAATCCCTTGAAAGTCAGAAAATTATTTTTGCTAGGAATAGCCATCGCTTTTGCCGTGGCTTTTTTCGATTTGCTGACCAAAAGACTAATCTTCGCAATTCTTGATAATATTGCCTTAACGACAGATGTCACAAATCCCGAAATTGTGATTTTTGATTTTTTCAGTTTGGTAATGGTGTGGAATCGCGGTGTTAGTTTTGGTATGTTTAATCAAATTGGCAGTGCTCCCGTAATTTTGTCGCTGCTACAATTTTCTATCATGGTGATTGTTTTCGTTTGGCTCTATCGCAACGAAAAACCTCACTTTGCTTGGGCTCTTGGCTTAATTGCCGGCGGAGCTTTGGGAAATTTAAGTGATCGAATCAAAAATGGTGCAGTAGCAGATTTTTTAGATTTTCACATTGCATCCTATCATTGGCCAGCCTTTAATTTGGCCGATTCAGCAGTGTTTATTGGCGTTGCGATTTTAGTTCTCGACGACCTTATTTTTAAAAAAAGATGAAAAAGATTTTTTTACTTACATTCGTACTGTTGTTATCTTCTTGTTTGTCAAAAAAAGTTGATGATCCATTGATCGTGCCACCTAATTTTGCCGACATGCCAGATGTCAACAATCCCGAAAAACCATCTGAAGAACAGAGAGACGAAAGCGTTGCTCGTCTCAAAGATCTTCTTTTGAAAAGTGATGATTAACCCTATTTACTAACCTTAATTTTTTGAAAAATGTTAAACCAACTTTTGATTTCTGACGCATTCGCTCAAGCCGCTGAAGCCGCTCCTACACAAGAATTCTCAATCACCAGCTTCGTGCCATTGATTCTGATTTTCGGTGTATTTTATTTTTTGATTATCCGTCCTCAAAGCAAAAAATTCAAAGATCATCAAGAATTGGTTAAAACTTTGAAAATCGGTAACAAAGTTGTGACAACTGGCGGCATTATTGGTGTTATTAAAGATATTAATGACAAAGAAGATTTGATTTCTCTCGAAATTTCTGAAGGTGTAACCATCAAGATCATCAGAAGTTATGTGGCTGATTTAGTTGGCAAAAAAGAGAAAGAAGAAAAAAAGAAAAAATAACAAACTGTCATTCTGAGCGAAGCGAAAATATCTCTAAGCTAAGCTCAGAAATCGACTCAAGAGATCCTTCGCTAACGTTCAGGATGACAAAAATTAACAATTGAAATATGCTTAATTTCTCCAAACTAAAAATTTTCACAATTTTAGCTGTATGTGTGCTAGCTTTTATCTACGCTGCTCCATCCTTCTTGCCACAAAGCCAAGATTCAGCTGTATCGAAAATTCTACCAAATCAGAAAGTTAACCTTGGTCTTGATTTACGAGGCGGTTCACAGCTTATGTTGGAAGTTGATTCTGAATACTACATCAGAGAACAACTCAATAATTTAAAGGAAGAAATTAAAGCAAATTTCAGAGATGCATCTGTACGCAGCGTTCCTTCAGTTATCGGTAACAAAATTGTTTTTTCTTTAAGTGATGATGAACAAAAAAAGGCCGCTAAAAAAATTATCAAAAAATTAAGTGGTCGTGTTGATATTTCAGAAAACTCAGGCGAATTCGAAGTTTATTTCTCGACAGAAGAAAATTTGCTGATGCAGCAAAATTTAATCAAACAATCGATCGAGATTGTTCGTAAAAGAATCGATGAAAGCGGTACTAAAGAACCAGCAATTCAGGCTCAAGGATCAAACCGAATTTTATTACAAGTTCCCGGAGTGGAAAACTCAGAAGAGATCAAAACAATCTTGGGAAAAACCGCTAAAATGACTTTTCATCACGTTTCAGAAAAAAGTTTTACTGGTGAATCTGGTGCTGGCGAAACAGATTTAGAAAGACTCTATGACTATCAAGGCCGCTCATATTTAATCAAAAAAGAAGTAGTTTTAAGTGGCGATTTATTGATCGATGCTTCGGCAACTTATCATGAAGGACAACCAGCTGTAGCCTTCCGTTTTAATGATGTTGGAACCAGAAAATTCGCTCAAATTACTAAAGAAAATATCGGCAGATTTTTTGCGATTGTTTTGGATGGAAAAATTATCACCGCACCAAGAATTAATACCGTGATCAACCAAGGTTCTGGGGTTATCTCGGGAAATTTCACTGTTGCCGAAGCTAATCAAGTAGCTCTTCTACTTCGTGCTGGTGCTCTTCCAGCTCCATTAAAGGTTATCGAAGAAAGAACAGTTGGTCCATCACTTGGATTGGATTCAATTAAAAGCGGTAGTATTGCTGCCATTGCTGGGCTTGCGTTCGTCGCGATCTTTATGATGTTTTTTTATGGCTTCTTCGGATTCGTTGCCAATGTCGCGATGGTTATCAACATTATCTCAATCATGGCAATTTTGTCGATTTTGGGTGCAACATTAACTTTACCGGGAATTGCTGGTATTGTTTTGACAATGGGTATGTCGGTTGACTCAAACGTTCTGATTTTTGAAAGAATTAAAGAAGAACTCCGTGCTAAAAAAACTATCCTTGCTTCAGTTGAGCAAGGTTTCTCTCAAGCTTTCCGTACGATTGTTGATGCTAATATCACAACTTTAATCGTGGCATTTTTCCTCTACGTTTTTGGAAATGGTCCGGTGAAAGGCTTCGCTGTTACACTTTCAATCGGTATCATTTCTTCAATGTTTGCTGCAATTCTTCTTACCAGAATGATGATTGCTTTGTGGATCAAACATGTGAGACCAAAAAAATTAAATTTGATTTAGGGGATTTAGAGTTTGTTTTTTTCTCGCCGACTTTCATTCATTGCGATTTTTCTAAGCTCGGCCCTTGCAGATCTTAATGCCTACGCCGCATTTCAAAAACCCACTTCTAAAGATAAACAATCTTTGCCTTCGGTTTTGAAAGCTGACGATGTTGAAGGTGATCAGATAACTAACCTGATGAAGGCAACAGGAAATGTTGAATTGCGTCGCGACAATAGTACAGTTTATGCCGATCAGATGATTTACGATAAAAACAGCGGCTGGGTTAGGGCGATTGGCAATATCAAAATTAAAAATATCGAAATCGGCAACGTCGTAGCAACTGATGCCAAAATTAAAGATGATTTTTCCAGCGGCGTTTTTTCTAACAGCAAAATGGTAATGATTGACGGTTCTTATTTGGTTTCCCCAGAAATAGAACGTCAAACACCAGAAGTTACAATTTTGAAATCTTCGACTTATTCGATTTGTCCAAATCCAGAAATCGCTTCAGATAATTCTTTGGCAGGTAAAGATCGCGACATGGTTTCAATAAAATCACAAACTACTACAATTGATCGCGGACAGCAAAATTTTAAAGTGAAGCACGGCATCGTAAGATTGTACAACGTTCCGATTCTCTACACACCTTATTTGAAATCAGCTTTTCCATCAAAAGAACGCCAAACTGGTTTCTTACCACCATCTTATATTCGTAATAAATTTGGTTTTGGTGTTCAAACTCCTTTTTACGTAAATATCGCTCCTAACAAGGAATTAACGATTACACCTTACATTAACCCAGGCCAAAATCTTTATATAATTAAGAACGAATTTCATCACTTAACTTCTTACGGCGATTACAAAATCATCCCTGAGATTGCCAATAACAACATCATTTATTCAAACGATACGACTACAATCAGCCGTTCAAAAAGTGAATATCGTTGGAACTTAAGAGGTGAAGGTATTTTCGATTTCACGCACAATACTGGAATGGATTTTATCTTAAATGATGTTTACGACCGTGACTATCTTCGCGACTATCACAATAACTACATCGGCTATACAATGTCGAAGGTTAACGTCGATTACATTTATCGTCGCGATTATTACGCTGTTAAAACCATTAAATTCCAAGAATTAGAAAATCCAGTCACTGAAGAATCTGCACCAACAATATTGCCGATGATTGATTCTCACATCGAAACCAAACCAATGGCTTGGAAAGAAAAATTTTCTCTTACTTCTAACACAGCAGCGATCACCAGGAAAGACGGGCTGCACTATCGTCGTGCTACAGCAATTCCAGAAGTTAATTTACCGCTAAATCTCAACGGTAACTTGTTTAGCTTTAACGCCAAAGTTCAAACCGATTTTTATTCTTTAGATAATAATTCCAGCGGCACAACTCCAACTAATTATTACGACTCAACAGCAGTAAATTATAAACCTGGAGCCTCCATTAACTGGTCATTGCCACTAATTAAAAGAACCGGCTCGAACGCTTTTATGATTGAGCCGATGGCCAACATCGTAACTAGTACTTTCAAAAAAAATTACACCGGTATTCCTAATGAAGATAGCAACGATTCGGAATTAACGGTAAATAACTTGTTCTTGAATGACCGTATTGCCGGTTTTGATCGCAACGAAGCTGGAACCAGAACTAGCTACGGTGCTAAAAGTTCGTTCTTTAATAAATATGGTGAATATGGCTTAACTTTAGGTCAGAGTTTTAGAATCAAAAACCAAACTCAAGATGTGGCAATTCGTGGTTTTAATGATAACAACAAATCAAACATTGTTGGTTTAATGTCTTACAAAGCGATTAAACATTTTAATATTTCTTACGCTTTTCAACTTAATGAGTCGAACTATCAAAACGAAGTTAACGAAGTTCTAGCTTCAGTTAATTATGATCGTTTTACCTTCTCAACCAACTATCTTTTGCTTTTGCAAAATTCTCAGAATTCAACAAAAAGAGAGCAGCTATCTTTTTCTTCACTTGTAAAAGTTACCGAAAAAACTTCGATAAACTACACCACCAGCAAAGACATGGTAACCGGACGTATTTTGAATCGAGGATTAATATTCAACTATAACGGATGCTGTACAATATTTAGCTTTACAGTCACGCAAAATAACCAAAGTAATTTGACCAAACCTTCAAATTCTTTCAGCTTTAACTTGTCCTTTAAGAACTTGTAAAAGCGGTTTCAAAGATTATTTATTTAACCCACTTACCAACTAATTTTAAAAAAAATGGCACACGAACTTACCGACAATAATTTTACAAAAAATGTCCTCGAATCTAAAGGCGTAACTTTAGTTGATTTTTGGGCACCTTGGTGCGGACCTTGCCGTCAGCTTTCTCCAATCGTTGAAGAATTAGCTAACGACATGGCAGGAAAAATGGATGTCTACAAATGCAACATCGATGAAAATCCTGAAACTCCTTCAAAATATGCCGTTCGTGGCATTCCAACTTTGATGATTTTCAAAGAAGGAAAGTTAATCGACACTAAAGTTGGCGCACTTTCAAAAGCTGCTCTTTACGAATGGGTAAAAAATAATTTGTAAAATGAGTGATAAAAAATCTTCGGGCAACTCGCCCGAAGAAATTCTTCTGCAAAATTTCTATCACCATAAAAACTCTCTTCTTCAGCAAGTTTCTTCTCACTTCTTTGGTGAAACTTCTCTCATCTGCAAAATCGGTATCGAGCTAGAATTTTATCTCACTAACTCAGATCAATCACAAATTTCTCAGAATCAAATTGTCGAAAATTTCATCGCTGATTTGACTAAACAAATTCCACAAAATTCAACAATTTACCAAATCGAAAAAGAGCAGGGACAAGGTCAAATTGAAGTTAAAACTGCTTTCAATTCTGATTTATTAAAAGTCTGCCGCGATATTTTGGAGATCAAATCTTTGGCAAAAGATTTAGCACAGCAAAAAAATCTAGTCGCTTCTTTCGCCGCTCAACCTTTTGTGCATGATTGCGGCAGCGCGTTACAATTTAATATTTCGCTGCACGATAAAGATGATAACAATATTTTATTTTCTGACGAAAAATTTTTAGCTAAAGTCGCCTCTTCTTTGTTAGAAATGACTGATGCAATGATGATTTTTTTAGCACCGCATTCACAAGATTATGTCAGATTTTCTCACGAGATAAACCGCAATTTATTTAAGAAAGGAAAGTTCATCGCCCCAACAAATCTGAGCTTTGGCGCTGATAATCGCACTTGCGCAATCCGTATTCCTGCTAAATCACAACGCTTAGAATATCGCGTCGCTGCCGCAAATTGCGAAATCACTCTTGCCATGTCCGCAATTTTGTTAGCCATTTTATCGGGAATCAAAAACGAGATAAATCCACAAAAACAAATTCACGGCAATGCTTTTGATGAGCAGTATAAAATGAAGGATTTTTGTCAGAGTTTTGATGAAGCGAAGGAAAAATTTTTTGCGGAAGGTAATTTTCTTCGTCTAAAATTAGGGAACTTCTTGTAGAAAAAGAACCAGATTGCCGTTTCGCTATCCGGTTCTTATTTCTTTCTCATCTTATCAACCACGTTGATTGGCAATAAAATATAATATTGTCCTTGTGCTGAAGTATAAGAAGCACGTTCTTCAGCATCATTTCCATGACCGAAGAATATATCGCCACGAACTACACCTTTGATTGCCGCTCCGGTATCCTGAGCAATAAAAAGATGCTGATATTGCTCTTTCACTCCACCTTTCTTTCTTAAAGTTGTATCAAGCCAAAGCGGAAATCCGTAAGAAAATACATCATTATCAATTGCCATTGAGCGCTCTGGAGTAAGCGGAGCACCTTGAGCACCAACAACATATTCACCATCAGAATTTTTGAAGAAAATATAAGCCGGATTGACATTCATCACTTCTTCAGCTTTGTCAGGATTTTTTTTGAGCCACTCTTTAATGCTTTCGGCATTAGTTTCGCTGCGGCTGATATATTTTTTCTCAAGCATGTAGCTAGTAATACCGAGGAAAGGCTGATTATTTCTCGCAGCAAAAGTTACGCGAGCAATTGTGTTATCTGGCAAGTTAATGCGTCCTGATCCTTGAATATGCATGAAAAATAATTCTGCGGCGTCATCAACGTAGAATAATTCCAAACCACGATTTTTCAGAGCACCTTTCGAAATTTCTTCGCGAGTTAAATAAGGCTCAGAAGTCAGATCTCTTGGCTTGGCATAAATCGGATATTTGTATTTTTCCGTTTTGACTCTACTGCCTTTAAGATCAGCTTCGTAATATCCGGTGAAAGTTCCTTTGCTATTTCCTGATTTGTCTGAAACCAAAAATACTTTAAACCAATTTTCGAAAAAATTACGCGCTTGTTTGGCGCTCATAGTTTTAACGATTTGCGCAATTTCACAAACATCACGAAAATCACCGACGGTAATATCACCAATTTGGCCACCAATCACACGGTTCTGCGCCATTTTAGAGAATTTATTACAAGATTGCACAAAAGCCAAAAGTGCCTTTTTTTGATCATCTTCTTGCCAACCATCAAGTGCCATGAAGTCAACTTGTTCAAGTCTGACGTTACCTTTACCTTTAATAGTTATTTTTTCGTAGATGAAACATCCCGACAAAATAACTAATAATAAAATAGGCAAAATTCTGCGCATAAAAAATTTTCGATTTAAGATTTACGATTTAAGATCATTCTCCAATTGGTTCGAATCTAGAATCCGAATTTTTAAATCTTAAATCATTTTTCAAATGTCTCTTCAATGTGGAATTGTTGGTTTGCCAAACGTTGGTAAATCAACTCTCTTTAATGCGCTTACTCAAACTGCTGCTGCACAGGCTGCCAACTATCCTTTCTGTACCATCGAACCAAATGTAGGAAAGGTTAACGTTCCGGATGAACGCTGTGATAAACTTTCAAAAATTGCCGGATCGCAAACTATAATTCCCGTACAAATCGAGTTCGTTGACATCGCGGGACTTGTGCGTGGAGCCAGCAAAGGCGAGGGTTTGGGCAACCAATTTCTTTCTCACATTCGCGAAGTTGATGCAATTATTAATGTCGTTCGTTGCTTCGAAGACGAAAATATTACTCACGTTGAAGGTGGAGTTGATCCACTACGCGACATTGATTTGATTCAGCTCGAACTTATCATTGCTGACATGGAAAGTTTAGAAAAACGCATTCCAACAATGGAGAAAAAAGCAAAAACTGAAAAAGATGTTGCCGCTCAAATTGAAATGGCCAAACGCGTTTTAGCAATTTTAAAAGATGGCAAAGCTGCACGTTTAGTGAAGTTAAATTCTGCTGATGAAGAAAAAATTTTAAAAGGCCTGCAATTAATTACCTCTAAGCCGCAACTTTTTGTTTGTAACTTAAAAGAACACGAACTTGAGGGAAACAAATATTCTGAAATGGTCGAGAAATTCGGCCGTGAGAATGGTTACAAAGTTCTAAAAATCTGCGCTCAAATCGAAGCCGAAATTGCCAGCTTAGAAACTGAAGAAGAGAAAAAAGAATTTTTAGAATCAGTTGGGCTCGCTGAAACCGGCCTTTCTCAGATCATCAGAAATTCTTACGATCTTTTGGAATTAATTACTTTCTTCACCGTTGGTCCGAAAGAATGTCACGCTTGGATGTTGAAAAAAGGCTCTTCAGCACCAAAAGCTGCGGGTGTAATTCACACCGATTTTGAAAAAGGATTTATTCGTGCCGAAACTGTTTCATATTCAGATTACGTAAATTTAAACGGCGAAGAAGGTGCTAAAAATGCAGGCAAGTTAAGACTAGAAGGCAAAGATTACATCGTTGCTGATGGCGATGTTTTCCATTTCCGATTTAACGTTTAAACATGATAAACATGACCCAAAAGTTCAAAAACTCTAAATTAAAATTAAACGCTTTCTCAATGATCGAACTGTCGATCGTAATTTTGATCATTGGGATTTTGATCTCAGGGATTCTTGCTTCTAACGCGATTATCAAAAAGTTTAGGATTCAAACGGCGCAGACCTTAACAATTTCTTCACCAGTTCAGGGAATTCCTGATTCGGTTTTGTGGTTAGAAAGTAGTTTGGATAAAAGTTTTAAAGATTCAGAAAGTAGTGATACTACCAGTTTGAGCACCTGGTACGATGTTCGTGAGTCGGTGAATAAAAATAACGCGACTCAAAGTAATAGCGCAAATTATCCAACTTATTCGAATTCGATTAACAGTATTCACGCCGTGAAGTTTGATGGTACAAACGGCTATTTCAGCGTTGATGGAAGTGTTCTGAACGACACGAATTATACAATTTTTGTTCTCGAACAAAGGGAAAGTAGTAAGAGTGGAAACTATTTTATCGGCGATTCTTCATCATCAAACGAATCTACAACGAATAAAAACTTAGTTCTGGGTTACAGCGCTGACGGAACGATAAAGCACTCACAATCTTCAGATAATTCTTACACCTCTTCAATTTCTTCTTACTCATCATCAAACGGAAAGCCACGTGTTTTCACGTTTGTGCACGACAAATCTGTTGGTAAGAAAACTTACATTAACGGCTTGTTAGCTGCGACTTCGACTGACACGAATAGTTTATCTGGCATGACAACTCTTACGATTGGTAAATCATATCAAGGTCAACTTGGTGAAATTGTGATTTTTGCCCGCGCCTTGACAACTGAGGAACGTCAATCGGTTGAAGATTATTTAGGTAAGAAGTGGAACAGTAAGATTTTAAGATCAGTTGGTTCATCAGCTTCATCTGGAGGAATTGGTGGAAGCTGTGTTGGAGGAACTGTGGGTGATTCAGGATGTTTAACTGCTTGTACAGTAACCGCTGCGAATGGAATTACTGATACTACAGTTGGTGGTGGATCTGGATCTTTGATTTGCAATACCTCAGCACACTTTAGCGGTTCTCTGCCTTATACTTGTTTGAATGGGGTGTTCCAATATACCGGTACGACTTCTTGTTCTTGTGCAAGTGGTTATAATTTGGTTAGTGGAGTTTGTACCCCAATTAATCCAAGTTGTTCTGGAGGTAACACCGTTGATACCACTTCAATGAGCGGATATAAAATTCACGTATTTACCTCATCTGGAACTCTAACTTGTACCGCTGGTGGGACTATCCAATATTTGATTGTTGCTGCTGGTGGCGGCGGCGGTTGGGGCGGTGGTGCTGGTGGTGCTGGTGGATTAATTTATAACTCAGCAGCCACAATTTCTGCGACTTCTTATTCTATCACAGTCGGCGCTGGTAGTGGCGGCAAGGGCGGCAACTCTGTATTTAATAACATAACTGCTATAGGCGGTGGTAATCAATGTGGTACTGGCGGTAGTGGTGGTGGCGGCGGTTATGGTTCTGGATGCTCTGGTGCTGGAACTTCTGGCCAAGGCAATGCCGGAGGTTCCTGTAACGTTACTAACAGCTGTGGTCAAGGTGGTGGTGGTGGCGGCGGTGCAGGAAGTGCAGGAAGTAACCCAGCCGGTACTTGGTCTGGTGGTAACGGCGGTACTGGTTTATATTATGGCAACGTATTTTCTAACAACTATGGCGATAACGGTTGGTTTGCCAGCGGTGGCGGTGGTAGTGGAACTCCTTCTAATGGTGGAACGATTGGAACTGCAAGCTCAGGCGGAGGTGGTGCTGGATCAAATTACTCTGGTGGCACAAGATATTCAGGAACCGCTAATACTGGTGGTGGTGGCGGCGGCGGAAACGGCGCCGGAACCAATGGCGGCTCTGGTATCGTGATAATTCGTTATGCTCAGTAATAATTTATGAAAAAAATTGAAGAAATAATCCGTGTCGATCACGCCGGAGAATTTGGCGCTAAAGTCATTTATTCCGGCCAAATTGCGGCGCTGAAATTAAAAAAAGATTATGAAACTTTGAAGTTGGTAGAGCACATGAAAGAGCAGGAAGATGTGCATTTTGATTACTTCGATTCTGAGATTCGTCGCCAAAAAATTCGCCCGACAATCATGCAACCAATTTGGAAAGTTGGTGGATTTGCTTTGGGTTTTTTTACAGCGCTAGCGGATAAAAAAGCAGCAATGGCTTGCACCACAGCAGTCGAAGAAGTCATCGACCAACATTATCAAGAACAGCTCCACTCTCTAGAAAAAGAGGAAGTCTTTTTATACGATAATAAAAGAGAAGAGGTGAGGGAGCTAAAAAACAAAATCGAAAAATTCCGTGCTGAGGAACTAGAACATCGTGACATCGGTTACGAAAATAAAGCGGCGGAACTTACTTGTTTCACACCGCTTTCACTTTTCATCAAGGCAACAACAAAATTTGCCATCGCCGTTTCGAAGAAAATTTAAGTTAATTATCTGTCATCCTGAGCGTAGCGAATGATCTCGAGAGTTTGTTTTACGAGATCCTTCGCTACGCTCAGGATAACAAGACGTATTTTTATTTAGCGCGATTTAGAACTAAATTTTCTCTGTGTTTAATCATTTCTACACAAGTATAAGCTGCAAATCCACCACGATCTTTTTTAGTCGGATCGGCGCGCTCTAAGGCTTGGGCTTCATTTTCCACAGTAAGAATTCCATTACCAATTGCCAATCTGTCATTCATCGACAAGTTAATCAAACCACGGGCACTTTCTTGGCAAACATATTCATAATGCGAAGTTTCACCACGAATCACACAACCCAAAGCAACATAACCATCATACAAATCGTAACTTTTGAAAATTTTATTTTTCATGTCTTTGCACATTGAAATTATTGTAGGAATTTCAAAAGCTCCCGGAACAGTAATTACTTCGTATCCAACTTTAGCGTTATCAAGTTCTGCTTTAGCACCTTTAAGCAATAATTCAGAAATTTTTTCGTAGAAAACGGCTTGAACAATTAAGACTTTTTTCATTGTGTTTAGATGATTTTTTTTAAAGAATTTTAAACGTCCTTCAATACTGATAAGCCAAATCTTAAATGTTAAATATTTTTAATCTTTTTTTGTTTCTCTTCGCGCTGTGGATTCTTTTCATGATTTCTGCGGGAAATATTTCTTGGCTTTATCTGGTGCTTGGAATCATGTCTTCAGCGCTGGTGTCGATGTTTTCTTACAAGATGAAATTAATCGAAACCAAAAGCGAATTACTTTATTTAAGCTTCGGATTTTATCGAAGCTTTCTTAAAACTTATTTAGACAATTTTTTCAGCGCGATAAAATTAGTAATTGCTTTGGCGTACCGCCGGGAACCTTTCAAACCAGTAATTCACGTCGTAACTCTCAATCAAAAATTTCATCCTAACTTAGCACTTTTCACCACCACAATTAATATGACGACAGGATTGTTTTGTATTGCAGTTCGTGAAGATGAAATCTTCGTTCACGCCGCTGAAACCGATTATTTCGCTAGATTTGATTTGAGGAAATTAATGGCGCAATTAACTCAAGTTAATGACGATAATTTAGTTTAAAGAATGCAAAAGATTTTACTCGAGATTGCAAATCTCAAAGCCGAAATCGCCAGACATGACGAGGCTTATCACACTTTAGATGCACCGTTAATTTCCGATTCAGCTTATGATGAATTGCGCAAAAAGCTGGAAGAATATCGCGCAAATTTTCCGCAATTTTTTACCCAAAAAAAAGAGCAAGTTGGTGGCAGAACTTTAGAAATTTTTTCTAAAATAAAGCACAAAAAACCGATGCTTTCACTTGCCAACGCTTTCACGCGTGAAGATGTGCAAGATTTTATTGATCGCATTAATCGCTTTTTAGGATTAGATAAAAAAGAAGAGGCTACCGATTTATTCAGTTTTGCAGCTACTCCAGCTTTAGAACTTTTTTGCGAAATTAAAATTGACGGATTGTCTTTTTCAGCTCGTTATGAAAATGGCATATTGGTTCAAGCTGCTACCAGAGGCGATGGCGAAGAGGGTGAAGACGTGACTAAAAACGTCAAAACTTTAAACGGATTTCCTCACGAATTAAAAGGTGAAGTACCAAAAATTTTGGAAATTCGCGGTGAAATTTACATGGGGAAAAAAGATTTTGCCGAACTCAATTTAAGACAAGAAGAGCAGGGTGGAAAAATCTTTGCCAATCCGCGCAATGCTGCAGCTGGTTCACTTCGTCAACTTGATTCAGCGATTACCGCTTCACGAAAATTAAGCTATTTTGCTTACTCTGTCGGTGAAATTTCTGATGATTTTAAATGTCACTCACAAACCGAGTTGCATCAAAAATTACGCGTACTTGGATTCAACATCGAACCAAATTCTAAGCTATGCCGCAACATTGATGAAGTTATCGAACTTTATCAAAAAATTGCCGATTCACGCTACCAAATTGACTATGACGTTGATGGCATGGTTTATAAAGTAAACAGCTTCGCGCTTCAAGAACGGCTTGGTTTTGTGGCTCGTAGTCCACGCTGGGCAATTGCACATAAATTTGCTGCTGAGAAAGCCAAAACTGAAATTGAAAATATTATTATTCAAATTGGTCGAACTGGCGCACTTACTCCCGTAGCAGTTTTAAAGCCGGTAAATATTGGTGGAGTTGTTGTTTCGCGCGCCACTTTGCACAATCAAGATGAAATTGCCCGAAAAGATATTCGCATTGGCGATTTGGTTTTAATTCAACGCGCCGGTGATGTAATTCCACAGGTTTTAGAAGTTGATTTGAGCAAAAGATCACCAAATTCTGAACCATTTATTTTTCCAAAAAAATGTCCAGTTTGTGGTAATGATGTGGTGAAAATTGAAGACGATGTTGTTTTACGCTGTTGTGGCGGACTTTCTTGCGAAGCGCAACTTAAAGAAACTCTCAAACATTTTGTTTCTAAAGATGCTTTTGACATCACTGGCTTGGGGAAAAAACAAATCGAGAACTTTTTCTCCGAAGGCCGCATTAAAAGTTTCGCCGATATTTTTCGTTTAGAAGAAAACGAAAAAACCTCGACTAATCCTCTCAACCAAAAATCAGGTTGGGGCGAAAAATCGATCGAGAATTTATTTTTTGCCATCAATCAAAAACGCCGAATTTCTTTAGAAAAATTTATTTATGCCATTGGCATTCGTCACGTTGGAGAAACTACCGCCAAGCTATTAGCCCAACATTTTGTTTCCGGAGTTAATTTCTTAAACGTGATGTTTGATTTAGCAAAGATCGACAATAATAGTTTGAACGAATCGCGGGAATATCAAGATTTTGTAGCACTCGACGGCATTGGCGAAAAAATGGCGCTGGCGATTTTAGATTATTTTCGCGACCAAAGAAATTTAAATATGGTTTTTGATTTAAAAGCCGAACTTCAAATTGAAGATGCTGTCGCTAAAAATTCTGATTCAAAATTTTCTGGCAAATCAATTATTTTTACTGGCACTTTAGAAAAAATGACGCGCGCTGAAGCCAAGAAAAAAGCAGAAGATTTAGGAATGAAAGTTGTTGGATCAGTGTCATCTAAAACTGATTTTGTAGTTGCGGGAAGTGATGCCGGATCTAAATTAAAAAAGGCTCAAGAACTATCCCTAAAAATTTTAAACGAAGAAGAATGGCTGGAATTAATTTCTTAAAACTCAGCGAAAAAGTTCTGATAAAAATTCTGTTCTTTTTGATAAAAATTTACCAAATTTTTATTTCGCGATTACTTGGCGGTTGCAATTGTAGATTTGAGCCGACATGCTCGCACTACATGGTGGAAGCCGTCGAAAAAAAGGGATTAATCAAAGGAGTTTTCCTTGGAATTGGTCGACTTTTACGTTGCCATCCTTTTTCTAAAAAAAGCGGATATGATCCGGTAAAATAATCAGATAAATAATGTTTCGAATTTCTGTCATCATTTTTTCGCTTTTAGCTCTTTGCGCTCAGGCCGCAATTCCCGACAGTTTGGATCAAATTAATGCCGATCTTTTAGCTAAAAAAGCCAAAGCCGAACCTTTTAAAGACAAGGATGTAAAAGTTGATTTAGAATCTTTGGGACTTGATGAAATTGATGCCAAAGATGCAAAAATCGCCGCTGAAAATGCTCCGGAAAAACCAGCGCCAGTAGTTAATACCTTAACAGCTGAAGACTTACCTGATCCGAAAAAAACCGAGATCAAAAAATCGCAATTAATCGCTCCAACAAAAGAAGAAAAATCAGTAGCGCCAATCGTTACAATGGAAGATAAAATCAGAGAAGCGCGCAAAAAAATTAAAGTTGAAAGTCCAGCAACATCTAAAGCTGAAAACTCAATCAATGATAAATCTGATAAAGATGCTCAAAAAGCTGAGTTACCGACTGAAGTTAAAGCTGCACCTGGTGTAGAAGCGGCGCCAACAGTTGTTACACCATCTGAAATTAATAAAAATTCTGAACAAAACTCAGTTGAAACAGTCGCGACTAAAAAAGAGTCAAAAGCTAAAGAGGCTTACATAAATTCTCAAAAAAAGCAGAATCTAAAAAAACAACTCGCCGCTAAAAAAGCTGCTAAAAAGAAAGCTGAAGAAAATGAAAAGAAGCGTAAAGAGAAATTGAAAAAACTTAATCAATTACGTGAAAAATACCTTATTAAAATCAACACTGATAAGTCTTTGGATAGCAAGATTCTTGATGAAGATTTATCAGATATCGATGAAAAAATCATACCGCAAAAAAAGGATATCAATAAATTTGTATCTTACGAAAGACCAGCTCCGCCAATTTTAGATCGTTACAGAAATCGCGAAAATCAAGGAATTCCAATTGTGATCAGCAGAAAAGAGAAAGCTGATATTTTATTCAGATCAATTGGTCAGGAAGATATATCGTTCTTCAACAGCGCTTACAATGACATCGAAGATCCTAATTTACGCAATGATGTCGGAGATACAATTTTAACTTATGCGATTCTTTTACAAAAACGAGAAGTAGTCGCATCAATTTTGGCAAGAGGAGCTGATCCTGACCTGCCAAACAAACTAGGTTATACACCTTTGCAAATTACCCTCGAGTCTTTGGATATCGCATCTTTTAATCTCGTAGTAAATGGTGGTGCCGACATTAACGCTGTCGATGGCTTTGGCAGAACTCCTTTAATGCACGCAGCTCGTCTTGGATTTCTAGCGGCAATTGACATACTAATCAAAAAGGGAGCTGATGTAAATGCTTTGGATTATGATGGATTTAACGCTTTAGCTATCGCCAATAAATACCAACAAGATTTGGCCGTAACTCTATTGCTTAAGAATGGCGCTAAACCTTGGGTTGAAAAACCTTACGATCCAGAATCAGAATCTTTGATTAAACAATTAGACAACAAATGGAGACGATAGCGATTTTGTTGAAAAATCGGTTAATTTTTTCTGGCAAAAATGATTTTTAAAAATCATTCTCTGCTCGTCAAATTTTGCTGCGTTATTCTTGAAACCAAAATAACTAGCAAATCCTTTACTTTACTGGGCTTAAGTAGCTTTTTAAAAATCATCAATAAAATCTTTCCTTGTTTAAGATTAGGGTAAACAAAACCAAAAGCAGAAAATACTTCTTATTGTCTGTGTTTTTTGCCTGCGCTTCTGTCTCAGCAATATTGGTGGGAAGTCAGGCATTAATTGCACAGATTAAGAATATTTATAACGAAGATTCCGACCAAATCGCTGGCTTGAACTCTTTGATGTCAGCGGTCGCGGCTAATGACATCAGTGGTGTTAGATTCTTCAGTAAAGCTGGTGGCTCTCTCATTAATCAAAAAAATATTGGTGGTGCAACAGCACTTCATATAGCTGCACGCGAGAAAAATCTCGATATCACTCAAATGCTGATAGACAACGGCGCCGATGTTAACGTCGCAGATAATGAAGGCTGGACTCCACTAATGCGTGCCACAATGGCCGGATCATCTGATATAGTTGAACTTCTTTTGAATAAAAATGCCGATGCAACTGCTTTGAACTCAGTTGGCGAATCTGTTATAATTCACGCAACTATTTCTAATTGTAATGAATGTCTGGATTTGATGTTTGAAAAGTTCAATTTCATCAAAGCTATGGATGATTCTTCTCTTAGATCACAACTCCAAGATGCATTCACAATTGCCAGAAATCATGAAAATGAAGAAATTCAAGCCACTTTAGAAAAATATCTCGATCAAGTAGTTAAGCTATCAAACCTAGTAAAACCTCAACTTATTGTTGAAGATATTGGCGAAAAAGATATTTCGATTATTGAAGATAATAAGCTTAACCTTGTGACCAAAAATAAAGGCAACAGCAAATTTGAAGAGAAGAATTTATCTGCAGATAACAATCATATTAAAGGTAAATTTAAGTTTACCGGCGATGCTTCTGGGATTGCTTCGAGTCAAGCAGAGGATGATACGGTTTATATTATCGATAACAATAAACCATTAAAATCCAAATCAGGAATTACTGACAAAAGAAATAAGTTTGTGTTAATTGTTGGCGCATCAAAAAGCGATCCTAAAGCTACAACAGATGTAATTACTAAAACATTCAAGCCTAGTGATAGTAATGCTGTATTTTTGAAAAATTCAAAAGTTGATGATACGTCAATTACTGATATCTTAAAAAGTAGAAAGTTCAGATTCTCACAAGGCCCTAAGAGCACGGAAGTTGTAAAGAATAACTTCAAAATCGAAGGTGCTAAGTCTGAGGAACCTAAAGCCTTAAAAACTCAGCCCGAGAATAAATCTGAAGAAACTGCTCCAATTCCTCCGATCGTAAATAGCTTTAAACTTTTAAAAGGCCCAGTTGGCAAAAAAGACGAACAGCAAAAAACAGATCAGGGAGAAGATATAACTAATAATTCTAAGGCAGTACCAGCATTCATTTTCAAAAAAGAATCAGAGATATCTTCTTACGGTTCTATGCCATTGGTCCCAGAAAAAATCACCGCAAAGAAAGAAAGTGCCGAAATTAACAAAGCCGATTTTAAGTTATCCAAAGGAAAAACTCCGGCATTTAAAATTTCTGATGATGCCAAAGACATCATTATTGAGAAGAAAAGTTTTAAACTAAAAAAAGGTGAAGCCACAAAATCAGAATCAGATAACTCTAATGATGAAATGCACTAAGGAAAGCACTGCAGATCAGATAAATCCAAAAAGCAAAGCCGCCAAGTATCCAGCGTAGTAAGCGTAAGCTCAGCATTTTGCTCATTGCTCATTGCTCATTGCACACTTACTGCTTACTGCAGCTTTGTGCTCATAATGACTATTATGTAAAATTAAACTTAAGAGAGAATCCTTTTAAATCAAAAAAGTTTTTTGACTTATAAAAGATCGGTTCTTAAACTCCGAACTCCCAAATTTTTTACTTTTTAGATTTTTTTCTTTTGGGTGGCTTGGTCAAATTGAGCACAAAAACTCACATTTGGCCAAGCTTTTTATTTGCCAAAAATCTAGCTCATTGGCCTCTGTGGCGGAATTGGTAGACGCGATAGACTCAAAATCTATTGTCCCCTGGGACGTGTCCGTTCGATTCGGATCGGAGGTACCACACATATATAAGCAGAATGTTCAATTTGGTTGATCTCTTCAAAGCCGTATTCCTTGGAATTGTTGAAGGATTAACCGAATTTTTGCCGGTGTCATCAACTGCACATTTGCTTATCTCGTCTTATCTAATCGATTTTCAATCGATCCAAAATAATCTTTTCGAAATTGTTATTCAGATTGGCGCTATTCTTGCAGTTTGCGTGATTTACCGCAAAAAAATCTTCGACGTAATTTTGAACTTACACCAAAAAACCAATCAAAAATTTGCCATCAACTTGGCCTTAGCATTTTTACCTGCAATGGTTATCGGCGGGCTTTTTCATAATCAGATCAAAACAATTTTCTTTTCCAATTTAGTTATCGCCATCGCACTAATTGTTGGCGGCATCATCATGATCGTTGTCGAATCTAAACCAAAAGAATCAAGCGTTGAAGACATTAACAATATCAGTGCCAAACAAGCATTTTTCGTTGGTCTATTTCAATGTCTTGCTATGATTCCAGGAACTTCACGCTCTGGTGCCACAATTATCGGCGCACTTTTGCTCAAATTTAATCGTAAAGTTGCGACGGAATTCTCTTTCTTTTTAGCCATTCCCACAATCTTTGCTGCTACAGCTTTTGATTTACTAAAAAACCTCAATGAAATTTCAACTTCTAGCCTAGAACTAATTGTGGTTGGAACTCTAGCCGCATTTGTTTCGGCAATTTTGGTCATCAAATGGTTTATTGGTTTTGTCAGCAAACATAATTTTATACCATTTGGCATCTACAGAATTGTTGCTGGAATCATTATACTGATTTTTATTATTTAATTTATGTCGCAAGAAACTGCTCATAAATTTGCCATCAGATTTGGACTTGGAGCCATTAAAGCCGTAGGTTTTGGCATGATGGAAAACGCCATAAAAGAACGCAAAGAAAACGGAAAGTTTAAAGATATCTACGATTTTGCCGAACGACTTGATCCACGATCAATCAACAAAAAATCCATCGAAGCTTTAGCCAAAGCCGGCGCTTTTGATTTGTTAAACAACAATCGCCGCCAAATTTCTGAATCTTTCGACACCCTTTCCTCTTATTCAGCACAGCAAAGCGAAGCTGCTTCGTCAAATCAAATGAGTCTTTTTGGCGGATTGCCCGAAGCCAATAAAAAACCCGAGTTAAAAAAAGTCGAAAATTGGAGCCGAGTTGAACGCTTACAAAAAGAATTTGAAGCCTTCGGATTTTTCTTAAATGAACATCCAGTTGACGAATTTATACCTGATCTCAAAAAACGCGGCGTAATTTTTTCCGATAAAATCGAGCGTGACGAACTTCAAGATAATAATTTAGTAAAAATGTCCGGCGTTGTGGCTGGCAGCAAACATCGCTCTGGCCCTCGCGGACGTTTCGCTTATTTGACGATGTCTGATCCGCTAGGAATTTATGAAGCGATGATTTTTGACGAAGCATTAATTACCAACGCCCGCGATTTGTTGGTCGATGGCAGTATGGTAACTCTAGAATGTTTGATCCGCAAAGATGATGGCGGAATCAGAATTTTAGTACGTGACGTTAAAAAGCTCGAAGACTTTATCCGAATCACTCCGGCTCGCAATGAAGATTTCGAAGACATCAAACAACAACCAGCGCGCCGTGAATATAATCGCGATCGCAATTCCGATTCTAATGCGCCAAAAAACTTTGAGCGCAAAACTTTTGAAAAGAAACCCGCCGCAACTCAAGAAACTTCACATCAAGATAAGATCGAAGCTTTGAAAGCTAAAAAAATTCTTCCTGCAGTACAAATTATTTTGAAAGAGCGCGATGCACTTATTGGAATTAAGTCCCTGCTCTCTCAACGCCTTGCGCCGCAAGATTTTGAAAAATTCACCAAAGTTTATTTTGTTGTTATGAGAAATGGAAAAATAACTAAAATTGAACTCAACGAAAAATATTTAATCGATAATGCCGACATTCTAAAAATGCGCTCAGTTAGCGGCATTATTGATGTTGAAGCTTGCTAGAACTCAGCACGAGTTTTGAAAGCAATCGAAATTGTACCTTCATCCAGATAATCCAACTCACTTCCGACCGGAATTCCGTAGGCCAAACGGGTCACTTTTACGTTAAAGTCTTTCAACCCTTCTGCCAAAAAATGCGCCGTAGTTTGACCATCAATGGTAGCGCTGGTTGCAATGATAACCTCTTTCACTTCAGAATTTCTTAATCGACTGAATAATTTCTCTAAATTCAAATCTTCGATTGATACTCCCGAAATTGCCGAAAGTTTTCCACCCAAAATGTGGTAACGACCTTTGTAATTTTCGGCACGCTCAATTGCCCATAAATCTGCCACTTCTTCGACTACACAAATCACACTTTGATCACGATTGTGATTATTACAAATTCCGCACACCCTGCCTTCATCAAGGTTGCCACAGGTTTCGCAATTATGAATTTTTTCATTTAGCGCCAGCAAATTTTCAATTAGAGGTAGCAAAGTTTTTTCTTTATTCGCCGCTAAATGTAAGACAACACGCTTTGCAACTCTAGGCCCCATACCTGGAAGTTTTGAAATAATTTTGCTGAGATTTTCAATAATATTGGTCTGCATTTTGTATTTTAAAAATGTGTAAGAAGTCGCGATTTTTATAGGTTGTGATGAAAGTCTCAAGCCTCTCATAGAAAACAAATGGACCCCGTTGCATGACGTGGTCCAGCAATTAAATAATTTGACGTTTGTTTCATTCTTAAATTATTCTGCACCACGCAAACACCACTGCATTTTCACCAACTTACACACACTTTGTCACTATGACTAATCACACCAATCAAGACTTAGCGGAACTTTGCCAAACTATTTCGAAAATTCTAAACATCTCTTCTCTTGAGGTTCGCGAGCATTTATCGCTGTTTATAAAAATTCATCCATCAATCAGAAATTGCTTGTATTATTTATCACAAATCGAAGATGATGATTTGAAGACCAGCGCCGCTCTAGGCATAGAATATATGGTCAAATTCAAACAATCTCCTTTTCAAGACGATGTCCGATAAAAAAAAATCCCCTCCAAAACCTTTGGCTCTTGGTAAAAAAACCGACTACCAGCTAAATAAAGTTAATCCAAAAATTCTGGAAAGCGTTGATAATCCTCACATTGGCACTCTTTACTCAATTCGCCTTTCTTGTCCGGAATTTACTTCAATTTGCCCAATAACTGGCCAGCCAGACTTTGCTCATTTAGTCATTGATTACGTTCCCGACAAAAAAATCGTCGAAAGCAAAGCACTAAAACTTTATCTATTTTCTTACCGAAATCATGGTGCATTTCACGAGGATTGCACTGTGCAAATCGCTAAAGATATAGTTTCGTGTATAAAGCCAAAATGGCTCAGAATCGGCGGTTATTGGTATCCACGTGGTGGAATTCCCATCGATATTTTCTTCCAAACTGGTGCACAACCAAAAGATTTATGGATCGCCGATCAAGGAATTCCAACTTATAAGGCGCGCTAATGTTTAACTTTCCAATCACTTTGCCGGAGATCAATCCGGTAGCACTTCAAATTGGCCCAATTGCAATTCGTTGGTATTCTCTCGCCTACATTGCCGGCATTTTGTTTACACTTTGGTGGCTAAAAAAAGTTAACGAAAAAGACAAATTTCTTTCGCAAAAAGCTTATGATGATTGGTTGTTGTGGGCTGTTCTTTCGATTATGTTCGGTGGTCGTTTCGGTTATGTTTTCTTCTACAATCCACAATATTTCTTAGCAAATCCGCTTGAAATTCTGGCAATTTGGCAAGGCGGCATGTCTTTCCATGGCGGACTTTTAGGGGCAATTTTAGGAATGTGGCTTTTTGCCAAAAAATATAAAATCAATTTTTTGCAACTAACTGATGTATTGGCCATTGCTGCTCCAGTTGGACTTTTTTTCGGACGCATCGCCAATTTTATGAATATGGAACTTTACGGTCGTATCTCAAATTCTCATTTTGGGATTATCTTTCCAAATGCTGGTGAACTTCCTCGTCATCCAAGTCAACTCTACGAAGCCTTTCTGGAAGGGCTTTTGTTGTTTGTTACCCTATTTGCGCTCAATCATTTTACTAAGATCAGAAAATCGCATGGTCGTTTAAGTGGCTTGTTTCTTGCTTTCTACGGATCATTTAGGATCTTGATCGAGAATTTCCGCGAACCCGACGAACAAATCGGTTTTGTATTTTCTTATATAACTATGGGACAATTGCTCTCTTTGCCTCTGATTTTATTTGGAATTTTTTTAGTTATTTCCGCAAAAAATTCTGATTCTCAAAAAAGAAAAAATTAAAAAAAAATCTTGTCAAAAAATCATCTCTTTCTTCTCTAAAGCTGAAGAAGGTTTCTAAGCCACAGAGCCTTGACTATCAAAGCTTGAAAAAGATTAGGCCTGACGCTTTTTAGTTCCGTCGACTGTCAAGATCATTATTTCACAAAATCAAAAATAATCTTCTTTACTCGGACGAATTACTACCAAAAAATCCGCCCAACTTTTTTAAGGATCATTTCCAATCTCACCTGCAAAAGTTGAAAAAGCAGGTTTCTAAAAATTACCCATGTCATTCGTAACAGCTATTACCCCAAAAGAAGCTTTTGAGCTTTTGAAAAAAGATACTTTTTCTGTACTTGTAGATGTCAGAACTCTTGAAGAGTTCGCATCTATCGGCACCGTAAACCCTGAGGAATTCAACAACCGTATGGTTTTGCTTCCTTGGCAGTTAATGCCTACAATGGAGGTTAATGAATCTTTCGAAGATCAATTAAACGAAGAAACCAACAAACTTTTTGGTGACAAAGCTCAAGAAGCTAAAATTATTTTCATGTGCCGCAGCGGTGCTAGATCATATCAAGCTGCTAACCACTCTTTGATGAACGGCTATAAACATTGCTACAACCTAACCAACGGATTTGAAGGCGATATTAACGACTCTGGACAAAGAGGACAAGTCAACGGCTGGAAAGCTGAATCTCTACCTTGGGAGCAAAAATAATGACTCCGGAAGTGCTTTTAGCACAATCAATCCAAGATCAGTCGTCAAACTTCCTGCCGGATTTCTTCAAATCTTGTCGCGCCGAATTTGGTGAAGATAACTTCACTAAATGGTTTTCCGAACTTGAAATTGCATCAATCTCAAGCAGCGAAGTTATTTTTAATGCCCCATCAAAATTCGTTCGCGATTGGATTATCCGCGAATTTGTTGAATCAAAATCATGGAGAAAAAATCTTAAAGCAGTAGCTTTAGACTTACTTCCACAGCTAAAAAGAATCTCTGTAATTCATATCGCTAAACCAAGCGCTGAAATTTTCGAACCTAAAGTCAATACTGACCAAAAAGTTGTCAGCATCTCTAAGCATGACAATCTTTTTGCTTTTGGAACTGAGTTAAATCCACGCTATACTTTCCAAAATTTCGTCAGCGCTAAATACAATAAAATGGCACTTTCGATGGCTAAAATTGCCGCCGGAATTGATGCTCAAATTAATTTATTCGACGACAAAATCCCGCTTTTCATTCACGGCAATGTTGGAATTGGTAAAAGTCACTTGGCACAAGCAATTGCTTGGCAAATCAAAGAATCTGACAAATCGAAAAAAGTGGTTTATTTGTCAGCTGAGAAATTCATGTTCCATTTCGTACAGTCGATTCGCAACGGCGGCGCGATGGAATTCAAAGAAAAAATGCGTTCAATTGATGTGCTGATTGTTGATGACGTTCAGTTTATCGCCGGCAAAGAAAGCACTCAGCAAGAATTTATGAACAGCTTCAACCATCTTGTCGAAGAAAATAAACAAGTGGTTTTGGTGTGCGATCGTCGCCCTTCTGACCTTGAAAATATTGATGAAAAGCTGAAGTCGAGAATTGCTGGCGGCATGATCATCAACTTCAAAAATCCTGATTACCAAGACCGTCTAGAAATTTTGAAAGCTAAAGCAGCGCAGATGGAACAAGAAATTTGCCCGAAAGTTTTAAGCTATTTAGCCGAAAAAATTACTACTAACGTTCGCGATCTTGAAGGTGCTTTGCGCAAATTAGTTTGCAGTAAAGTTTTAGACGATGCCGAAGTTACTTTAGAAAATGCTCGTGAAGTTTTAGCCGATTATATTCGCGCTTCTAATGCTACTGCGCCAACAATTCAAAAAATTCAAAAAGAAGTTGCACAATTTTATAATCTTAAAGTTGCTGATTTGTCTTCGAGTAACCGCGCTCGTCAAATCGCACGTCCGCGCCAAATCGCGATGTATTTGTCAAAAATTCTAACTACAGAAAGCTTGCCAACAATCGGCAAAGAATTTGGCGGCAAGAATCACGCTACTGTGATTCACTCAGTTAAAACTGTGCAAGAATTGATGAACTCAGATCAAAACATCTTGCAGGAAGTCAAATCTCTAGAAGAGAAAATCAGAGGATAACTAGAATTTACGCTTCAAATTATTGTGACAGATCGCTATTGCCAAAGCATCAGCTTCATCTTCACTTCTAAATCCTGCTTTAGGCAGCAGAATTTTTATCATTGCTTGCACTTGTTGTTTCTCTGCACGCCCTACTCCTACAACAGCTTTCTTTACAGCTGTCGCCGAATATTCATGAACTTTTAAACCACACAAACCAAGAGTTAAGATTAAAGCGCCGCGAGCATGTCCAAGTTTAAGCGAGGAAGTTGGATTACTATTTATAAAAGTTTCTTCAATCGCCGCTTCATGTGGCTGATGCAATTTTACGAAATCATTTACAGCATCATGAAATTCTTGCAGACGCTGAGAAAGCGAGTCTGAAGCTGATGTATGAATTGTAGTTGAAGCTACAAAGCTTAGGGAATTATTTTTGACTTCAATAATTCCCAAGCCAGTTTTGGTAAGTCCGGGATCGACTCCAATTATTCTCATTTAGGAATAGAATTTTTGACCTTTTTCAGCCATTTCAATCAACAACTTGCTAACCGCAAAACGTGATCCATGTTTTCTGTTAAGTTCGCGAAGTTGATCAACAATTTTTTGAATTCCGTAAGAATCGGCAGTACGCAACACACCACCACGGAAAGCTGGAAAGCCAGCACCCATAATCATCGCCATATCGAGATAACGAGCATTTTTAACTACGCCTTCTTCCAAACATTTTGCTGATTCGTTGATCATCATCAAAATACAACGATCTACAACTTCTGAATCTTCAATCTTAACACGCGAAATCGATTTTGCTTTTCTTAGATTGTGGACAATTTCCATAATCTTTGGATTAACTTGCGAGTGAGATTTTGCCTTAGAACTATGTAAATAGAACCCTTGTCCTGATTTTTTGCCGAGCAAATCTTTGTGATTATTGTAGATCTCATCAAGCACATCAGCAACACGCATGCGCTCACCGAAAGCTTCATGAAGAGAATGCGCAACTTTCACACCAACGTCAATTCCAACTACGTCAGCCAACACAAAAGGCCCCATTGGCATACCAAATTTTTCGATCAGATTGTCGATGTGTTGAACTTCGGCACCTTCTTGAAATAAGTAAGCCGCTTCGTTCATGTATGGCAGCAAAATTCTGTTAACCAAAAATCCGGCAGAATCTTTAACGACGATTGGGGTTTTACCCATTTTTTTCGAAAGCTTAACGATAGTTGCCACGGTTGAGTCAGAAGTTTTTTCGCCGCGAATTACTTCAACCAACGGCATACGATTAACCGGATTGAAGAAATGCATACCACCAAATCTTTCTGGATTTTGTAGGTCACGTGCCATTTCTGAAATTGACAAAGAAGAAGTGTTAGAAGCAATCACTACGTCTTTTCCAACTTTAGTTTCAGCTTCAGCCAAGATTTTTTTCTTAATTGCCATATTTTCGACAACTGCTTCGATAACAAAATCAGTCTTATCAAAACCAGAGTAATCAAGGGCTGAGGTAATTTTATTAACTTTTAGATCAACCTGACTTTTGGTATATTTTCTAATTTTTGTCAGCTGGTTATAAATTTTGATAACCTGATTATAACCCAAAGCTACAGCATTTTGCGTAATATCTTTTACGCGAATATTGATGTCATAATTACTGAACAACCAAGCAATTCCACCACCCATAACGCCAGCACCAAGCAAAGCAGCATTTTTTACATCAGTGACTTGTACTTCACTTTCGACACCAGAATCTTTTTTTAGAGCTTCCGAAGTAAAGAAAATTTCGATCAAATTTTTTGAAATTTCACCTACCGCTAATTCACAAAAGGCTTCAAGTTCAATTTGTAAACCACGTTCTTCTTTCGAAGATCCATAGGTTTTGCGAATAACTTCTAAAGCATAGAATGGCGCTGGATATTGTCCTTTAGTTTTGGAAAACAAATCTGATTTCGCTAAGTAGAAAACTATAATGTTTCCAAACAAAAGATGTTCAAAAACACGACGTTTTTTCGCAGCTTTATGACGTAAAGCTAAAAACTTGTTTTTGTCACCATGCTGTAAAATTTCGGTAACAAATTTACTTAGAGTTTCTTCTAAAAATTCTTCACGAGCAAGATCATCAACCAAACCAATTTTAAAGGCTTTTCTGGCATCAATTGCTTTTCCCGGAAGGATTATTTTTAAACTTTCTTGTAACCCAACCAATTTTGGTAAACGTTGAGTTCCACCAAATCCAGGAATTATTCCCAAATTAACTTCTGGCAAACCTAACTTGGTTTTTTCATTCACTACGGCAACACGATATTTACAAGCCAAAGCCAATTCCAAACCACCACCAAGGCAAGCTCCATCAATCACAGCAATTGTTGGAATTTTTAATTTAGAAAGTTTGGTTAAAATATTTTGACCGCGCGAAACTTTCTCCAAGGCATCTTTTGAATCTGTAATTGATTTAATTTCGTTAATGTCGGCACCAGCAATGAATATGTCTTTTTTTTCAGAAGTAATAAGCAAAACACGAATCGCTTTATTACCATCAATTACATTAATCGCTTTTTCCAACTCCTCTAAAACTGGCTTCGACAGCTTATTAATTTTCTCATTTGGCAAATCAAAAATCAGATTTGCGACGCCATTTTTTTCAATTTTGAGAGTCAGAGCTTCGGTCATAAAAGTAATTTAAATAAGTTTGGTAATACTAATGTGCTAAGAACTTTTCAATTTCGAGAGCTGCCATACAACCAGTTCCCGCAGCAGTTATAGCTTGGCGATAAATTTTATCTTGAATATCTCCAGCCGCGTAAACACCAGCAACGCTAGTCGCTGTAGAGTTAGCTTTAGTAACTATGTAACCTTCAGAATCGATTTCAATACCAGTATCTTTGAATAAATCTGAATTTGGTTTGTGACCAATAGCCACGAAAATGCCATCAATTGCCATTTCACGAATTTCGCCAGTTTGAGTATTTTTCAAACGAGCTCCGGTAACAGTTTTAGGATTTTCACTACCCAAAACTTCATCCAAAGCATGATTCCAAATCACTTCAATTTTTGGATTTTTAAACAAGCGATCTTGCAGAATTTTTTCTGATTTAAATTTGTCGCGACGATGAACCACGTAAACTTTTTTAGCGTGATTAGTCAGATAAAGTGCTTCTTCAACCGCACTATTTCCGCCGCCAATCACAATTACTTCTCGGTTTTTAAAGAAAAATCCGTCGCAAGTTGCACATCCAGAAACACCAAATCCTTGGAATTTTTTTTCTGATTCTAAACCAAGCCATTTCGCTTGCGCGCCAGTTGCAATTACAACCGCGTCAGCTTCATAAACATCGCCAGATTCACCATTTAAAACAAATTTTTTATTTGGGGGACGTTTAGAAAAATCAACTTTAACAATGTGATCGTGGAAAATTTTTGTACCTACATGAACTGCTTGTTTTTCCATTTGTTCAACTAACCAAGGGCCTTGAATGGCTTCGGCGAATCCTGGATAATTTTCAACTTCAGTTGTGATTGTTAATTGTCCGCCAGGAGTGTTTCCGTTGATTATAATCGGCTCAAGATTCGCACGCGCGGCGTAAATTGCGGCTGTATAACCTGCTGGGCCCGATCCGATAATTGCGACTTTTGTTTTGTGAGTTGTAGACATTTAAAAAAAATAAAAAATTGTTACGAATGCACGGGCTTTGCCCGTGCGTAGTAACGCAAATTAACCTAAAATTTTTCGTCAGAAAAATTTTACTAGTTCATGAACATTCCACCGTTGATATGAAGCGTGTGACCAGTGATGTAAGAAGCATCTTCACTAGCAAGGAATGCAACACCTTTAGCAATATCAGAAGCATCTCCCATTTTTCCCGCAGGAATTTTGGCTAAAATTGCCTCTCTTTGCTGATCGTTCAAAGCATCAGTCATAGGACTTGAAATAAAGCCTGGAGCGACGCAGTTCAAAGTAATTCCACGAGTTGCGACTTCTTGTGCTAGAGATTTAGTCATGCCAATCATACCAGCTTTTGAAGCAACGTAATTACATTGTCCTGGGTTTCCGGTAACACCTACAACAGAAGCGATATTGATGATTCGACCATATTTACGGCGCATCATTTTTTTGATGGCATTACGATTCAAAACGAAAGTTGATTTCAAATTTATGTCCAAAACTTGGCTAAAATCTTCGTCTTTCATACGCAAAATCAAACCGTCTTTAGTGATTCCGGCGTTACAAACTAAAATGTCGATTTGACCACCAGCAAGCTCTTCAGCTTTATCGAACAAAGCATCAACTTCTTCAATGTTTGAAAGATTGCAGGTCAAATATTTGATATCACCACCAATTTCAGCAGCTAATTCTTTAAGTTTTTCTTCTTTAGTTGAAGACAAAACCAATTTTGCGCCTTGTTGTGCTAAAGATTTAGCGATAGCAGCTCCAATACCACCAGTTGCGCCGGTTACTAATGCAGTTTTTCCTGTAAGTCTGAACATAATTTTAGAAAGTTAGTTTTTAGTTTTTTCGATAACATCGATGAGACGACCCAGCTTGTCGATATTTTTCTTATCATAACCGGTCTCTTTTTCGATTTTTTTTACAGCACCTTCAACATAATCAGAATCTGCATCTGGAAGAGCTTGCAAATCAAGCTCATGATTTTTTACTGCCTCTTTACTGTTATTTTCTTCCAGCGTTTCCTCAATCTTATCATCAAGAGTTTTTGGTAACATTCCCGGTTTTTCAAAGTTTTTAATAATCGCGCCGATAAAGGCTTCAACTGCTGGATCAATAGTTTCGCCAGTTATTCTTAAAATGTTGCCGCATCTCGCGTCAGTAAGCCAACTTGGAACTTTTTTGCCATCAGGATCTTGTTTTTTGCCAAGCAAAAATCCGTAAAGATTTGCAATAACCGCATAAAAAACACCGAAGATTAAAAGAGTTTTCACCACACCATACAACACACCCAGAGAACGATCCAAAATCGGCGGCATTTTTTCTTTAATATCGTTAACCAAACCAGAAGTTGAAAGTAGCAAAATAAAGAAAGAAACGATGAACAACATGGTGCGAGAAACCACGTCTAGCACCATTTTGCTACCAGAATAAGAAGTCAGCAACTTAGCAAGTAGTGGTGCTCCGAAATAAGAAATTGCCAGCGCAATAATCCAAATAAAAAGCGAAAAAATTTCTTTCACAAAACCACGAAAGAAGGCCACGACAATAAAAATAAAAGAACAAGCAAAGAAGATTAGATCGAACGTATTAAAGGTCGCAGACATGATTCTTTAAGATTTTATTAAGCGAAAAAATGGTAAATTTTTAATGATTTCTTTGGGAGTTTTTAGAACACCTTCTTCATTCAAAAAAGCGGCACTGACAATTTTTTTCGCCTGCATTTTATACTTCTCAAATTTCATCACTTTTGCGATTTGAGAATCAATAAAGTTTTTAGTTTTTATGAAATTTTCTGAATCGTCTTTTACGAAAACTAATAAAGTACGCAAAATAATTTTCGCTAAAGTTAATCTTTTAGTGTAGAAGTTAAAATCAGTTGATTGGTCGTTAAGCTCTTTCCAAATAAAATCAGATACTTTGAAACAAGCCTTCATACCTTGCATCATTGGCTTCACGCCAACTTCAAACGAAGTAAAATTTTTAAAATCCAAATAGAAATTAATTAGTCTTTGCAAGGCAATTTGGTTATCTTTTTCCAACTCAATCCTGGCATAGAGCGCTAAACGAATTTTATCGCGAATTTTTTGAGAGTGAAAATTTTCAATCTCGCGAATTTTTCTCGACAACTTTTTGTTTTGGGATTCGACATAAAATTCAGCAATTTCCAGAACGCCATTTTCGAAAATTAAATCGCTAAATTTATCCGAAATTCCGGCGTTGGTAACCGCCTGAGAAATAGCGGAATGACTCCATCCTTCAAGGGCGCAAATTTTCAAAAATTCTGCCAGGATTTTTTCTTTGGTTTCGATTGAATCAAGAAGCACAAAAAATAATTTTAGATTTAATATTTAAGTTTTAATTAGGCGCGCAAATCTAAAACTCAAAATCTTAAATCTTAAATCAATTAATAATGACCACCTCTACAAAACTTCTTCCTGTTCACAAAAGATTCGATGTAACATTTTCTCACGGTGAAGGAGTTTATTTATTTGATGAATCGGGGAAAAAATATCTCGATTTCGGCTCAGGAATTGCCGTTAATGCACTCGGTCATTGCCATCCAAAGATGGTCGCAGCGATTACTAATCAAGCCAAAAAATTGTGGCATGTATCCAATATTTACAATGTTTCTGAACTAAATCGTTACGCAGAAAAACTGGTTAACGCCACTTTCGCCGACTACGTTTTCTTCTGCAACTCAGGTGCAGAAAGCTTGGAATGCGTAATTAAAATGATTCGTCGTCATTTTTACGTACAAAATCAACCACAGAAGCATCGTATTATAACTTTCACTGGTGCTTTTCACGGACGCACCATCGCCACAATTTCCGCTGCCGCAAAAAAGAAATATATCGAAGGTTTTGAACCTGCTCTTCAAGGATTTGACAACGTTGAATTTGGCAATATCGAAGCAGTAAAAAATGCCATCACCGAAAATACTGCCGGCATTTTAATTGAGCCAATTCAAGGCGAAGAAGGTATTCGAGTTTCTGATAAAAATTTCATTTTAGAATTAAGAAAACTCGCAACTGAAAAAGGGTTATTACTCGCTTTTGACGAAGTTCAATGCGGAATGGGAAGATTGGGACATCTTTTTGCTTATGATTATTACGGCGTAAAACCAGATCTTATTGCAACTGCTAAAGCCATCGCTGGTGGATTTCCTCTTGGCGCTTGCTTAGCTACTAAAGATGCTGCAAGCGGTATGACACTTGGTGTTCATGGTACAACTTATGGTGGAAATCCTATGGCAATGGCTGTAGCCGAGTCAGTTTTAGATGTAATGCTTGCTGATGGTTTCTTAGATAATGCTAAGAATGTTGGCGCCGAATTAAAACGTGAGCTACAAAATCTGATGCAAAAATTCCCACAAGTAATTCAAGAAATTCGCGGCGTTGGTTTGATGCTTGGTGTTAAAATTAACGACAAAATCGAAAATACCGAAGTAGTAAAAAAACTAATCGAAGAAGGATTGTTGGTAATTCCAGCTGGTGAAAATGTAATAAGAATTATGCCACCTTTGTTGATTACGTCACAACATGTGAAAGAAGCGGTGAAAAAAATCGAGGCGGTGGTGGCTAAGTTGTAATAATAGGTTCGGCGAGAAGAACCCCCCGACCCCTACGGGGCCACCCCCCTTGACAGGGGGGCGATGGTCCGAGTCCCGCCCCCCTGTCAAGGGTGGGGGTGGCCCCGTAGGGGTCGGGGGGTTTACTTAACCCCTCTTACGAGAACTAGTATAAATATAATAACCACTCACCAAAACCGCACAAACCGCAACACAGCCCAAAATAATTAAGTGAACATATTCCTTAATCAGCTCTTTATTCTCACCAATTTCATAACCCAACACCGCCAGAACAGTAGTCCAAATCAACGAACCAACAGTAGTATAAAAACAAAACAGCTTCATATCCATTTTAGCAATCCCAGCTGGCATAGAAATAAAGTGACGAAAACCAGGTAAAAGCCTTCCAATAAAGACTGAGATAGATCCGTGTTTTTTAAAATATTCTTCAACTTTTATGATCGTTTCTGGCTTTACGAACATATATTTTCCGATTCTAAACAAAATCGTTCTGCCAGCAAACTCGGCTAAATAATAACTAAAAATTGCACCGGCAACATTTCCTAAAGTGCCGACAAAAATAATCATAACCAAGCTCATCTGACCTTGGGAAGCGGCAATTCCGGCGGGAATTACAATCAATTCGCTTGGCAATGGAAAGGCCGTACTTTCCAAAAACATTCCAATAAAAATACCGAAGTAACCAACTTGGCTTATGAAACTAACTAAAAAATTTATGATTGGATCAATTAATGCGTGCATGGGAATTAGGACAGGTTTTGTAAAACAAATTTCTGCAAATCAGATTTCGAGATTCTACTGCTACGTTTACTTTCAATGATCGAACGCACTTTATTGTAAGTCGCGTTAAGATCGTCATTAACCAAAACAAAATCATATTCGCCGAAGTGGCTGATTTCATCTTTAGCTTTTTTCATTCGATTTTGCACCACATCTTCCGGATCTTGAGCACGACCACGCAATCTTCTTTCCAGCTCTTGCATTGAAGGCGGCAGAATAAAAATCGAGACTACCGAATCATGATCGAATTTTTCTTTAATTTGGCGCGCACCCTGCCAATCAATGTCGAACAACACGCATTTGCCGTTTTTTAATTCGTCATCCACCAATTTTTTTGGTGTACCGTAATTATTCCCAAAGACATCAGCTTGTTCCAAAAGTTCATTTCTCTCCGACATTTGCGCAAATTCATTTTTGCTGACGAAATAATAATGCTGACCGTGAACTTCCTGCGGTCTTTGCGCACGAGTTGTAACTGAAACAGAGATTTTGATTAAAGGATCATTTTGCACCACCATGCGGCAAATCGTTGATTTACCAGCACCCGAAGGTGAAGAAATAATTACAAGAAAAGGATCGTGATTGATGAACATAAATTTAAGCCAAAAAAAACCGCCGGTTTTTACGCCGGCGGCTTTAAAATTTTATTCGCCGTCTTTGACAATTGAAATATCTGGAGCATCAGGAGCTTTCATACCAACAACGTGATAACCAGCGTCAACATGAAGAACTTCACCAGTCACGCCAGATCCAAGTTCACTCAACAAGAACACACCAGCACCGCCAACGTCTTTTAAGTCGATGTTACGACGAAGTGGCGAGTTGTATTCGTTCCATTTGAAGATCAATCTGAAATCACCGATTCCACTTGCTGCCAAAGTTTTAACTGGACCAGCAGAGATCGCGTTAACACGGATATTATCTTTACCCATATCCATTGCCAAATAACGAACTGAAGCTTCCAAAGCAGCTTTAGCAACACCCATTACGTTATAATGTGGCATAACTTTTTCAGCACCGTAGTAGCTCAAAGTGATCACACTTCCACCACCAGCTTTTTTCATCAAAGGTTCAGCTTCTTTAGAAACAGCTACTAAAGAGAAAGCTGAAATATTCATAGTATTCACGAAATTATTCGGGCTAGTGTCCAAATATTTACCACGCAATTCTTCTTTATCAGAGTAAGCGATCGCATGAACTAAAAAGTCCAATTTACCCCATTTTTGTTCAAGAACTCTGAAAACTTCTTTTACAGATTCAGGATCGTTAACGTCACAAGGGAGAACGATATCAGATCCAACTGATGCAGCCAAAGGTTCAACGCGCTTTTGCAAAGCTTCGCCTTGGTATGTAAATGCTAAATCAGCGCCATATTTTTTTGCTTCTTCGGCGATACCCCAAGCAATTGAGCGATTGTTGGCAACGCCCATAATTAAACCTTTTTTTCCTGCTAGAATTGTCATGTTTAAAAAAAAATTTGTTAAAAAATTTAGGAACAAGGAACAAAAAACAAAGAAAAGCAATTTATACTGATCCTTATTTTTTACTGCTCATCTCTAACTATAAAGCCACGGAGTCAGCTCTTTATTTCTGACTTCGAACTGTGAAATTTCGTTAGATTTCTTTAGTGTTAAACCAATATCATCAAGCCCTTCAAGCAAGCAATATTTTTTAAAGCTATCCACTTCAAATTTATAGATTTTGTTTCCTGCGCGAACTTCTTGTTTTGGTAAGTCAATCGTCACGCTGTTGCTTTCATCATTTGCGAAAGCCAGTAATTCATCAACTTCTTCTGATTTCAAAATCAACGGCAGAATGCCGTTTTTAAAACAGTTATTATGAAAAATATCAGCAAAAGATGGTGCGATTACACAATTAATTCCGAAGTCGACCAACGCCCAAGGAGCATGTTCGCGACTTGAACCGCAACCAAAATTATCTTTAGCAACCAAAATTTTAGAATTTCTGTAAGCTGGTTTGTTTAGAACAAAATCAGCAATTTCTTTTTCGTTTAAATCGAAACGCATTTCGAAAAAAAGATTTTTCCCAAGCCCAGTTCTTTCAATGGTTTTCAGAAATTGCTTAGGAATGATCATATCAGTATCAATATTGATCAAAGGCAATGGCGCAGCAGTAGAAGTGACCGTGTTAAACTTGTCCATTTCTTGAAATTTAATTGGATTTACAAAGGAAGAGAAGTGCAAAAATTAACCAGCTGCTTGGTTAAATTACAAGCCGAATTAATTAATAAGATTAAAAAGTTATATTTAATAAATTTAAGGATTTTGCGAGTTTCTCTTCAATTAAACTCTAACAAAATCCTTCAATTCTAATAATTAGATTGAGAAAAAATTACCTTTTATCGAATAATTTTTTCACCTCTTCTTGGACAATTTTTTCAACCACACCGTGTAAATGTTCTGCAAGCCAATTATCTAATTTTGACTCTAAAAGATGCATTGCCACTTCAGAAAAATGCCGATTTTCCAACATCTCTTCTAAATCTTTATCAGGACTGATATAAGTTTTTTCAACAGATGACAAATCAAGAGGAGCAATTGGACGATGCTCTTTTTTAACTTCAGGAAGCACATCTTCTTTAACTGTTACAATTTCTTCTTTAATTCGTTGTGGTTGAGAATTTTGCACAGCAGGAGCGGCAGTTTCAGAAGTTTTGGCTGATGAATCTGCAAACATTTGCTCTTCAATATCATCCAAATCTTCAAGATCAACATCACGCGCTAATTCTTCTGAAAGCGATTTTTTATCCTCAACTTTTTTATCTACTGGCGGAGTTGGAGGAGTTACTGGAGGTGTAGCTTGAACTTGAGCTACCGGAGGAATTGGCATATTCGGAGCTTGAGTTTTAATCGGGTCGCTAGCTTCAAGCTCTTTTAAAAATGCCTCATCATCAGCACTAATCGTTGGTTTAGGAGGAATAACAGGTGCTGTTTTTTCCTGACCTTGTTTACGCGATGCATCTTCCTCTGCCAATAGTTTGTCCAAATCAATATCATCAATATTTTGCGACGGAGATTGTGGTGTTGGAGTGACTGGTTTTGGCGCTTCAACAACTGGAGTAACAACGGGTTCTGCAGATTTTACTGGATCTTGTGGAGTCTTTTCTTCTTCCAAATCCAAATCTAAATCAAAATTCAAATCGAATTCATCATGCTCTTCTTTTTTAACTTCAACCTTAGGTTCTTCGTGATGATCATCTAAATTTAATTCATGCAAATCATCGTGATTGGAAACTACAGGAGCTTGTTGTGGCTCAGGAATTACTGGAGATTTGTTGACATTAGCAGGAGCAACAGGAGCGGCAACTTGCGGTTGATAGGTATCTTCCAAATCACTTAAATCATCCAAACCTAAATCATCTTCTATTCCGCCATAATTTTGCGGAGCTGGTTTTGAAGGTGTCACAGCTGCGCTCGATTCAGAACCGGTTTTAGGAGCAAACTCTTTATCAATTTCTGATGCAGCATCAGCGGCAGATTTTTGTTCAGCACTTCCTTCAATTTTAACATCAGAGCTCTTTGCTTTGCTGGAAGGAATATATTCAAACTCATCATTAATGCCCGCGACTGTTTCGATCTTCTTTGGCTCTTGATCGAACTTCTGCATTTTTTTCTTGATGTTTTCCAAAATGGAAAGAGTATTTTTTTCCGCCATGTAATCCGCTGTAGATGTTTGATTTTATTGCCCTTAGACGGTCTGGTTAAATCAGAGCCAAAGCATTATTTTTGATTAATTGCAGTTTTTTTGATCGTAAAAAAAAATACAACCTAAAATGAAAAAAGATTTTCGTGAGCTCTTCGCCTGGATTGTTATTGGAATTATTGGCGCAATCTCCTTTGGTGGAATCGCCATAATTCGCGGCGAACAAATTTCATCACTTTGGCTTGTAGTCGCCTGCATTTGCACTCAACTTATTGCTTATCGTTTTTACGGTGCTTGGATTGCCTTAAAAATTCTACACATCGATTCCAAGCACCCCACTCCTGCAACCAAAATCAATGATGGCAAAGATTTTATCCCAACAAATAAATGGATTGTTTTTGGTCATCATTTCGCAGCGATTGCTGGCCCTGGCCCGCTAATTGGTCCAACTTTAGCGGCACAATTTGGTTATTTGCCGGGAACCTTGTGGATTCTAGTCGGATCAGTTTTAGGCGGTGCAGTTCAAGACATGATTATTTTATTTTCTTCAGTACGTCGCAACGGAAAAAGTTTAGGACAAATGATTAAAGACGAAATCGGCGCAACAGCTGGCTACGCGGCTTTAATCGGAACCCTTACAATAATTATAGTTCTAATTGCCGTACTAGCTTTGATCGTTGTTAAAGCTTTGATGCACAGCCCGTGGGGCTCCTTCACAGTTTTTATGACAATTCCAATTGCGATGTTTGTTGGAATTTATCTATCCAAAATAAGAGTTGGCGCGGTTTTAGAAGGAAGTGTAATTGGCATCACATTTTTTCTGCTCGCGGTTTACGGCGGAAAAATTGTCCATTACAACCCTGCACTCTCACAATTTTTTGACCGCGATGCCAAATTTTTAGCAATCAGTATTATTATTTACGGCTTTCTCGCCGCCACTCTTCCGGTCTGGCTATTGCTTGCTCCGCGCGATTATCTTTCATCATTTTTAAAACTCGGAACGATTTTTTTACTCGCCGTAGCAATTTTGATTTTCCGCCCCGAGCTGCAAATGCCTGCCCTCACCCAATTTATCGACGGCTCTGGCCCAGTTTTTAGCGGCAAAGTTTTTCCATTTTTATTCATCACTATCGCTTGTGGCGCAATCTCGGGATTCCACTCTCTGGTTGCTTCAGGAACTACACCCAAAATTATTTCCAGCGAAAAAGATATTCCTTTAGTTGGTTACGGCAGCATGTTACTTGAAGGCTGTGTCGCAATAATGGCAATGATCGCGGCCTGTGTTTTGCAACCTGGAGTTTATTTCGCCGTTAATTCTTCCGCCGCAGCTTTGGGCGGTGGCGATCCACAAATTGCTGTTGCAACAATTTCGTCTTGGGGATTTCCAGTCAGCGTTGAAATGATGAATAATCTTGCCGCAGAAATGGGCGAGAACACTTTATTTTCAAGAACCGGCGGCGCTCCATCTTTGGCACTTGGAATGGCGAGTATTTTCTCTTCCGCTTTCGGCAGCAGCATGTTGTCACTTTGGTATCACTTCGCTATCATGTTCGAAGCGATTTTTATTTTAACCACTCTTGATGCCGGAACCCGCGTGGCGCGCTTCATGCTGCAAGACATGCTCGGCAATATTTACAAACCTTTAGGCAATAATTCGTCAAACTTTTCGGCGATTTTTTCGAGCTTTGTGATCGTCACCGCTTGGGGATATTTTCTGTATCTTGGCGTAATTGATCCTCACGGCGGAGTGAATATTTTGTGGCCACTTTTTGGAATGTCGAATCAGATGCTTGCTGGTATCGCCCTTTCTTTAGCAACTGTAATCATTTTCAAAAGCGAGAAGAAGAAATATTTCTTTATCACAGCAATTCCGCTGGCAATACTACTTACAATTGTCACCACCGCAGTTTTTGAAAAAGTATTCTCACCAAATATTAAAATCGGATTTTTCGCGATGGCGAATTCACTTCAATCGCAGCTTGATTTAGGAGTAATAACAGATCCTGAGAAAATATCTTTAACTCAAAACATGATTTTCAATCAAAAGCTGATTGCTTTTATCGCTCTAGGATTTGTGACAATTCTGTGGATTGTAGTTTTTGAAGCTGCCCGAAAAATAATTCTAAAACAGCGCAACTTACTATCTTTCCTAAAGCTTTTAATTAGCTATTTTAACGGCGATTTCGCTTATAAAAATTATCTTGAACATCATGTCAAAAAACATCCTGAGAAAAAACCACTAAGCAAAAAAGAATTTTTCGCCGCACAACAAAAACGTAAATGGACGAAAATTAATCGCTGCTGTTAAAACACAAAACTGGATTGCCTAACTCAAATATGAAGAGTCGTGAGTTTGGCTTCCGACTCCTAGAAAACGCTACGCTTTACTCGAGAATCTAACTCTAAAAACCACCTAACTGTTTTTCAGGCGTTTCTTCTGCTTCGTTTTTATCACAATAGTCAAAACCATTTACATTCAGCTTCACCAAAGAATTTTTAGCATTTTTGTTATGAGCTTTTTTAAAGCAGATATCGAGTAATTCTTTAGTCAATTTATCACGACTTTTTGCCGTTGAGCAACCAAGGACAATTGAAATAATTCGCGTTTCCTTTTTCTTCGCTGCACTTACTAAATTAAAACCTGAAGCACGAGTAAAGCCAGTTTTCATGCCTTCTGCGCCTTTATATTCAAGCAAAACGTGATTATGGCTTTCATATTTTTGTCCGTTAAAAGTAAATTTTTTCTGACCAAAATATTTATAATATTGCGGGAAATTTTTCTTCAGCGCCAAAGCCAATCGCGCTAAATCGTAGCTGTTGGTGTATTGCCCTTCTTCGTGAAGTCCGCTGGCATTACTGAAGCTGGTGTTGTTCATTCCAAGCTGTTGCGCTTTTTTATTCATCTTGCGCACAAATTCCCATTCACCACCAGAAACTGCTTCAGCCAAAGTTACTGCAGCTTCGTTGAAAGATTTTACAATCACCGCTGCAATCGCATCTTTCACAGTAATTTTATTACCTTCTTTCAAATGCATGGTGTTGCCGTTATTGACTTTTGCCACCTCTTCACCACGTGCCGAAACTCTTAAAGTTTGGTTCAGAGTTAATTTTTTCTGCTCCAAGGCTTCAAATGTCAAATACAGCGTCATCATTTTCACCAAAGACGCTGGATAAGAAAATTTATCTGATCTTTTTTCGTATAAAATCGCACCAGTATTTTCTTCCACAACCAAAGAAGAATAGTCTTTACTGCAATCAACTTCCTGCGCCAAACACGGCAAAGAAATTGCAAAAGTCATCAGCAATAAAATAATTTTTTTGAACATTTTACAAAATTTTTAAAATTTCCTTAGCAGCTTTAAAACTAGGATTTTCAAGACTTTCCAGTCCCATTTCTTTTAAAGATGATACGCTTTCATCAAGTTGTTTTTGCGCTAAATTTTTATCGTTAATTAATTTTTCCATCTCATGAAAAAGCAAATCTGAACGGCATTTATCCTGCAACATTTCCGGAATTATTTCACGGTTGGAAATTAAATTTATCAGATTGGCAAATTTAATTTTTACCATTCTTTTGACGATAAAATGAGTAATAAAGTTAATCTTATAAGCGATCACCATCGGCAAACGATAAAGCGAGATTTCAACTGTATTGGTGCCCGATTTGGCAAAAGCAAAATCAGCAGCAAAAAAAGCTGAATTTTTCTCTGTTTTTTCGATTAAAAAATATGGCACTTTTAAATCTTTTGCCATTTCAGTTACAAGATTTCGCGTTTTGTCGATCAACGGAATTATAACTTTCAAATCACGTTTTTTTTCCGCCAATAAATTTATCGCACCAATAAATTCTGGAAAAATTTTACCAACTTCACCATTACGACTTCCAGGTGTTAAAAGCACTACTGTTGAGTTCTCAGCGATTTTATATTTTGCACGAAATTCACTTCTGATTTGTGGTTTTTGCGAAAAATCAGGCGCATTTTCAACAATCGGACTGCCGATAAAAACTGTCTTCAAACCATATTTTTCAAAGTATGGCGGCTCGAATGGAAGGATTGCTAAAAGCAAATCGTAAAGCTTGGAAATTTTTTCTGCTCGACCTTCGCGATAAGCCCAGACTGATGGCGCGATCATGTGAACTTTTTTCACTGATTTGAAATCACGCAATTTTTTCATCACACGGAAACAAAAATCTGGCGAATCAATTGTAATCACCACATCTGGCTTTTCGGACTTTACCACTTCTGCCGTTTGATTAATGCGTTTGAGCAATTTTGGAATATGCGGCAGAACTTCTAAAAATCCCATAACCGACAATTCTTCCATCGCAAAAATTGATTTTAATCCTTGTTCTTTCATCAAGGTTCCACCTACTCCGATAAACTCCGATTCGGGATTCTGCGCTTTTAATTCTTTAATCAATTTCGCTCCAAGCAAATCACCCGAAGCTTCGCCAGCGATGACGAAAAATTTTTTCATTTTTAATTTTAGATTCTTGTTTTACATTGAAGCGCGTGAACGCTGTTTCGGCTTTCGCAATTCATCACAATCTAAAATCAAAATCTTAAATCAAAAATTAAATATTATGGCTCGTCGTAAAATTGCCGTTGCTGGCGCGACCGGAAATGTTGGTCGTGAAATTTTAAATATTTTAGCAGAAAGAAAATTCCCTGCTGATGAAGTTGTTGCCTTAGCTTCTGCTAACTCTTTAGGCAAAAAAGTTTCTTACGGCGATAAGGAATTGACGGTACAAGTTTTGGATGATTACGACTTTACGGGAACATCAATTGGCCTGTTTTCTCCTGGCGGAAAAGTTTCTGCAATTCACGCTCCACGTGCTGCAGCTCAGGGTTGCGTTGTAGTTGACAATACTTCGCATTTCAGAATGGAAAAAGATATTCCGTTAGTTGTTCCTGAAGTTAATCCAGAAGCGATCGCGGATTACAAAAAACGCGGTATCATCGCCAATCCAAACTGCTCAACAATTCAAATGGTTGTAGCTTTAAAACCACTTCACGATATTGCAAAAATCAAACGTATTGTGGTTTCAACTTACCAAGCCGTTTCTGGTGCTGGTAAAGAAGCGATGGATGAACTTTACGATTCAACTAAAAAAATCTATGCTAACCAATTTTTGGAACCAAAAAAATTCAGTAAAAGAATTGCTTTCAACGTAATTCCTCAAATCGACGTTTTCATGGATGACGGCGTTACTAAAGAAGAATGGAAAATGAAAGTTGAGACCCAAAAAATCTTGGATCCAAACATTAAAGTTGAAGCAACTTGTGTTCGTGTTCCAGTTTTCAACTGTCACTCTGAAGCGATCAACGTTGAATTTGAAAAACCAATTTCTGCCGCGCAAGCTCGCAAAATTTTGGATGAATCTGACGGCGTAGTTGTGATTGATCGTCCGCAAGAAATGAAATTTGTAACTCCAGTTGAAGTTTCAACTCAAGATCCAGTTTTCGTTTCAAGAATCCGTGAAGATAAATCAGTTGCGCATGGTCTGTCGCTTTGGGTTGTTTCTGACAACTTAAGAAAAGGTGCAGCTCTAAACGCAGTTCAAATCGCGGAGCTTTTAGTTAAGAAACACGGTTTGTAAAATTAGAAGAGTAGTCGAGAAACGCTAGAGGGTAAGTAAAGGAACTCTACGATTGAGGGTGGCTTACTCAACCCCCCGACCCCTAGCGGGGCCACCCCCCTTGACAGGGGGGCAATGATTCGAGTCCTGCTTGCCCCCCTGTCAAGGGGGGGTGGCCCCGCTAGGGGTCGGGGGGTTGAGTAAGCCACCCTCGATTTGATAGTTTAGCGAACCACCATCAAATTCCTATTCAAACAGATCTAATCACCGCATCCAATTTCTTCAAAGCCTGCTCGACACCTTTCTCATTCTCCCAAACGTAAGAAATTACCGCCAAAAAATCAGCACCAGCTTCAACCAGCGTTTTACAATTCTGAGCATTAATCCCTCCAATCGCCACAATCGGCAAATTCGTAATTTCATTAGCCCACTCTAAAATTTCCAAGGTTGGCTTGCCACGTGATTGTTTAGTTTTGCTTTCAAAAAATGCTCCGAAAGAAATATAATCAGCACTTTGCTCACCAGCTTCCATCGCCAGATGACGCGAATCGTAACAGCTTGCACCAATTACAAAATTAGGATTTATTTTTTGAGATTTTTCTCGAGCAACTTTGATTGATCCATCTTCTACACCAAGATGCACACCATCAGCACCGATCTCCAAAGCTAATTCAACATCATCATTAACAATAAATTGTGTTTTATTGGCTTGGCAGATTTTTTGTAATTCGAGGGCGATTTTTTTGACTTCTGATTTTGCGTAACCTTTCAAACGCAGCTGGAAAACTGGAACTAATGTGGTTTTGAGGGCTTTTTCCAACTCCGCCGAAAAATCTTTTAATTCGATTTTTGGCGGGCTGATTAAATAAATTTGCGTCATTCAACTAACCGTTTCTTCTTCTAAAGAATGCTGGAACGTTGAGAATGTCGTCTTCAATTTTTTCTTCGACGATTTCTTTTTCTTCATCGAAGATTGTCGAACCAAAAAATTCTTTATGTTTTTTAGCAGCTTCATCAGATTTTTCTTGGCTGATCGTAGGCTGCGCTTTCTGAATTATTGGAGCCTGAGGAACGACTTTTACAGGAGCTGGTTCAGAAATAATATCAGTGAATTTTACTTCTGGATCATCTTGTAAATCGTTTTTGCTTTTAGTCGGATTCATGAAGCTGAACAAACTAAATCCAGAATCTTTCTTTTCTTTTTTAGATGGAGCAGCTGTTTTAGAAGGTTTAGGTGCTTTAACCAATTCTTCTCTCTCTTCAATTTCGTCTTCAACAACAATTTCTGTTTCAGCAAAGAAATTTGATTGGTCAAACTTTTTTTCTTCAATTGTTTGAACAGATTCTACACCATAATTCGGGTTTGGCTCTTTCAAGAAGGTTTGTTTTGGCTTCAAATCAGTTTCAGCAATTTCTTCAAAACGCTCAACTGCTGGAGTTGCGATTGTTCCTGGATTAAAGAAACTTTTTCCTACAACTGCACTATTATTTTTTGAAGCTTGCGAAGGCTCAATTTTGAAGCGTCCCGACTCTTTTACTTCAGAAGCTTTTTCAATATCTTTTCTGTAGTCATCAACATCGATACCAGTGGCAACCACAGAGATTCTGATTTTGCCTTTCATGTTTTCATTGAAGGCCGAACCGAAAATAATGTTAGCGTTTGAATCAACTTCTTTACGAATTGTGTTCACCGCTAAATCAGCTTCAAATAGCGTCATATCCGGGCCACCAGTCATATTAACTAAAACACCTTTGGCACCTTTAATTGAAATATCATCAAGTAACGGGTTAGAAATAGCGGCTTCACAAGCAGCGATAGCGCGATTAGGACCTTCAGCTTCGCCGGTTCCCATCATCGCTTTACCCATTTTAGTCATGATGGTTCTGATGTCAGCGAAGTCGAGATTCACCAAACCAGGCATAGTAATCAAATCTGTAACACCACGAACACCTGCGTGTAAAACGTCATCAGCCATTTTGAAAGCAGATTCAAAGGTAGTATTTTCGTTGGCGATTCTGAATAAATTTTGGTTTGGAATAATGATCAAAGTATCAACGTATTTCTTCAACTCTTCGATGCCGGCCTCAGCAGTTTCCATGCGATATTTTCCTTCGAAATGGAAAGGTTTGGTCACGACACCAACAGTCAAAACATCTCTCTCACGAGCAAGTTTAGCAATAACTGGAGCCGCACCAGTACCAGTACCACCGCCCATACCAGCAGCGATGAAAACCATGTTGCTTCCTTCTAAATATTTTTCGATTTCTTCAACATTTTCTTCTGCAGCAGCACGTCCACGATCCGGAAAAGAACCGGCTCCTAAACCTTTAGTAGTAACGATTCCAAGTTGAATACGATTTGGCGCTAATGAACTTGTTAAAGATTGTGCATCCGTGTTTGCAGCAATAAATTCCACACCTTCAAGATTAGAGCGAATCATATTATTGATTGCATTTCCACCTGCTCCACCAACACCGAAAATAGTAATTTTTGGTTTTAATAGCTCAGGGGCTGGAACGTTGATTTTCAAAGACATATCGAGGCTTTTTGATTTTCTTGTTGATTTCATACAGAAGAGGATTTTTTCAGCAATTACGCGGTAAAATTTAACAATCGAAAAAATAATCTGCAATTTTTTATAGGCAGGATTATCAAGATTGTGTGTTATTTTTTCATGCTCGCAATAACAAAAAATCAGCAACTATATCTTGTTAGTAGATTGAATTTTCAGAACCACAATAATTCGAAAATTACATGACCAAAGTTGCTAATCCGAGCAAGGTTAAAAACGAGAACATGTCAGTCATAGTTGTAAGGAATACTCCAGAAGAAATTGCCGGATCAAATTTTAAACGATGTAAAACTAACGGGATAAATACACCAAAGAATCCTGAAAGTGTAATCGCTGCTAAAATTGCAGCAGCAAAAACTAAACTCAAATAAAGATCGTGCTGCCAAAAATAACATGCTAGAGCGGCAACAGCCGACAATGTTGCGCCGTTTATGAATGCTACCAAGAATTCTTTTAAAAAGATTTTTCCCAAAGAAATATTTTCGATCTCTTTAGTAGCAATTGCTCTTACCAAAACTGTTAAGGCTTGGGTTCCAGAATTTCCAGAAAGAGAAGATACAATTGGCAACAAAGCAGCTAAGGCTACAATTTTTTGAATTTCTCCAGCAAAAAAAGCGATGATAGTTGCTGAAAAAAGGTTGGTAATAAGACTAGTTGAAAGCCAAGAAATACGAGACTTCGCAGTGGTAAATGATGATGCATATAAGTTGATATCGTTTACACCACCAAGTAACAAAATATCTTCTTCAGCTTCTTCTTGTAAGATATCAATCACGTCATTGGCGTAAATTACGCCGACCAGAATTCCTTTTTCATCAACAACTGGAGCGTAATCGAGGGAATATTTACTGAACAGTTGTGCACCCTCTTCTTTATCCATATTGGCGGAAAGCAACATTAGCTCTTCTTTGTCAGCCATAATTTCAGACATCAAAACTTGTTTCTTTTTCTTCAAAATTTTGCTGACACTAACTTCAGAGATCGGACGAAAATCATCATCAACAATTACAATATTGTGAAAATCATCGGGAAGATCTGGGGTATTTTGTAAGTGATAAGTAGCCTGTGCAACGCTCCAATCTTGCTTTACCGCCACAAAACTTTGTTGCATCAAACGACCAATCGAATTTTCCGGATAAGATAAAGCTTCTTCAATCTCACTCCTTTTCTCTTCAGAAACGTGATCAAGAATTTCGCTAATGCCATCATTTTCGAGAGTTTCGATAACCTGAACTGCGTCTTCAGTTTCAAGTTGATCAATCGCTTTGGCAGAATTTTCACTTCCCAAAAGTTCAATAACATCACTTTTGAGTTTATCGTCGAGATAAGTTAAAATTTCCGGATCAAATTCTGACGCAATAATAGCGATCAGATTAATTCGTTGTTCAAAATTTAATGAGGAAAGGAAGTCAGCTTGATCTGCAGGATGCAGCTCGAGGAATAATTTTTTAACTTGGCTGGTAAGATCATTTTCCAGCGAATTTAAAATACGATTTTTGATGTTTTGATCGATACCAAACTCTGATTCGTAAACATTTTCTTTTTTCTCGATAACCATTTACGCCTCAGTTTTCAAAGTTGTTAAGCCATCAAAGTCGCTTTAATGATTTCATCTTCGCGGTTGATCGCGACAGAATTAGTTTCTTTATTCACTAAAAGTTCAAAGAAATTAAAGACGTTTTTCGCGAATAATTTGCTGGCGTCCGCTGCAACTAAACTTGGAAAGTTTTCGTGACCGATAATTTTCACACCATCAACTTGAATGATTTTGCCTTTTTGAGTTAAAGCACAGTTCCCACCATTTGCGGCCGCGATATCAACAATTACAGATCCTGGTTTCATCAATTTCACCATTTCTTCGGTGATCAAAATTGGCGCCGCTTTACCAGGAATTAATGCGGTTGTAATAACCACATCCTGAGTTTTAATCGTTTCTTTCAGTAATTCCTGCTGACGTTTTTTGTAATCTTCACTCATTTCACCAGCATAAACTCCATCAGATTTTTCATCAGATTTTACTTCAATAAACTTAGCTCCAAGGCTTTGCGCTTGCTCTTTTGCCGCCGCACGAACGTCAAAAGCACTTACGATTGCACCAAGTCTTTTTGCCGTTGCGATAGCTTGTAATCCGGCGACACCAACACCAAGAACTAAAACTTTCGCCGCCGAGATTGTGCCTGCTGCTGTCATCATCATTGGTACAACTTTTGATGAGTTATGAACTGCCTCAAGCACAGAAACATATCCAGCCAAATTACTTTGCGATGAAAGAACATCCATGCTTTGAGCGCGAGTGATTCGCGGCATTAATTCTAAAGCAAAAGCTGAGATTTTTGCATTAACTAAAGCTGCAACTTTCTCTTTTTGGAAAGCTGGATTTAGTAAGGCGATAAAAACAAGATTTGGTTTAACTTCTGCAAGATCAATTTCAGTTCTTTGTACTGAAATCACTACATCAATTTCTGGTAAAATTTGATTGATATCGGTAACGATTTTTGCACCATTTTTTTCATAAACTGCATCAGCAACTCCAGAGTTTTCACCCGCACCTTTTTCAACAAAAATCTCAACATTTAATCTCTGATATTTAGCAACTAAATCTGGCGTAAGTGCTACGCGATTTTCGTGAGTTGCATTTTCTTTTAGGACGAGAAGTTTCATAGGAAATGTTGAATATAAATTTGGTGCGGTCGAGAAGATTTGAACTTCCACGGGTTTTACCCCACAACGACCTCAACGTTGCGCGTATACCAATTCCGCCACGACCGCACAAAACGATTATAGAAAAATCACCCCTAAATCCCCTAAAGGGGACTTGGCAATTCCGCCACGACCGCATAAATGCAAAATTCCTGTCATCCTGAACAAAGTGAAGGATCTCTTGAAGATAAACTCACGAGATCCTTCACTTTGTTCAGGATGACAAGGAATTGGTTAAATAAGTTTAGTTAACCAAAGGTTTCAAACGATTTAAGGCCACAATAAAAACTGACAAATCAGGATTTGGTTGTGACTTCAATTCTGAAATGAAGTTGTCAAAACGATCAACCAAAAAGTCAGATTTTTGTATCCAATTTTTCATCGAATCAGCTTCGCAAAGAAGTTTATCTTTGCTGCTTGAATCAACGATGCTTTTCGCAATCTTCATTTGATAGCTGTACAAATCTTCTAAAATTGTTTTGGAGGAAAGTTTCTGCCAATGATTTTCATAATTGATGCTTGAAACCTTGCTACGTAACCATTTCAAAGAGAATCTGTTACCGACAGAGAAGTAAACTTTAGCGATAATTTTCAAATCAAAGTTCGAAGCTGCTGAAATTTCAGCGATGTCAAATACTGAAGCTAGTGGATCAAGCGAAGCAATTTTGCTCGCCAATTTGCGCTCAACATTATTCAAACAATATCTATCGATTTTACGCTCAAAAGATTCGCGTGAAGCTTGTGCTAAGACTTCTGACAACAAAGCAGAAAGCTCGTCGGCAATTTTTCTGAAACGCGTAACTACCGGAGAAAGAGCACCTTTTGATTGGTTGCGTAACAACCACAATACTGATCTTTCCAACAATTTATTTGAAGCCAAAAACATCTGAGCTTGAATTTTTGGATCAACTTTACCATCCAATTTTTCAATTTCTTCCCAGATTTCGCGAAGTCTGAACGAATCACAAGCAATCACCAAATTTTTCACCACGTCAGAGATTGCGAACCCACTTTCCTGGCAAAGTTGACTTACAAAAGTAATGCCAGCACGGTTAACCACGAAGTTTGTAAGTTGAGTTGCAATAATTTCGTTACGAAGTTGGTGAGTTGCAATTTCGTCAGCAAATTTTTTCTGCATTGCTTTCGGGAAGTATGAGAATAGCTCTTGCTCGAAATATTTATCTTTTAACAAGTCGGAAGTTAGCAACGAGTTGTAAATATCCATTTTCGAGTAAGCCAGCATCACACAAAGTTCCGGACGAGTCATACCGACTTTATCATTCTGTCTTTTGTCAATTTCTTTTCTTGCCGGTAAAAACTCAATTTTACGGTTCAACAAACCAGATTTTTCCAAACGATCCAAGAATTGCGATTGATCTCCAAGGCTTGATACACCTTGCGAAAACGCGATCGAAATTGCTTGAGTTTGCAATCTGTTATCAGAAAGAACTAGGTGAGAAACCTCGTCAGTCATGCTTTCAAGGAATTTATTTCTTTCTTCTAAAGTGATTTTTTTGCCGCGCATAGCTTGAATCAAGGCGATTTTAATGTTCACCTCATGATCTGAACAATCTACACCAGCTGAGTTATCCATCGCATCAGTATTAACACGACCGCCTTTCAAAGCATATTCGATACGACCTTTTTGCGTGAATCCAAGGTTTCCACCCTCACCGATCACTTTGCAACGTAAATCTGAACCGTTGATACGAAGATTATCGTTAGCACGATCGCCAACATCTTGGTTAGTTTCATCAGCAGCTTTTACGTAGGTTCCAATACCGCCGTTCCACAACAAATCGACCGGAGCTTTTAAAATCGCTTTAATCAATTCATTTGGTTCAAGCTCATCTTCGGAAATGTCCAAAACTGCTTTTACTTCTGGAGAAATTTTAATTGATTTAGCGCTTCTCTCAAAAATTCCACCACCTTTAGAAATCAAAGCTTGGTTGTAATCCATCCAAGATGAACGTGGTAAATTAAACATGCGAACGCGTTCTTCGAATGATTTAGCTGCATCCGGATTTGGATCAAAGAAAATATGCATATGGTTGAAAGCAGCAACCAACTTAATGTGCTTTGATAACAACATTCCATTACCAAATACGTCACCAGCCAAATCACCAATACCAACACAGGTGAAATCTTGACTTTGTGTATCGTGACCCATTTCAGCGAAATGTCTTTTAACTGAAATCCAACCACCTTTAGCGGTAATACCCATTTTTTTATGGTCGTAACCAACTGAACCGCCAGAAGCGAAGGCATCACCTAACCAGAAATTATATTCAGCTGAAATTCCGTTCGCGATATCTGAGAAAGTTGCGGTACCTTTATCGGCAGCAACAACTAAATAAGGATCTGCCGCATCATGCATCACAACATCTTTTGGATGAACAATTTTGCCTTCGATCACGTTATCAGTAACATCTAAAAGACCACGTAAGAAAGTTTGGTAAGATGAAACACCATCTTTTTGAATTTCGTCACGGCTTAATCCTGCTGTTGGTTTTTTTACAACGAAACCACCTTTAGAACCGACTGGAACGATTACCGCATTTTTAGTCATTTGCGCTTTCATCAAGCCAAGAACTTCGGTACGGAAATCTTCGTGACGATCAGACCAACGCAATCCACCGCGAGCAACACGTCCGCCGCGCAAGTGAATACCTTCCATTGTCGAAGAATATACGAAAATTTCGGCGTAAGGAAGTGGAAGCGGAAGATCCAAAACTTGCTTACAATCAAACTTGAATGAAACGTAACCTTTAAACTCACCTTCTTTTGAAGATTGGTAATAATTGGTACGAAGTGTAGCGCGAATTACACTTAAGAATTTTTTGATTACCGCATCATCCAACAAATCTTTAACTTGCGCTAGACCTTTGGTAATCTCAGCGATAATGGCTTCGATTTTTTTCTGTCTGTCTGTCAGGCTTGATTTTGAAGATGGGTCAAATTTTACCTCGAATAGTTCAACCAAAAGTTTGGTGATATCGTGATATTTAACCAAAACTTCTGCGATATAAGCTTGGCTATATCTAAAACCTGTTTGGTAGATATACTTAGTGTAAGCACGAAGTAGATAAATTTGTTTCCAATCTAAGTCAGCTGCAACAACCAAGCGGTTCAACATGCTAACGTCAACGGTATTATTCCAAATCAAAGAGATAGTTTTCTCGAAGTTGATTTTGATTTTTTCAGAGAATTTGTCGCCTTTTTTGCTGAGGTTTAAATGGAAGTAATGAATCCAAACTTTTTTATTAGGATTTCTACGATCATCTTCTTCCGGACTCACAACATAAGTATGTTCTTGAATCACGTTAAAACCAAAACTTTCTAAGACCGGCATGATTTCAGAAAGAATTAGTTCTTTTTGCGGGTTATAAATTTTCAACTCGGTGATTTCTTCTGCCAAAGTATCCGAAGAACGATATAAGTTAAAGATGATCGAGTTTTTACCTAAACATTCTTCAACACGTGCGATATCAATTGCGGCGCGTTTTGGATCAAAACGGTTGATGTAACTTACTGAGAAAGCATTTTGGTACTTAGCGAAAAGCGCGATGCGTTTTTCATTCTCAAATTTTGCTGAAATTGCTTCTTTAAGATCATCACTCCAAACTTTGGTCATGTTAGTGATTTCACGTTCAACCTTAGCGTTATCAACGGTTGGGATGCCGTTGTTAGTACGAACGATCACGTGGAAACGCGTAAGTTTTGACTCAGTAATTTCAACAAATGAATCAGCAACTTCACCGTTATAAATGTTAGCAAGATAGTCTTTGATTTTTTCACGTAGTTCAGAATTGCTGCGGTCTCTTGGTGTGAAAATCAAGCAGCTAACGAAACGATTATATTTATCTTTACGTGGGAAGAATCTCACTTGTGATCTGCCACAAATTGCTACGATACCAGTTGCGATACGAAGTAAATCGTTGGCATTGGTTTGGAACAATTCATCACGCGGATAAGATTCAAGAACTGAGATCAAGTCTTTGTAGTTGTGACTGCTTTTAGTAAAGCCAGAATCTTCAATGATGCGAGCGATTTTGTTGCGCACCAAAGGAATGGTGCTTGGGCTGTGGCTATAAGCTGAAGAAGTGAACAAACCGATGAATCTATATTCACCCACAACTTTTCCATCTTCAGAAATTTTTTGGATACGGATACGCTCAGCGTTAGAAATTCTGTGAATACGCGATCTGTAACGTGATTTCAAAATTTCGATAACGTAAGGCTCTTTTACTGAATCACAAACTTCATCAACTGAAGAATTTAGAACTTCTGGCAACACGTCTGCGTAAGGCGAAGAAAAAACACCAAGACCAGATTTTTTAACTTCTTCCAATCTGTAAGAACCTTTTTCAGCTTCTTTAATATTAAATTCTTTTGCGCCTAAAAGAATGAAGTTTCCTTCAATCATCCAATCAATGAAATCTTTGATTTCGCTGATTTCTTTCGGATTTTTTACAATTTTTTTAGCATTATCAATTTGACCTTGAGCAGTTTTTGCCATTGCCATCATCTTCTTCCAATCACTGACGACCAATACTAGAGTTTCAATGATCTTAGAGATATTTTCCTGCAACATCTCAATGTCAGCACTGCTAGTAATTTTATCTAAATGGAACTGAATTACTGATTCTTGTTTAGCATCTTTTTTATCAGTAACTGATTGCAAATTACCTTTGGCATCACGAGTCACCAAATAAATTGGGTGAACAATATTTTTAATGCGAATACCGATTTTATCTAAATGTCCAACCAATGAATCAACCAAGAATGGCATGTCATCAGCAACAACTTCTAAGAAAGTGTTCATTGATTCAAAACCATCAACACTTTGTGATGGGTTATAAATTCTAACTTTGAAAGTACTGCTTTTTTCAGCGGCAAAATTAAAGCTTAAAAAAGTAGCATTGTGTAGCTCCTCAACTGAGTAATTGACGAAATCACGACCTTGATTTTGCAAGTAAAATAATTTTGTAAAATCGAGAAATTTTTCACGAAAAAAGTTCTTCTCATACTTCTTTTGATGAGAGAAGCTAATAACCTGGTCGATAAGATTTTGCATCGTTTCCATAAAAATTTTTAAAATTATTTTTTGATAAGAATAACTACCATCTGCATACCTTCCAATCTATGTGGCACCTCAGGCTTTGCGAAACTTTCTGTATCTCTTAAAATATCTTGCATCATCTTTTCTGCCAAATCTTGGTGAGTGATTTCACGGCCTTTCATTCTAATACTAACTTTTACTTTATTTCCTTTTTCGATAAACTCTTTGGTGTGTCGGATCTTAGTGTCAAAGTCACCTTTACCGATGTTAATCGTCATTTTGATTTCTTTAACTTCGACGACTTTTTGTTTTTTCTTGGCATCTGCGGCTTTTTTCTGCAGCTCGTATTTCATCTTACCAAAATTTGCGATCTTGCAAACTGGAGGAACTACATTTGGCGAAACCTCAACTAAATCTAAGCCGACATCTTGTGACATTCTGAGAGCTTCGGAAGTTCCTACCACTCCAACCATTTTCCCTTCATGATCAATCAACCTTACTTCGCGGGCTTTGATCTGTTCATTAATACGAAATAATTTATCAAAATTGTTTTGTTGTGTTGGCTGATTTTTTATTGGTTTCACAATAGCGATTTCAAGTTGTTAGAGGGATTTCTTCGAAAAAAATCGAGAGGCGGGGCAAATTATACATCAACTTCTAAAGTTCAACCCTGTGGTTTGAATTAATTTTGATGACTAAAATTAAGATATTTTTGCCGCTATTTTTCTGGCCTGATCATCAAAGGATAATACTTCTTCAACTGAACTTACTTCTTTGTGAGTAATTTTCTCCAAAGTTTGAGCAACAACTTTAGTAATTTTATCGAAGGAAATTTCGTTCTTTAGAAATCTTTCAACCGCAATTTCATTCGCGGCATTCAAAACTGCCGGAGCACTTCCATCAATCTCCAAAGCTTCCTGACAAAGTTTAATCGCGGGAAATTTTACGTCATTTGGCGCAAAAAAACTTAGATTCTGCAACTTCGCTAAATCAAGTTTATCGTGTTTAATCGCCATTCTTTTTGGAAAAGCCAGCGCGTAAGAAATGGGAACTTGCATGTCAGGCTTACTTAACATCGCTAAAGTTGAGCCATCAGAATAATCAACCATTCCGTGAATAATTGATTGTGGATGCACTAAAATTTTAATCTGATTTTTTTGCAGCGGAAAAAGATGAAAAGCTTCGATCATCTCTAAACCTTTATTCATCATGGTCGCCGAATCGATCGAAATTTTCGCGCCCATCGACCAATTTGGATGTTTTAACGCTTGTTCAACAGTGATCGTTGCAAAATCGACATCTTTATTAAAGAACGGACCGCCCGAAGCTGTAAGAGTAATCGCATCAATTTGTTGCAAATTATCGTTTTCAAAAATCTGAAAAATCGCATTATGTTCGGAATCAACCGGAATAATTTTTACTTCATTGCGACGTGCAGCTTTGACTAAAAATTCACCAGCACAAACCAAAGATTCTTTGTTAGCCAAAGCAATGTGCGACCCAGCTTCAATCGCTGCTAAAGTTGGCAACATTCCCGCAGCTCCAACAATTGCTGATAAAACCAAATCACATTTAATTTTTGCCACTTCAATTATTGCTTTCGAGCCAGCATGAACTTGGCATTTTGGGAGAGAAACCAAAGCCGATTTTAATTCAGCAAACAAAGATTCATTTTCGATCACAACGTGTGAAGGCTTGAGCAACAAAGCTTGCTCAATCAATTTTTTGACATCATTCCTTGCCACCAAAGCAACAATTTCAAAATTCTCCGGCGCGTTTTTAATTACTTCAATCGTACTTTTTCCAATCGATCCAGTCGATCCCAAAATAGAAATTTTTTTCATCTTATTTTTTCTTTTTTGTCGCTGTTTTTTTGGTTGCCACTTTTTTTGATTTAGTCTGTGGTTCTTGATATTTAGCGGCTTCGTCGGCGATTAACCTTTCCAAATCAATTGCTTTCGACTGAGTTTTATCCAGCATAAAAGTAACTTCTGGAACAACTCGAAGTGTAATTTTTTTTGCCAATTGATGACGAAAGAAAGGTTTCATCTCGTTGAGTTTTTCAACAATTTTATCGTGCATTTTTTCATTTCCAAAAATGTCGATATAGAAGCGAACATTCTTGGCATCAGGGCTCACGTCAGCCTCCAAAATAGTAATGTAACTTCCTGGAACGGTTAAAATATCCTCACGCAAAAAAATTTCTGACATGATGCGTTTAATATTTTCGCCGATTTGTAACTGTCTTTGAGATTTCATAATTTAAAAAAAATCGCGCTGTAGCGCCAGCGGAAGCGGATTAATAAGCTTTATATTGGTGAACGCCACGCATCACAATGTTGAAAGTACAAATCTTGATCGAACTTTTATCATTAAAATTAGAACGACGAACTTTGGCAGTAAGCAATTTTCGATCCTCCAAATTATAGGCCAAATATTGGTAATCGCCTTCGTTGTAAGGATGATCTTCAAAATACATTTCAGTTTCAAGTTTACCGAATTTTTCCTGATAAATATTCATATTAATGTGTGGAGCACGTCCAGGATTTGAACCCGGCATAATTGTGATAAAGTCGTACTGACCCATATTATCTGTGATCGCACGACCTGACATGCTAAAATATTTATCAACAAATTCGCTGTCTGGATCAAGTAAAGTGTGATATTTTCCTGCAGCGTTAGTTTGCCAGATTTCGACAACGGCACCTTCAATTGGTACACCGAAAGAATCAACAATTGTGCCTTTCACAAATATTATTTCTCCAAAAGCACGGTAGAAAGATCCTGGTTTTTTTGCCAAATTATTGCTGGTAGCAAAGTGATCTGGCATCGAAATATCAGCAGTAAAAAACCTTGAAGGAGTAGGTTTTCTTTCGTTAAAAATTGCCAAAGTTTTTTTAGCATCTTCGGAATTTGGCTTTGGCTGCTGAATTGGTTGTGGAGCTTCTAGAATTGGAGCCGCTTGTGGTGCAACTTGCCAATATTCTGACAATTGCGAAAACTGTCCGGTATTTTGTTGTAATTGCTCTGGCATTTGCTGCTGCATCGGCATTTGTTGCGCCACGGCATTTGTACTCATCAATAAAAAAAATACCAACCAGATTCTGCTCATAGTAATCGGATTAAACTTTAGGAAGAGTAACGCCAGTTTGTCCCATATATTTACCATTTCTTTTATCGTAAGAAATTTCACAAGGTTGATCACCTTTAAAGAACAAAAATTGGCAGGCACCTTCACCGGCATAAATTTTCGCAGGAAGTGGAGTTGTATTAGAGAACTCTAAAGTAACATGACCTTCCCAACCTGGTTCAAGCGGAGTTACATTCACAATAATTCCGCAACGTGCGTAAGTTGATTTACCAACGCAAACCACCAAAACATCTTTCGGAATTCTGAAATATTCAACTGTACGAGCCAGAGCAAAACTATTTGGCGGAATAATACAAACTTCAGTTGTGCGATTTACAAAACTAGTTTCACAGAAATTTTTCGGATCAACAACTGCTGAATCGATATTAGTAAAAATCTTAAATTCGTTGGAAACTCTAGCGTCATAGCCATAAGAAGAGTTTCCGTAAGAAATAAGTTTATTACCTTTATCGTCGAATTTAACTTGGTTTTCAGTAAACGGTTCGATCATTTTTTGTGATTTTGCAAGCGCAGCAATCGATATATCAGAAAGAATAGTCATTTATTTAGGAGATTTTTTAAAAGTTTCTTGCCTGTAACAAGCGCGGTTTTTATGAAGAGCGATTTTATAAGAAGGCAAATCTCAAAAGACAATTTTAGAATTTCAAAATTGCTAAATTTGAGGAAACAAAGTTTTGAAAAAGCCTAAATCACAAATAACCTCACAGCATAATCTCTCAAAATGCACGACATCAGCTATCTTCGCGACATATTAATTTTACTATTCGCTTCAGTTGCGATTGTAATTATTTTTAAACAATTCGGACTAAGCCCAGCGTTGGGTTATCTGGTTTCTGGCGCTGCTATCGGACCTTTCGGATTTGGAGTTCTGACCAGTATTGAAACCACCAGCTCGATTGCCGAACTTGGTGTGGTTTTCCTACTTTTTGCCATCGGATTAGAATTAACTTTCGGCAAATTAATGGCGATGCGTAAATATGTTTTAGGATTCGGTAGCTTGCAGATCCTTCTAACTTCATCCTTAATTTCATTTATCTGCGTACACTTTGTCGGGCTTAATATTGAAGCGTCAATTGTAATCGGAAGCGCTCTAGCTTTGTCTTCAACAGCAATTGTATTGCAAGTAATTTCCGAAAATGGCGAAGAATCAACTCGCGTAGGACGCTTATCTTTCTCAGTTCTACTGATGCAAGATTTAGCGGTAATTCCAGTTTTGGTTTTATTGCCTTTATTATCAAAAAAAGAGGTGGCAATTCTTCCGGCTCTTGGCGGCGCATTTTTTGACGCGATTGTTGCGATGGTGATAATTTTTGCAGTTGGTCGCTCTCTCCTACGTCCAATTTATCGCTTAATTGCTGAATCAAAAAACGAAGTACTTTTCCTCAGCTTTACTTTGATCGTAGTTTTAGGTGCTGCTTATTTGAGCGATTATATGGGACTTTCTTTCGCTCTTGGCGCGTTCATCGCTGGATTAATGGTTGCAGAAACAGAGTTCAAATATCGCGTTGAAGAAGAAATTCTCTCACTCAAATCTTTGTTGATGGGATTATTTTTTATGACGATCGGTATGTCGTTTGACTTCGATTTATTGTTACGCAGCTTCCCTTACATCGTTGCTGCTGCCCTCGCCTTAATCGTAATCAAATCTTCAATTATCATTTTATTGTGCCGCGTTTTCCGCTTTCCTATGGCACCAGCAATTCACACCGGACTTCTACTTTCACAAGGTGGCGAATTTGGTTTCGTAGTATTCGTAATGGCCGTACAACAACGTTTTATGGAATCAGATTTGTCACAATTTTTGATGACAGTCGTTACCTTCAGTATGGCTTTGACCCCACTTCTTGCCAACTTAGGCCGCAGAATTAAAGCACAACTTTATACAAAAGACGTATTGCGCGACAATAAAATCAGAAGAGAAATCGACGAACTTTCAAAACACGTTATTGTTATCGGCTTCACCAAAGTTGGTCGTATCGTTTCTTATATTTTGCGTAAACGCGGTTTGAATTACGTGATTTTGGATAGCAATCATCGCGTTGTTCACATCGAAAAAAATAACGGCTATAATATTTATTACGGCGACGCGTTAAATGCTGATATTTTGCGCTACATCGGAATTGAGCGCGCTGAATCTGTAATCATCGCCATGGAAGATGAAATCGCTTGTATTAAGATCACACGTTTCATTCACGAAAATTTTCCCAATACTGCAGTTGTGACCAAATCAGAAAGCATCAACAATGCCGAGCGATTTAAAAAAGTCGGCGCCAGTCTGGTCGTTTCAAAAAATATGGAAACCGGCTTACAACTCAGCAAACTAGCCCTCGCCTCAGTCGGCGTCAGCGCCTCCGAAATCGACAGCGCGCTAAAAGCCTTCCGCGACATTAATTCTGAAATTGTAAAAGACGTTATTCTCTACGACGAAAATGAAGTAAGCGGAACCATCTTCGAAAAAGACACCCCGAAAACAAACTAAAAATAAAGAAAAGAGAAAAAAATTCCAAAACTGAGGAGGAACTTTTTCTAAGTATTTTGGTCGATAGCTAGGCGACAAAAATTTTTATGAGGGCGTGTACACAGATGTACACAACCGAATAAAAATTTTTTGCAACGACGCTAGCGGCCAAAAGACGACGAAAAAGTGGTCGGGGCGGAGAGATTCGAACTCCCGACCCTCTGGTCCCAAACCAGATGCGCTAGCCAGACTGCGCTACGCCCCGAAATAAAGATGTGAAGATTTCTTTGGATTTTTTGTTGTGTGGTTTTTATTCTGTGTTTCAAGAAGGGCGCGCAATAGACATGTCACCTTTCAAAATGTCAACAACAAATCACCAAATAATTTATGAAAATATCACCACGAATTGTAACCACCATTTTTGCGACATTTTTTACAACTTCTTATTGCTTTGCTTGGGATGGAATTGATCCTAAAAAAAACTCTGCAATTGAAATAGAAGCTGGAAATTTGGTTAGAGAAGGTTCTATTATTAATTTTTTCGATAGTGCTGATGGTAACTATCACACTGGAAAAGTTTTAACTATGAACTCTGGCTCAAACGCTACTGAGCTTACGATTGAAGACTTCACCGAGAAACACAAAGAAAGATTTTTTTTAATGAACGAATAATTTTTGCTAAATGAAAGGTATTATTCTTGCTGGTGGAAGTGGCACCAGACTTGCTCCTCTTACAAATGTAATCAGTAAACAACTACTTCCGGTTTACGACAAACCGATGATTTGTTATCCACTCACAACCCTTATGAGCCTTGAGATCAAAGACATTTTGATTATCTCGACTCCACAAGATACTCCAAATATCGAGAAATTTTTAGGCGATGGTTCAAACTACGGAATCAAAATCTCGTACGCTGTTCAAGATCAGCCAAAAGGAATTGCTGAAGCATTTTTGATCGGCGAGAAATTTATCGGCAATGACAGTGTTTGCTTGATTCTGGGCGATAATATTTTCTACGGAAATCAAATTAATCGTAACGATTTGAAAGACAGAATTACCCAAATCGAAGACGGTTCTATCGGCGGATTAGTTTTTGCTTATCACGTTTCAGACCCTGAAAGATACGGCGTTGTCGAGTTTGATGAAAAAGAAGAAAGAGCCATTTCGATCGAAGAAAAACCACAAAAACCAAAATCAAATTTAGCGGTTACCGGACTTTATATTTACGATTCTAAAGTTGCCGAAATCACCAAAAATCTTAAACCTTCTGATCGCGGAGAGCTTGAAATTACTGACGTAAACAACGCTTACTTAAAGAAACAAAAACTCGGAATTGTCAGATTAAAGCGTGGCTTTGCTTGGCTTGATGCCGGAACTCCTGACTCTCTTTTGGAAGCTTCACAATTTATTCACACCATTGAAAAACGTCAGGGTTTGAAGATTGCTTGTATTGAAGAAATGGCTTATAGAAAAGGCTTCATCAATAAGGAGCAGTTCAGATTATTAGTTGAAAAATACAAAAAAAACTCCCCTTATCGCCAATATTTAGAACAGGTTTACATTTACTAAATTCATATGATCAAATTTTTAGAATTTAAAAATTTCTGCGATGAGAGAGGATCGTTGGTCTCAATCGAATCCTGCAAGAATATCCCTTTTGATATTAAGAGAATTTATTATCTCTTCAAAAATTCTTCGAACACAATTCGTGGAAAGCACGCTCATAAAAAACTTAAACAAGTTTACATTGCTGTTTCTGGAAGTTGCAAAATCTTGATCAAAGATGGACAAAAAGAACAAATCGTATTGCTAGACAAACCAAATGTCGGGCTGTTCTTCGATGATAATGTGGTTTGGAGAGAACTTTTAGATTTCAGCGAAAACTGCGTTCTGGTAGTTTTAGCTGACGACTTCTACAACGAAGAAGACTACATCAGAAACTACGATGAATTTTTAGAATATAAGAAAAAATAAAACACAAACTAAGGCAATGATCGAGTTCGAAAATTTAGCAAAATTAAACCAACCATTTTTTGAAGATTACCAAAAATCATTCGCTCAAACTCTTGCCAGCGGCTGGTATATTTTAGGTAAAAATGTCTCTCAATTTGAAGAAGAATTTGCTCAATATTGTGGCAGTAAACATTGCGCTGGATTGGCTTCTGGTCTTGATGCATTAATTCTTGCTCTCAATGCCTTTGATTTTGAAAAAGGCAGCGAAGTTATTGTTCCTTCCAACACTTATATCGCAACTATTCTAGCGATTTTGCAAAACGGTTTAAAGCCAGTTTTGGTTGAGCCCGACATTAAAACTTACAATATCGATCCAGCAAAAATTGCCGAAAAAATTACTAAAAAAACTCGTGCTATCATTGTCGTTCACCTTTACGGAAAATGCTGCGACATGGATCCAATCATGGCTTTGTGTAAAAACCATAATCTCAAATTAATCGAAGATACTGCACAAGCTCACGGTGCTAAATATAAAAATAAACTGGCGGGAACTTTTGGCGATATTGGAGCTTTCAGCTTTTATCCAACAAAAAATTTAGGTGCTTTGGGCGATGGTGGAGCAATCATCACCAACGACGACGAGCTAGCAAAAAAAATTAAGAAACTCAGAAATTACGGATCAGAAGTTAAATATTACAACGATATAATCGGCTACAACTCAAGACTAGACGAAATTCAAGCCGGATTTTTATCGGTAAAATTAAAAAAACTCGACCACATCAATTCACACAAAAATGAATTGGCACAAGTTTATTTCGAAAATATTAAAGACGATTTCATCAAGCCAGTTCAGGCATCTGGAACTAATTACGATGTCTTCCATCTTTTTACCATTCGCCACGAAAAACGCGATCAACTGCGTCAATATTTACTCGATAACCAAATCAAAACTGAAATTCATTATCCAGTTTCACCTAATAAACAAAAGGCAACTCAAGAATTTTTTGGCCAAGAATCTTGCCCAATTTCCGAAGAAATTCACGCGACAACTTTAAGTTTGCCATTGTCGTATTTTCACACCAAAGAAGATGCGCTGCAAGTTTCTAAAGTTTTAAACAATTTTTAAGATGAGCAATATTCCTTTAGTCACAGTTGCAATTCCTTCCCACAACCACGCTAAATACATCACACAAACAATCCAAAGTGCACTTGATCAAACCTTTAAAGATTTTGAAATCTTGATTGTTGATGATGCTTCAACTGATAACTCGCTGGAAATTATCAAAAAGTTTAACGATCCACGAATCAGACTTATTTCACTTAAAGAAAATGTCGGAGTTTGCCAAGCCAGCAACATTTGCATTGAAAATTGTCGCACCAAATACATAGCCCTAGTGGCTTCAGATGATGTTATGTCTAAAGACAAACTTGCAAAACAAGTGAGTTTTTTAGAAAAAAATCCACGTCATGCAGCAGTTTTTAGCGGTATGACAATTATTGATGAGAACAACAAAATAAACGTCAAGAAGACCAATAAATACACCAAAATTTTCGAGAAAGAAAATCGCAACCGCTATCAATGGCTTAATCATTTTTTTTACCAAGGAAATTGTATTGCCGCTACAACTTTATTGGCAAAAACTGAGGTTCTAAAGGAAATCGGATATTTCGATCCCAGCATTTCTCAAGCTCATGATTTTGATCTGTGGATAAAAATTTGCCTCATCGGATATGAAATTCACATCATTGCCGAAAAATTGTTAGAATATCGCGAGAGAAATAACTCGATGAATATGAGTAGTAACACCATTAGAACCAGAATTCGTCTGGTTTTTGACAACGAAAAAGTTTTGGAAAATTATTTAAAAATCAGCTCGATTGCTGAGTTTTATAAAATTTTTCCAACGGCAAAAATTATTCGTAAGCAATTCAACGAATCTGAAGAAAAAATCGCGATCAAATATTTATTGGCCTGTGAAGCTTTGAAGAATGTTAATAATGTATCTCACCAACAATTTGCGACCAACTTAATTCACACGATCTACAAAGACAAAGATTCGCGATATGTGGCACAAAATTTATTTAGCTTCAATTTAGCCGATTATTTGAACATCATCACCAAAAATCCTCTGGGAATTTTATCTGAAGAAAAACAAAACTCACCACTCAAAAAACTTTTTAAATCTGTAGAGAAAGCAATTTGGGGAAGAATTAAAAATTCAGCTAATCATCTCTTTTCTTCTTTCTAACGCGCATCCTAAATTTATTCTTAACGGTACGCGCTACATTGATTCTAACTCTGTTAGCCTTACGAAATGGTCCATTTTCTGAAACAAATTTTCTAGCAAGATTTGGTTTAGAATAGAAATAATCTGGATCTAAAAATCTTATTGATCCAATCTTTTGATTATTCAGTAACTGAACACCAACAACCTGCTCCATATCACGCAATCTGTATTTGAAACGATGTTCTTCTTCAATCGCCAACTGACAACCTTGTACAACTTCTTTGCGCCAAATCTCATCAGCTAAAAGTTTTCTACATAAATCATGTGCTTCAAATGTATTGGTGAAGGTTGGAATTTTTACATATTTACCAAAGTAAACTTCGAGATTTTTTCGATAATCCGAAACCAGACAAGCATTCGTCGCCATAATATCACGCACACGCCAAGAAAAATTATCTAAGGCTTGTTCGTGACTCAGGTTAATCGCCAGTTTACTACGATTATACAAATCTTGATTCTGCTTCGCGGTAATAATTTTTTCTTTTCTGTAGCTCAACATTAACTCAAAAGAAAAATCTACCGTATCAATCCAATTATCATGTCCGTAAACTTCTAATCCAAGATCAGCAACAGCTGCCAAGGTTTGTGTACGTTTATTTCCCGACATGATATTGAGCAAATCTAGCTCACCAATTTTACCAACAACATTTTGTGATAAGCCCAATTTTGCTAAATTTTTCTCAATTCCATCACGAGGAAATTTCTTATACATCTCATAAAACTGCGCAAATTTCACCGGTAAATCCTTTGGGCCTTTTTGCAAAAAATGCTCTTTGAATTTATGCGTAAAATTAAAATTAGTACCAATGAAAGAAATGTTGGTATTCTGTTCTACATCTTCAGCTCTAAGATCGGTAGCTGTAGGCATCATAATCATGCGAGATTCTTTAGGATTAAAAAGATCCTTAATTTGTTTCCCGCAGTCTGACGTTTCATAAATAAAATAATAACGATCAGCATTTCGTCTTAAATCGTCTTTATCAGCAAAACCAACAGCTTTATCAGCTCCAAAAACAATAATTGGACAATCAACAATTTTAGGAACGTGGTTGTACAAAACATTATTAGCAGCAATCACTAAATCTGGAGCAAAATCTTTAATATATTCGTCCAACTTCTTTTCATTAATGTGCGAGAAATGATTGTTCGAAGACCAACCATTACGAATAATTTTATCGCTAGTCATCACCAGAATTTCATTTCCCGCTTCTTTCAAAGCATTGGTGAATTGATCGTAATAACAATACAGTTCCTTGATTCCAAAACCAATCGTACTGAATAAAATTTTAGCCATTTTTATTTAAATCAAATTCAATTCGTAAAAGTCATACACAGTAGAGCGACCGCCGAACATTTCTTTTTGCTGCAGCAAAAATTCATTCAAATATTGGCCGTTTTTTTCGGTGGAAATTCCAAAATCAAAATAACGAAAATCGACGAATTTTTCGTTAATCAAAAAGTCATACATCAAATCATTCGCGCCATTCTTTTTGCCGAAGTCAGAAGAATAAACATACTGAGCGTGAACCACGTTTTTGGTGATAAAAATCCAGGCACCCGAAATCATTTCATCGCCATTATAACAACCATAAAGATGAATATTATCAGGAAATCTATCACTTAAAAGCTGCATTTCTGCTGCGCTGTGAACTGGTTTTACGCCATATTTTACCGTTAAAATATCGTGCATGATTTCATACATTCGAGCGAAATCATCGGTTTTCTTTATCACAAAATTATTCTTTTTCGCATCATCAATACATCTTCTACGACCGCGATCGAAGCGCATTTTGTTTGATTGCAAAATCGTTGTTGAAAGATCGCGGCGATATAATTTTGCTCCCAGACGAAATAGAAAATATAGATCTTCTTCCGCCGGAGAATTGTGATAAATGTGCGGAATCGCTTTATAAATCAGCTTGGTGATTTGGTGCGATTTCAGAAAATCGATCATCAAGTTAAAAACTTCCGCCATCTTGGTGGCTTTCATGTTATTGGCATAAATCAATCCACCGTAGGTCAAGCCTTGATGGGAATAAAGCACACCGTCTTTAACATTTGCTGGCAGAATCGCGAGCAAAATATCAGCATCATAAAACAACAACGAAAAATCTTCGAAACGATCAGCGTGATAATCCATATAATCACGATTAAGCAGAAATGTTCCATTTTTCGATTCTTGAACCAGAAGGTTCCAAGCGTTTTTTCTTTTGGGAGAGTATTTTTCGATCTTAAGCATCTAGCCTACTCCCAATTCTAAAAATTTGTTTCATGTCGATTTCAGTTCCGTTTTCGTCAGTCATTTTCTGAGCGTTTAAATAGCCATCTTTTACTTTAATCCAAATACCATCAGCATCAATATTTACGACTCTTCCCAAAGTTAAAGCTGCAATATTTTCAGAGTGTAATTTGTATTTCTCGATGAAATATTTTTGCTCCTTAAATTCGATAAAAGGCAGCGGATAAGGTTTAACCAAAGCGCGGAAAAAATTATGAATTTGAAAATGCGAAAAAGTAAAATCTAATTTGCAATCCGCTAAGTTTCGTTTCGCTCCCCAAGCGGCTTTAGAATGATCTTGTGCAACTGCTATTAAATTTTTGTTCGCATAATCAAACACAACTTTCCCAATTAATTCCTCAACTTTCCGATGGCAATGTTCCATATAAAAAACTGAAGTCGAAGTGCTATCATTTTTGGTTTTATACTGAAAAACAATTGGACCACTATCCATAAACTCATCCATTTTATGGAGCGTAAACCCAAGTTCTTTTTCATCATTTAAAATTCCCCAAACAATCGGGTGCATACCACGAAAACGGGGCAACAAAGCGTAGTGAATGTTTAAAAAATCTTTACGCGCCAAATCTTCTTTTTTAATCAAAGGCGCATAGGCTGAACATAAAACTAGCGACGTATCAACATCGAAAAAACTGCTAATAAATTCATCTTCTGACCTTTTTTTAATTGCGTTTGGCGTGTTAGTGTGAATATAGATTTTTTGAACATAATTTTGCATTCCAGCATAAATCGAGCTTAATCCCTTATTGTCGCCGGCGAGAATTATTGACTGTAGTTTCATTATTTTTTTGCGAAGAAGATTATGCCATTTTGATCAAGTAATTGCTGGTATTGAACATTATTAAAATATCCAGTTTTTATTAAATTTTGGATAATTTTTCTGCTTTCAACTTGATTAGTAATCAGTGATTCATCTTTGAAACCTTTAATAAAATCAGAAAATTTTTCTTCCGAGTAAAAGAACGGTGATTCTCTGCTGATCGAAATATAATCAAAATTACCACCATTTTGCTTTTGCATAATTTGAAAATTATCAAAAACAAATTGTACATCTAAATTATCTCTCTCTAAGTGAGCATATGGAAAAATCGCACGAAAATCCATAATTACATTGATCTTTTTATCTGGATGATCTTTCGGATCGAGAATCAATTTTTTAATCGCTTCAGACACAACAATTTTAGAAATTATATCAGGATTTCTTAGCAGGTGAAAATATTTTAAATTCGAATAAAATCCTGCATAAATATTTTGGAAACTAAGCAAAATGTTAACCACAACAATCCCTACAGCAGCAAACTCTCCTATCCTTCCCCATTTTTCCAAAACTAGAATTAAAACTATCATCAAATACATCACCACTAAAACATAGTTGATAATGTACAAAGATCCCATCGCCATTATTTTTGCTAATAATGACAAGCACACAATCAACCAAATTGAGATCAGAGCTAAATCTTTTCGTTTTTTTTCTTTACTAAAAATGTTAGGCAACGCTATCAAAAATAAGCCAAAAGCGATATAAAAATTGATATATCCAACTTCAATAACATCACGGAAAGTTTGGTAAAAATTATCCTGTAACGCCAAATGGGAATTATATTTCAAAGATTCGACATAATTGAAAAAATACTTTGGTCTAAAAGGTGATAAAAATAACGAAGGGTTACTAAACAAAACAGTAAAGAGCAAAAACCAAGCGCTAAAATAGCCAGCCTTTTTTGCATTTTCTTTGTTAAAACGCCATTGCAAACGGCTAGCCATAATTAATCCAATCAGCGGCATAATCAGCACACCATTTAATTTACAACCGGCACAAAGTCCGGCGGCCAAAGCAATCTGTTTTAAATCTTTTGCGTCGTAAGTTTCTTTGCGAATCGTCAAATAAAAAGCTAAGGAAGAAAAACACATTACTGGTGCAACTGTGCTGAAGCGTAATCCAAAATGGCTAAACGCAGGAAAACATAGAAGCAAAAACATCGCAACAACTTTTAGAAATTCGTTTTTGCTGTAGGTACAAAGAATTTTATAAGTAAAAAACGCTGCACCAAAAACACAAAACATCGATACCATTCGCGGCAAAACAATCAGCGGAACATAAAAATCAGTCAAGACTGCCAAGAGATAAAACGGATAAGTCAAAATTCCGTTCACAATCCAGAAGATCCAACCATATCCATAATCATTGAGTTTCAACAAACCGTCAAAATGAAAGGCTGAAATATCTCGATGAATATTCCTTAATGTGGTGTGAAAAGCTAAATCATCAACTTCACGCAAATGAAGCAGAGCAAAAGAATCAGAAAAAATGAAATTCTCACAAAATAACAAAACGAACAGCAGAAACATCAAAACCAAAAATATTTTCGGCAATTCTATATCAAAAAAACTTTTGAAATTCACATACGTTTTCATTTTGTTTTAAAAATTTTTCTTAAGAGCAAGTATTTCAAGGTCGTACATAAATATTTTTGAAGCCAATCTACCTTTTTTAGTAAGAGTTATTTTTTCACCATCAACCAAAATAGCACCAGCACGCTGATGTTCGGCGATTCTTTTTTCTAATATAGTATCATTAATCAGCATTTTTCTAAGCTCATCTTTCGAGAGCGAACCATCAGCACTTTCTTGCAGATAGACCAACATATAAACCGACAAAGATCTATCAACCATCGTTGGCACAAGAATTGCATAAATTGCCAAACCTAAAATCATTGTAACCGCAGCAGAAAAAGTTACAAAAACGTCATTTTTTAGAACTAAAATATAAATTAACGATCCAATCAAACATGAAACCAGTATATCTATAATACATGCTTTTAGAACCACTTCTGGTTTTAGAATTCTAAAATGAACTACATGGACAACTGGAAATACTAAAAGAATCAGTAAGCATGCCAAGAAATAGTGAATAAATTTTTCTGTCATTTTTGTAAAATTTGTTAGTTGCTGTTAATCTGCAGCACGTAGTTATTAATTCTAGAACAAGACTCTAACTTTTTTATTTCAGAAACCATTTTTCTTTCTGGAAAATTTTCCTGCCAATATTTTTCGAAACCACTTTTTACAAAATTAATGGGTTTCTGGTAATTATATCCATCAGAATTATACTTAACCGAAACCTCATCAATGCTAAATAAAAGTTTTAGATTTTTCTTTTGAGATAACACCTCAATTGCCGGAAGACTTAAATAACCACTTTGATTAAACATTTCTTGCCTAGAACTGAAGTAACGTTGTCGTAAAAAATCAACATCAACGAAGCTATTATTGTTTCCAGTAAACACAGATATTACCGAAAAAATATAAGCATCTGGCTTCTGATTTGAGATAATCTCATCAATACAAACCGTATTTTTAGGGCTATCCTTTATTAAATCTGACACATCATGTCGAAAGCCATAATCAGTTTTTAATAAATAGTAAGTAGTAGATAAATTTCCTACAATAGCTGCAACAATAGCAACATAAAAAGCGAGTTTTCTTACTTTTGAGAAATCATCCATCTCAAGATAAAGCAACATCGATAGAAGTAGCGGGAAATAAGTCAGATGATACCAAGGATAATTGGCATAACCAGTAGCAATAAATCCCTGAATTATAAAGGCACATACAGTTGTAACAATAAGTATTGCAATATTTTTTGCCTTATTTGCGGTAATTAGAAATGCCAAAATAACGAAACATAAACTTAGTGGCGAGATCAAATTATAGATAATCTCAGAATAAGAATCCCTTACATAAAAATGACAAATCGATTCCCAACATTGTGGATTTTTTGATATTACAAATAACGCTCCGATCCTCGGTAAAATATTAAAATCACCATTACCCACCGCTTTTAGCGATTCTCGAGTTTCGTTAAAATAAATTAGAAAAGAAAAGTTAGCCAAAATCAAACCAGCTCCAATACATGGAACTGCTATTTTAGAGAGTTTTAAAATTCTATCCGCGATAAATCTCAAAGAAAAATTATCACTACTCAAAACAACAATTCTGAATAAAGAAAGTAATAGCAGAACTGCCAAAGAATGCATTTTTAAACCAGCAGAAATTCCTGCTACAAGCCAAGTTAATTTTTTTCCTTATCCTCAGAATCAGACAAAAAATAAAGACAAGACGAAAAAAGACAAAGTTGTATATACTCAGGCGTAATCGCTTTACCTCCAAAAAAAGATACCGGAGATGAAAGGATCAAAAGTGTTATCAACAGAACTGAAGCTGGAGAAGGATTATTTCTTGCCTGTGCAGTTTTGTAAAAAATTATGATTGATACCAGATAAAGAGAGGAAATAAACAAACGTAACACGATTCTTCCGAAAGCTAAATCTGCATATCCGAATAACTTTAAAAAAATATGTCCAAATATCCAATATAACGGACTAAAAGCCTGATAAAGCTTTGTTTGATTCAAGAATCCAGAATTCATATAGCCAGAATGCCACATCTCGTCATAGTTAAAAACATCAATTGTGAAGTAAGGCATCCTAATAACAAAATATACCGCGAATAACATCAGAGCTATTAACGAAAATTTTTTGCTTTGAAACTTTTTCAGAATTTGATTAAAGTAGATCATATTTCTTCTAATGAATATTGACCTTCACAGCATAATTACTGATTCCATAGCATGGCTTTAACTCTTCTATCTCAGAAACCACCTTCCCTTGCGGAAAATTTTGCTGCCAATGTTTTTCAAAGCCACTCTTCACTAAATTAATACGTTTCTGATAATCGTATCCAGCTTTGTTATATTTTGCCGAAACTTCATCGATGCTAAAAATTAGTTTTATATTTTTCTTTTTTGCCAGTTCCTGCATCGATTCTGGGAATAATTTTCCGTCATAATTAAACATTTTTGGTGTCGAGCTAAAATGAGTTTGTCTTAAGAAATCAATATCGACAAAACTACTCTCGTGACCGTTAAACAATGAAATCACAGCGAAAATATAAGCATCTGGTTTTTCATCAGAAATGATTTGATCGATACAAGCCGTATTTCTGGCGCTATTATCAATTAGTTCTGATGCGTTTTCTCTAAAACTATAATCAGTTCTGATCATATAAATCGTAGTCGAAAGATTTCCGATAATTGCCGCAATAATTGCACCATAAAATGCCGATTTTCTCAATTTGGAAAAGTCAGCAATTTCAAGATGCAACAACATCGATAAAAATAACGGGAAGTAGGTAAGATGATACCACGGATAATTGGTATATCCGGTCGCAAGAAATGCTTGAACGGTAAAGAAGCAAACAATTAACAGAACCAATATCGCGATATTTTTTGCTTTATTTGCGGCTATTACAAAAGCGGCTACAAAGAAAACCAAACTCCACGGAGAGATCAAATTATAAAGCAGCTGCGAGTAAGAATCTTTAACATAGTAAGGACAGATCGATTCCCAACATTCTGGATCTTGCGAGCCTTTAAACAAAACGCCCAATCTTGATAAAATATCATGATCACCACTACTTACAGTTTGAAGGGATTTTAGACTTTCGTTGAAATAAAATATAAACGAGAAGTTTGCCAAAGCCAAACCATAAATCGCAAACGGAATAGCTATTTTAGAAACTTCGCAGCCTTTATTAAAAAATGATTTCCATGAAAAATTATTGCTCAAAACGATGATTCTAAACAAGAAAAGAAACGGCAGAACCGCTAAAGAGTGCATTTTCAAACCAGCAGAAATTCCCGCTACAAACCACACCAACTTTTTTTCATCATTTTGCGATTGCGATAAATGATAAAGACAAATCGAAAATAACAGAAGTTGTAAATATTCCGGAGTTATCGCCTTGCCACCAAAAAAAGATATCGGTGCAAAAAGAATTAGTAGCATTATCAGGAATATTCCTTTCTGACTCTGATAATTTTGTCTTTCAGCAGTTCTATAAAATGTCAGCAACGCTAAAAACTGGAATGATATAAAGGTTAGTCGCAAAACCATTTTACCAAAAGTAATGTCTGAGTTGCCGATTATCCTCAAAACCAAATGCCCTAAAATCCAATATAGTGGGCTAAATGCTTGATAAAGCTTAGTCTGTTTCAGCAAACTACTATCCATACGACCAGAATGGCAATGCTCGTCATAGTTAAATACATCGATAGTAAAGTAGCTGAATCTGATCAAAAAATATACCGTAAACAAAGCAAAAATTGCCCACGACATTTTTCTGTTTTGTGGAGATTCAAAAAAAACTTTTAGGAATTGCATATTGGGTAGTTTTTGGTGCTTATGAAGAGATTTTTTTTAACAGAATTATATCATTTTTATCAAAAATATTTTGGTAAGAACTGCCATTGATCTTTCCAGTTGCGAGAAGATTTTTGATTAATTTTCGATTCTCGAATCGATCTGCAACGATTGCTTCGTAGTTTAAATAATCGACTCCATTCATTTGTGTTACAGCAATTTCAAATTCAGAATCAGACAAAAAATAAATCGTGCCGCGATCCAAAACTATGTAATCGAAATTGATTTCTAGTTCTTGCATACCGAGTAAATTTCTTGCCGTGGTAAAGTGAATTTCAACATTGTCATTCGCCAAGTTTGAGTGAGGAAACACAGCTAACGAATCCATAAAAACTTTTGGTGTAGTTGCTTTTTGATCAAACGATTCAATCAAATTTCTCATCTCATCAATAGCAGAAATTTTTGCTGTGATTTTGTCACTTTTGGCAATGTAAAAAAACTTCAATGGCGAATATAATCCCAACGCAATATTGTGCCAATTAAGAATAATACTCAAAGCCAGAAGCAACACGGCTAGAAGGTTGCCAATCTTACCAAAACCATCAAAAGCAATAACCGAAAATACCGCCAAAAAAGCAACTACGGTAAAATAATTTACCATATATTCCTTTCCCATCATCATAAATTCAGCTAACAAGGCAGAGCAAACTATTAGCCACACCACAATAAAAATCAGATCACGCTTTTTGTTATTTTTTGAAAAAAAAGGCAGAGCTACAAAAGCAACTGCTATTACTAAATTAACATAACCAACTTCAATAAAACCGCTCAAATTATCGATAAAATCATCCTGCCAACCCATGTGAGAGTTGTATTGCAGAGAATCAATAAATTTAAAAAGATATTTAGGTTTAAATGGAGCGATCAGCAACATCGGATTGCTAAAAACTACGACAAACAACAACAGCCAAGAAATAAAAATCGTTGCTTTGATAAAGTTTTCTTTGGTGAAACTCCATTGCAATCGATTCAACATTATAATGCCTACAACTGGTAAAATCATTAAACCATTCAGCTTGGTTCCCGCACAAAGCCCAGCTGCTAACGCGATATTTTTGAGGTCTTTTTTGTCGTAAGTTTCTTTACTAATTGCCAGATAGAAAGTCAGAGCTGAAAAAAACATCACTTGCGCCGTGGTACGAAAATAAAGACCAAAACTACCAAAAGCCGGAAATGACAACAAAAGCAAAATCGCAATAAATTTCAGAAATTCATTTTTGGAATAAATCGAAAGTGATTTATAAACCAATATCGTTGTACCAATCACAAAGGCCAAAGACAACATGCGCGGCAAAATAATCAGCGGCATAAAAAAACCACTTAACTGCGCAATCAAATAAAACGGATAAGTCAGAACAGAAAAAATAATCCAGAAACTCCAACCATAGCCGTAATAGTTCATGCGAAAAATTCGGTCTAAGTGAAAGCTTGAAAAATCTTGATGAATTTCACGAAGAATCGCCTGAAAGGCTAGATCATCAATCTCACGTAGCTGTAAGGCAGAAAAGCTTTGCGACAAAACAAAGTTCTCAACAAATAATATTAAAAAAAACAGCGTCGATATAAGTGATAAAGACTTTTGCCAAATATCCATTTCGGCAAAAGTCTTAGGAAGGGATTTAGCAAAATTGATTGTGGTGGAAATCATTAGGTTTTTTCAATGTTTCTTTTAAGTTCAAAAATGTAAGTAAAAGTTCTTTTGATTAGTTTGATTCTGGTCTTCCAAGATCCGCCGCCCTTGGCTTCGCCGTGAAGTCTTTTGGCGAAATCAACGGCAATTTCTTTGATTTTTAGATCGTGTTTTTTTGCCATATAAAGCACAAAAAGGTCGAGAGAAAAATCATGGGGTGCTTTATTTTTGACAAATTTTTCGTAAAAATTGCGTGAGAAAATTTTTGGCTGAGCGTTGATGTCATCCAAATAAGTTTTAAGCGCCAAGCTTGCAATTATTTGCATTCCGAAGGTGAATAAAGCTTCGAGTAAGGCACGATTTTTGCGTTTGCCTTTGATGAAAATTTCATCACCCGAAAACAAATCGAAACCTTTGATTACGTCCGCTGGATCAGTTTGCATATCAGCGTGAGTCCAAGCCAGAACGTTACCAGTTGCAGCTTCAAGACCGGATAAAATTCCAAATCCGTAACCTTGGTTTTTGACAACTTTGACCAATTTAAAAATTCCGCCCTGCTCTTTTGCTAATTCAGCAGCGAAAACATTAGCCGAATTGTCGGTTGAACCGTTATTTACTAAAAGCACTTCAATGTTTTTGCGCTCGCCTACGGCTTTTTTGAATGCCGAAATAATTAAGGGAATATTTTTTTCCTCGTTGTAACACGGAACAGAAATCGACAATTTTTTGCCAAATTCTGCTTCATAAAATCCGCGCCAATATTTGATGGTTTTTTCGTAATTTTCGTATTCTAGCGGAGTACCCCAACACAAGTATTTATCAACTTCGAAGACCTTAACTTTTAAACCATTCTTCACACAATATTTCATCACTTGATCTGCATAAAATTCGTTATTTATGCGATCATTTTGCGCGATCATTTCTTCAGCGTTGCTCACAAAATCGGCGCCTTTTTTAAACCAAAATGCCGAAACAATCGCATGATCTTTAATCGGATTTTCACTAACTGGAACTTTTACCGAAACGCCAGAAACATTGCCAGCAGAGTCAGCATTAACCCAACCATAAGCTTTAGGATTTTCCAAAACCGCTTCATTGCCACGGAAAGTAAAAATCAAAACGTCAGCAGATTTTTTTGCTTCCAAGAATTTTTTTTCATCGAAAGCAATGCCGTTATCGCATCCGGCGATTAACAATTCTTGATCATTATTAATCTGCTCTTTCGCCAATAAACACGTGCTTGCTTGCCCTTCAGTTAATTCTGCAATTGTAATGAATTTTGTTGCTGGAAAAAATTCTTTGATCTTCTCTTCCACACCATCTTTTTTGTGAAAATCGCGATCGACATAAATTATATTCGCGCCAGAAACTTGAGGTAAATCAAGCGTCGCCGCTACCACCATCGGGATTTTTTTTCCTGATCTTCGGTCAGTAACTAAAATTACTGGTTTGTGATCTTTGTAACCTTCTTTCGCGAAGCGACTTCCCGCGCCCGCCATTGGAATTAGAATGTTCATAATTTAAAATTTACCATGTCATGTTGAGTGAAACGAAACATCTCTTGAGTAAAACTCCAGAGATCCTTCGCTGAGGCTCAGGATGACAATTGTTATAAAAAGTTAGTTCTTAAAATTTTTTACCTGATCCAACCAAAATTCGTAATCACGTAAATCTTCCGGAGTGCCCCATTGGCAGAAATAATCGACTTTGTTGTGCACGTAAATTTTCAAATTATCGCGCAACATTAGCTGATAAACCAAACTGACATAATATTCGCTGTTCAAGCTCAAATCCTCGTCGAGCGCCATTTGGAAATATTTTTTCAAAGTTGCGCCATCTTTAAAAAAATAGACTCCCGGTGAATGTAATCCTTTAGTTTTGTCTTCTTCGAATGAAAATTTTTCACGAATTTCGAGCAAGAAATTATTCTCATCAACACGACATCCGGCGTAAAAATTATTTTTCGGCAAAAGGTTAGGATGAAAGCCAGAGTAGCACGGAACTGATCCGTCAATTTCTGGTTTTAGCACCGATTTTTTAAAATCTGCGTAATCCCAACGCATGTAATAATCGCAGTAACTAATCAAAACCGGTTCGGAATTATCGATTTTATCGAAAATTTTCGACACCGCATAAACCGGCCCGCGCTTGTGATTTTCAATGGCGAAGACTTCCGAATTGGGCTTAATTCTTTTGAGTTCAGCAACAATATTGGTATCGCGAACATGTTCATCGCGACAGATAAAAACAAACTCATCTTCGGGCGAAAACATATTAACAACCCACTCGATAATTGGTTTGCCGTGAACTTTAATCAAAGGCTTTGGATCTTTGTAACCAGCTGCTACAAAGCGCGATCCCAAACCCGACATTGGAATAATTACTTTCATTTTTTTGCAACCTCTTTGCGATATTTTTCACTTTCCATATTGGCGACAAAATCGACATTTTCTTGTGCGATAAAAACTGGATCCAACCCAGATTGGCCAACACTTCTTAAGATGTAGGAATATGCAGCAAAAATGTGTTTGGCAACTTCACTTTGAGCAAATTCTTCGGAAATTCCGAAGACAATTTGATCAGGAAATAACACATTTTGACGCATAAAACTGTTCGAGAAAATCTGTGCTTCATCAAATTTAAATGAAGGAACTTTTAAGAAATTTTGTACTTTTTGCGTTACTTCTTCATGCAACGCCAAAGTTTCCTTAACATCGTTTCCGGCAACAATCAAACCGTGATTTTTCAAGAAAATAATTTGGGCGTGACGATTTTGTTTTAAACCTTCAAAAACTCCTTCAGTAACCTGCCAACCCGGATTTTTATATTCGATCCACAACATCTGCGGAAATAATTCGCGAGCAATTTTTTCGCCCTGCTCTGCACAATTCAAAATTCCAGCATACAAACTATGACTGTGCACAACATAAGTGAAAGGCAACAGCGAATGGAAACCGGTTTCCATTGATGGGCGAAGCGCGGGATAACCTTCTTTAACCAAAGTTGCCGATTTTACTGCCGCCGAAAATTTTTGATCGTCGCCATTATTTTCCACACAAAATTTATAAATCGCTTCATTAACTGCAGCGTGATTTACAAAGGCAAAACCATCATTTTCTGTAACGTTTTTTAGCTCATAACCAGAAGCTTTGATTGCCATCAAGTCGTGGGAAATTTTTACCGAAATATTTCCGCCGCCACCTTGGACATAATCCAAACGAGCGCCAATTTCACGCGATAAAAAAACTAGATCAGCGATTTTTTGTTTCATTTAACCAACTCAGTTTGAATTACATAATAAGCGACAAATAGCTGCACGAAGCCGTTAAGATTATCCATCCATTTTGGTTCTTGCAGATTGATTTCGTCAAACTCTTCACCAAGCAAATTATCGCCGCAGACAGCAATTTCTTCGCTTGTCGCTTTGCCACTAACTTTGATGAACTGCTCATCATTTTGACAGAATTGGTGTTCCACTTTTAGATTTGGCAATGTTGCAACTGTTTCAACCAAAGGCTCGATATCGATATTGTTATTGCAGGAAATTTTCAGATCGAGAGTAACTTGTTCATTCTTATCGCCGCAATTCTTGATTGGATTGGTTGGAATCAATTCAATTTTTACGTCAGCGTATTTTTCTTGTGACAAAATAAATTTTTCCGAATCTTCGTCACGCTGTTTCAAAAGCTCCAGAACCTTCTCTTTGCTGTATCCACGCTTTTCATGATCGCGAATTATTTTCCAATGAATCTGTAATTGTTTTTCCGGTTTGATGAAAATTTTAACATCAAAAAGTTTACGAACTGACTCAACGTAAAGGCTGTGCAAACCTTCAAATATCACGATTTTCTTAGCTTCGATATTTTTTGGCTCGGTAAATTTTCCGTTAGAATGATCGTAAATTCGACGTGAAATTTTCTGACCATTTTTAAGTGCTGCTAAAAACGAAGCTTCGCCGTGAAGTCGGTTAGCACATGGATTTAGATGCGTAAATTCTTGCCATTTTTCGTGACCTCTTTCCCATTTGTGAGTGTCATCACCGCATAAAGTTGTGACGTTATTAGCGCCGAAAATATTGGTACAAGCAGAAACCAAAGTAGTTTTACCAACACCAGAATCGCCAGAAATTCCGATCAAATAAGGTTTGGAAACCAATTTATGTTTTAAGTAATTGGCAATTCCGCTGCGATAAATCCAAAAGCAGTTCAGCAATAACGAAACTTGCAAAAGCGTAAAACTTAAATTTACCAACTTGTCAGCATTTAAATTGTGATCGATCAGGATTTGATAAAAGTTCGGCAAAGCAGCAATATCAGGTGCAGAAAGTTGGAAAACTTTTAAATAATCAGAATCTTTAACGACTAAAAAATAAGCGAAATAAGAGAGTTGAAGTACGAAAAATAAAGATTTCGGAGCATCATTTTGTTTGATGTAAAAATATGCCAAGAACGGGATAACCCAATAATACCAACCTTGCATCGGCGGAATGAACAAGTTGAAAGCACCAAAAGCGAAACCCAAAAACATGATAAAAATATCACGGTTATAACCTTTGATGCTGACGGCTTTGACCAATAAAACGAAGTAAATTGCCGGCACAAAATAAAATAACTTGTCGGCGTGATAAGGATAAAACATGTCAAAAACTTGGCTTTGTTTACTGTTAAGCAAAACCATATGTAAGAAGCCTTCCGAGAATAAATACGGCAAATTAATCAGGCAAAAAACCGCGACCAAAGAAACAACACAAATGGCAAATTTTTTGGCACCAATTTTTTTAGAAAATAAGTAAATCAGGAAGAAAGGAACTGCGAGTATAATGTTGGTTTTGCAAGCAACTGCAGCAGCTAGAGAAACTGAGGCTGAAATAAACTTCTCTTTGAACAAAAGATACAAAGACAACAACAAAACCGCGATCGGAATAACATCAAGCTGACCGTGAATATAGCTGATGTAGATCAAAACCGGCGACAACCAGTAAAACAAAATGATTTTCTGAGTTCTGTTTTTCAGCCAGCGCGCCAGAACTAATAAAATTAACAAATCAGCGGCAAGTACCGTAATTCTTAAAGCTAGAATACTAATAAATGGCGCAAAAATGGCTGAGTTTTTAATCGCAAAAAACATCAAATAATAAGGCAACGCTACCAACCATAACATCAAAGTTGGATAAGGAAAAACATCTGTCTTGCCAGCTTGGAAGAAATAATCGTAAGGGTTGGCCGCGAAATTGTTTTCGCTGTAAAAATTAACGAATGGTAAAAAAAGATCAGTCAAAAAAGTTGAGGCGAAAAACAATGCCAAAGCAACCTTAGCTACCAATCCAAACCAAAATAATTTCGATTTAGTAATTTCAGAAACTACTTCTGATTTTACTATTCTAGCGCAAAAACATCTCATATTTTTAAGAAATATTTGTTACCTGATAAGCTTTAATACCAAGTGCTTGAGCACCTTTTATATCTTTTTCAAAATTGTCGCCAATCATGATCACATCTTGCGGCTCAAGATTCAATTTTTTTAATGCTGTACGAAACATTAATTCATTTGGTTTCTCAATTCCGACTTCTTCGGAAGTGACCAAATATTTTACGTAATTTGTAATTTGTAATTTTTGCAATTTTTTTACCTGAGTTATCGCCAACATGTCAGTTACAACACAAACGTCTAGGCCTTTATTTTTGCACAATTCGAGGAAATTTTTGGCGTCATCTTCCAACTTCATCACATCAATTAAACTGTTCCAATAAAGCTCATCCAGCAGCATCGCTTTAACGTAGGAATCATCATCTTGCATTTCTTCTAGCAAATGTTGGAAAGCCAGAAAGCGCGAACGACAAGCGCCCTGACCTTTCAAACTTTTAACTACCGCATCGCGTTTATTTTTATATTTTGTAAGGAAGGTCGCCAGATCAGTTTTGTCAGCAAAAAATTTATCGTAACAAATTTTAATAGCGTGCTGATGCGAAGACTCGTAGTTGTAGAGCGTATCGTCTAAATCGATTAAAACCGCTTTGACATTAGTTAAGTCAATTTCAGGGAATTTTATGATAGCCATAGATCAGGATTTTTGGTACAAACTGCGTCGATAAATTTAGTGCCGATTTGTTTTTTAAATTCGGCGATGCGATCAACAGAATGTTTTTGTAATTCAGGAGAAACAAGACAGATCTTGAATCCAGCTGCTTTTAACTTTTGGTAAGAATCATCTTCCAAAGGCAATTTGGTAAAGCAATCAACCCAAACCCATTTAGATTTACCAGCAAATTTCAAAGCATATTCAATTGGTTCTTCTTCAGAAAATCTAACTGCTAAATTATCGGCTGAAAAACCTTGAACTGAGCCACTTGCCGCTAGTTTAGAATATTTAACAAAATATGGCATTGAAAGATCGAGAAAGAACCAATTTTTGATTTTAAATTGATTCATAAGTTCAATTAGTTTCTCTTCCACGCCTTCGGTTTTGACGTTTAAGATCAACTCTCCCGAGCAGCTATAATGTTTCAAAAATTCGCTGAATTTTTCTGGTTTCGGCTCAAGGTGATGCGAAAAAGGATCATGATGCAAAACCAAATCATTATCGTGATACCTTATGTCTAGCTCGATGCCGAAGTTTTTTGGCACGTTTTTTAACTGCGCAATCGTGTTAATGCGGTGTGCAATGATCTGCAAATTTTCCATTTTTAGAAAAATAAAATGACTGAGAAGAAAGAATATTCAGGATTTATCGAACTTTTTTTTGAAAAAAAAGCAGAATATCACCAAGGCGCAACTAAGTTAAACTGTGCTCGCCAAGGCATAAATTATATTATCAAAGCACGAAATTATAAAAAGGTTTTTCTGCCGTTTTATATCTGTAAAACCGTTTATGATGCGCTGGATGTTGAGTATGAATTTTACTATTTGAACGAAGATTTTTCGCCAAAAATTGCGCCAGAAAAAATTACCAAAAACTCTGCAATAATTTATCCCAACTACTTCGGAACCAATGATGATAAGGTTTTGAAAGTTTTGTCAAAATACAAAAATGTTATCGTCGATAACACTCAGGCATTTTTCCAAAAAATTAAAAATTGCGATGTGGTTTATTCGCCAAGAAAATTTTTCTGGGTTTCTGACGGCGCTTATGTGTTATGCGACAAAAAATTAAATCTCGAATTGCCTCAAGATTTTTCTTACCAACGCATGTTGCCTCTGCTGAAAAGAATCGAACTTGGATCAAATGCAACTTACGCTGATGCTCTGCACAATGAAGATGATATTACTGAATCGAAAATGCTCAAAATGTCAGAGCTGACCGATCAAATTTTACAATCGATCGACTATGCCAAAATGGCAAAAATCAGAAGAGAAAATTTTGCTTATCTGCACAAAAAATTGGGCGGACTTAATCAGTTAGAAATTATTCTCAGCAAAGATGAAGTGCCGATGACCTATCCTTTTTTGATCAAAATTGATAAGCTTCGCGGTCAATTAATTGCCAATAAAATTTACGTTCCGCAATGGTGGAAAGATGCGATTCCTTACGTTACCGCCGATTCTTTTGAAAATTATTTGTCGAATTATTTAACACCGCTACCGATTGATCATCGTTACAACAGAAGCGATCTAGACTTTATCGCTGAAGTGGTTTTGAAAACTATTTCTTAAAAACCAAAAATTTTACGCCAACAAAATTGGTGCAAGTTGTCACGCCGATAATCAGGAAATTGGCGAGCTCAGGTGATAGATGAAAAAAATCGACTAAAATTTTTAGACAGCCCATTCCGATAAAAAGTGAAATCAAATAGACCAAAAAATATTTTACGATGATGTCTTTGTGGCTTTTGTCTGTTGCTTCAAACGTCCAACTTTTGTTGCAAAAAAACCCGACAACTACGCCAGAAAAAAATCCCAAAGCTGATGACGCCATATAATATAGCGAGAAATAATGCAGTGCTATAAAAAAGACGCCGTAGCTTACCGCTGTAGATATCAACCCAACAACGATGAATCGCAAAAATTGCTGTTTCATTATTCTACCGTAACTGATTTGGCTAGATTTCTTGGCTGATCAACATCGTTTCCTTTAAACAAAGCAACATAGTAAGCCAATAATTGCGTTGATACAACTGGTAGCAAAGCTTCTTGGATAATGCCAGAAAGCTCTGGAATTTCGATTGATTTATCGGCCATTTTAGCAAATTGCGCGACACCTTTTTTGTCCGAAATAAAAACAATTTTACCGCCACGAGCATTGACTTCTTCAGCGTTAGACAAAATTTTCTCAAACAAATTATTGCTTGGCGCAATCACAATTACCGGCATTTTTTTGTCGATTAACGCGATTGTTCCGTGTTTTAATTCTCCCGCCGCAATTCCTTGTGCGTCAATGTAGGAAAGCTCGCGCAGCTTCAAAGCCGCTTCAAAAGATGTAACCTGTGAAATGCCGCGACCGATGTACAGCATGTGATGAGCTTTGGCCAAAGAGCGCGCCACTTTTTTGATATTTTTAATATTTTCTTCGTCAAAGAAATGATTCATCTTCGCGCCCGCTTCAACGATTTGAGCGATCAATTCGAGTTTTTCTTTTTGTAAAACTTTGCCCTTTAAGAAACCAAGCTCAATTGCAAAAAGCGATAACACCGCGATTTGCGCAGTATAAGCTTTAGTCGAAGCAACACCAATTTCTGGGCCAGCAATTGTACGAATTACCGCATCAGATAATTGCGCCATGCTGCTGTGCGCAACGTTGACGATTGAAAGAATTTTTTGTCCTTTTGATTTGGCATATTTTAACGCCGCAATTGTGTCAGCAGTTTCTCCTGATTGCGAAATGAAAACCATCAAATTGTCTGATCTAAAAGGATGAGAGCGATAACGGAACTCAGAAGCGATATCGACTTCAACTTCCACGCCAGCGATTTCTTCGATCAAATATTTAGCACATTGACCAGCATAATAAGAAGTCCCACAAGCAACGATCGTCAATTTATTAATTTTCTTCAGATCAAACGGAAAGTTCGGCAAATGGGTTGAACCATTATCAATATTGACGTAAGCCTGAATTGTTTCTTCCAGAACTCGTGGCTGCTCGAAAATTTCTTTGAGCATAAAATGATCGAAACCATCTTTAGAAATCTTGTTATTTTCAGCTTCCATCACTTTGATTTTCTTCTTCAATTTTTTGCCTTTGGTGTCAAAAATTTCGTAAGAATTTGCCGCTACAATTCCAAATTCACCATCTTCCAAAACGATTATTTGATTGGTGTAAGCGCTTAAAGCATAATAATCAGAAGCAATGTAATTTTCTTTTTCGCCAATTCCCAAAATCAACGGCGAACCTTTTTTAGCGAAAGCGATTACATCTTCGCGACCTTTAAAAATTACTGCCAAAGCCAATGTTCCGTGAATTTCTTCCAAAGCCGCTGAGAGCGATTTTTTGATGTCTGCGGTTTTTTGGTAATGATATTCAATCAAGTGCGGCACAACTTCGGTGTCGGTTTGGCTTAAAAATTTTACACCGTTTTTTTGTAACTTCGTTTTAAGTTCTTGATAATTTTCGATGATACCGTTGTGAACAACACAAACAGTTGATGAAGCGTGTGGATGGGCGTTTTGCTTGCTTGGACGACCATGAGTTGCCCAACGCGTGTGACCAATTCCGATCACTGATTTTGTCGGATTTTCTTTCAACGCCGCTTCTAGATTAGCGATTTTTCCTTCTTCTTTGACAGTTTTAAAACGACCATTTTCAAGCACAGCGATTCCGGCAGAATCATAGCCGCGATATTCTAATTTCTTAAGTCCGTCAACAATTTTGGACACAACATTTTTACTGCTGACAACACCAACAATTCCACACATTTTGATCGAAATTTGATTTTTAAAGATGGGTCGAAAGACCAGCTGAATCAGCAATTTGTAAAGCTAGGTCAGCAAAGTAAATAGTAATCTTTTGAAATATCGAAATCGCCCTCTAACAAAAGTTGCAAGTGATAAAAACCACAATAATTTTTAATATATAATTTGTGCAATTCGTGGACCACAATCTATCTATAATTTTCTTCTGAATGGCTCGTAAAGCTTTATCAACCCTTATTATATTGCTTTGCTGCTTTTTTGCACCAACGAAGGTTTTTGCTCAAGATATTGCAAAAACCGCCATCAAAAAAATTGAGTTTTCCGACAAAAATAATCTCGAAATCACTCTTTCAAAACGTTCTACTTTCAAAGCTTTTACTTTAAAAAATCCTGATCGTTTGGTTGTCGATATTGACAATGCAGGATTCGATCAGGAGCTTCCACAATCTGATTTTCCGGACTTCATCAAAACATCACGCAATGGCATACAAAAAAATTCGCTGCGTTTAGTTTTCGATTTAACCAAGCAAATTGCTGTTAACAAAACTTCATTCCAAAAATTAAAAAATCAGGAATTTGGCAAAATAATTGTCGAATTAGACGGAGTTGAAAAAGCTGCCAAAAAATCAGCAAATAAAGAAAGCCAATATCGTTTAACTAGTGATGAGAAACCCAAACCAAAAATTATTATCAGCAAAACTCCTATTATTGTAATTGACGCTGGACATGGTGGCAAAGATCCTGGAACTATTGGTGATTACGCCAGAACTAAAGAAAAAAATCTGACTCTTGCTTACGCCAAAGAGCTGAAAAAAAGTTTAGAAAATACTAAGAATTATAAAGTTTTTTTAACACGTGACGACGATTTTTTTATTCCACTTCATCAAAGAGTTGAAAAGGCGCGCAAACTAAAAGCTGATCTCTTTATTTCACTTCACGCCAACTCAATTTCTGAACCTTCAACTTCAGGATTTTCAATTTATACCTTGTCAAAAAAGTCTTCCGATAAACAAGCCGAAATGCTGGCACAAAAAGAAAACCGAGTTGATATTATCGCCGGCGTAAATTTCGCCGGAGCCAGTCAGGACATCATGAAAACTCTAATTGACTTATCGCAGCGCGACAGTATGAATAGCTCATCGCGCTTCGCTAATATTGTCATCAAATCTGTCAAAAATACTGACGTAAAAATTCTGCAAAATACCCACAGATTTGCCGGATTTGCAGTTTTGACAGCACCGGACATGTCTTCTGTTTTGATCGAACTTGGATATTTATCGAACAAACAAGAAGAAAAGCAGCTCAACAACTTAATTTACAAAAGAAAACTCGTCGCCAGCGTAACTGATGCGATCGATGAATTTTTTCATAAAAATTTAAAACCGACTTCAAACAGCTCGAAACATGAATAAAACCGTTAATACATTAGTTGCTGCCATTTTACTTTTACTTTTAATCTGCAGCACTTTCGGATTTTTTATCTTCAAGAAATATAGCGAAAATCTTCCTGATTACGAGCAGCTAAAAAGTTACACACCTTCAATCACAACGCGTCTTTACGCTGCTGACGGTTCTTTGCTTTCAGAATTTTCGAAAGAAAAACGCGTTTTTGCTCCAATAGACATTATTCCAAAACATTTGATCAATGCCTTCTTAGCCGCTGAAGATGCTAACTTTTACAAACATTCTGGTATTGATCCTTTCGCGATTTTCCGCACCTCAATTAAAAACGGCTTGTCACTTCTTAAAGGTGACGAATCAGTCGGCGGTGCTTCTACCATAACTCAACAAGTTGTAAAAAACCTTTTGCTTTCACGTGAAAGAACTCTGCAACGTAAAGTTAAAGAGGCGATTTTAGCTTTCCGTATCAGCCAAACTTTTTCTAAAGATCAGATTTTAGAACTTTATTTAAACCAAATTTATCTTGGTTCCGGTGCTTATGGTGTTGCTGCAGCTGCCCAAGTTTACTTCGATAAATCAATTGATGAATTAAGCATCGAAGAAGACGCACTTCTTGCAACATTGCCGAAAGCTCCATCAAAACTTGATCCACGTAAAAATATGGAAAAAGCCAAAGCACGCAGAGATTGGGTTATTGGCCGTATGATCGAAGAAGGCTTCATCACCAAAGAAGAAGGTGAAGCGGCTATGGAAAAACCAATAGTCATCAAACAAGCTGATTCCGAAGATTTTGTAAAAGCTGAGTTTTTTTCAGATAGTGTAAAAAAAGAACTTACTGAACTTTATGGTTCTGACGACGTTTTCGAAAACGGTATCGTAGTTCGTACTTCACTCGACACCAACTTACAAAGAATTGCCGTTAAAGCTTTTGAAGCCGGAATTGAAGATTACGACCAAAAACACGGCTATCGTGGTGCACTTGGTAAAATTGATGCCAGCGGCAAATGGCAAGACGAGTTACAAAAATTCAACGTCAAAAAAATCTACAAAGACCAATGGCACAAAGCGGTTGTGATTTCACTTTCTAAAGATACTGCAACTATTGGGCTTGAAAATGGTGAACTAGGTTCAATCACTTTGAATTCTATAAAATGGGCAAGAAAACATTTAAGCACCGATTCACTTGGGCCGGTAATTAAAAAGATTGGCGAAGTTTTAAATATTGGCGATGTCATTTTAGTCGAAAAACTTGGCAAAGGTGAAGCCTACACTTTACGTCAAATTCCAGAAGTTAATGGTGCTTTCTTGGTTATGGATCCACACACCGGACGCGTTTTGGCAATGTCAGGAGGTTATGTTGATGCACCAAATCAATTCAATCGTGCGACTCAAGCTATGCGCCAACCAGGTTCAACGATGAAACCTTTCGGCTATATCGCAGCACTTGAAAATGGCATGACTCCAGCAACTGTAATTATGGATGAAGAAATTACTCTAAACCAAGGTATTGGCCTTCCACCATACAAACCAACCAACTATTCAGGCGAATTTTATGGTCCAACAACTCTACGTTCTGGTCTTGAACAATCGCGTAACGTTACAACTATCAGAATGGCTGATCAAATCGGTTTAGATAAAGTTGTCGATGTCGTTAAAAGATTTGGCGTTAATGACAATCCGCAAAAAATTTATTCATTAGTTTTGGGTTCAACTGAAACCAGCTTGATGCGTATTGTCACCGCTTACTCAATGATGGCCAACGGTGGTAAAAAAATCACACCATCCATGATCGAAAAAATTCAAGATCGTAACGGTTTAACTATTTATCGCCGCGACAAAAGAAAATGCGAAAACTGCATGGTTTCTGATGGCAACGGAAATATCGAAAAAGATATTAACTCAATCGCGATTCCTTTCCTTGAAGATACTCACGAAGAAGTTACCGATTCTGCAACTTCTTACCAAATCACTTCAATGCTACAAGGTGTTGTTGATCGCGGTACTGCAGCTCGTGCTAAATCAATTGGTAAAATCATCGCCGGAAAAACTGGCACAACTAACAGCTCTTACGACTCGTGGTTTGTTGGATTCTCGCCTGATTTAGTTGCTGGTGTCTACGTTGGTTTTGATACGCCAAAAAGCTTAGGATCGAATGAAACTGGTTCATCAGTTGCTTTGCCGATCTTTATCGACTTCATGAGACAAGCTTTAAAAGACACACCTTCAACGCCATTCCGCGTTCCAAACAATGTTAAATTCGTAAAAATTGATCGCTCAACTGGTAAATTCCCAACCAAAGCAACGCCAAAAGATCGCGTCTTCTTTGAAGCTTTTAAATTGAATGATTCTTTGAGCGATACCGACACTCCAGATAGCCCTTCAAGTGAAGATGACTTTGGCGACAAACCTTCTTCAAGCGCACCAACTGGTATCTATTAATGTCTGCTTTGATTTCACTTTTTATTGTACTGACAATCGTCATTATCGCGGTGAAATCTTTTGGCAGTGCTAATGCTTACGAGAAAATTTTGGGCTTCTATTTCATCTTCACCAATATCATCATATTGATTTTGATTAACTCGATCAGCTCTTTTGACGAGATTTTGGATATCATCATCGTTTTATTTTTACTAAAATTGGTCGCAGTTTTGTTCCTGCTCTTCAACAAAAAGAAAATTTAACATGATAATTTATCTAGCTTGGGGACTTGGTGGATTAGCGGTATTTTTATTGTTAACTTCAGCAATTGCTTTTGCCAAAGCGCGTGATGTTTTCACTATGACTCACATCGTGATGATCGCCAATTGTTACATCATTCCTTTACTGCTAATCGCTATTGAACTTGAGAAGTTTTCGTGGCTTTCTTTCGCCAAAATCATGGCACTGATTGTGCTAAATTTGGTTGTAGTAAACCTGCTGTGCCATGCCATAATTCGTCGCGCTATTTTGAATAAAGTTGATCCGAAAGCAGAAATTAGAAGATCCTAAAACTTCCCACCAAAACTCACAAAACCTAAGTAAGCATTTGTAGCACTTTTGACATTATTCGGTTGTTGCTGCGCTATTAGATTAAATTTCACAGTCGCTTCAGAAATCGGACGCAACACCAAATTTTTAGCGTAAAACATTTCTAAATCCTGTTCCCTGCCCTGCGGTTTAAGTGAAACAGTTGCCGAATATCGCGTAACATTACCATCGTAATCGCGCGCTACCGGAAGGTTGATTGAGGCTTTACCGCTATAAACTCGTAGTGGTTGCGAATAAATTAAACCAACTTTACCACCCCAGATTTTCTCATTAACCAACCCAAGTGCCGAAGAACGGCTACGAATATCACTGTAGTCACGAAAGATTCCCTGATTATTTCCCTGCACAACTGTTGAAGCTTCTGAGAAACTTCCGATCACAAAAAAGTCACCAAAGAGTTTTTTGCTGGCAGAAATTTTTACGTAAGAAGTTTTAGCGTTACCCGCAGACTCAAATGCTCCGACAGCTTTGGAGTTGAGTAAATTATTATTGAACTCATTTAAGTTACCTACAGAGACCCCCAATTTTGCCGAATCACTTGGCGCATAAGATAGATTTAAATCAGCAATACGATTCTGTAAGTTACCCACTCCGCTCACTATTGATGTGCTGTCATAAGAAGTTTGCTGTGAAAAATTGAAGGCAAATTTTTTATCAAAAAGTTTTCCGCCAATAAAAAGCTGATTGAAATTGCGCTGTGTTGAAGAATTAAGCGGTGAACTAATTGAGCTGCTGACAAAAGATTGGAAAGGGTTGGCGGCAAAATTATTTACCGAAATAAATCCAAAATTATTGAATTTATCTTCGCGCAAATTGGTCAATTCATCGCGATTAACTGCGAATCCAGCCTTAAATCCGTCAGAAAAATTTTTGCCAAATGATTGTGAAAATGAGAAACCGTTAGCACTCGTCAAAGCTTTGTCTTCCCTGCTATTATCATTGAGCATATATTTCAAACCAAACTGATTTGGCGCAGATTGATCAGAATAAGATTTCACCTGAAAATTTAGCTGCGAAGAAAAATTATTGCCGAAAGACATTGGAATCGTTTGAGTGCGATAGTTGTTGAAGGCTAGAGAATTAATAGAGGAAGAGATATTAGAATTGGTGCGCTGAGAAATTTTTTCATTGATGAAAGCTTTATAATCTCGACCGTAATCATCAAAAAACACCGCGTTAGCAAGCTGCGGCGCGACATTAGATGTAAAAGCATCGCCAAAAATTGGATCAGAAATCAGCGAAGAATCACGGACATCATAGCTGGAAGAAGAAACGCTAGTGCCATAAGAGAAATTGTTTTGGCCTTGCGCTTGAACTGCGGCATAAAGATCAAGGATACCTTGCCCGTATATCGTCGAGCTGTAACCACTAAAACTACGATCAGCTGAACTAAGTAAAATATTTGCCGTTTGCGCTGCAGTTAAAAATGGCCAAGCACCCCGAATAACTGCTGCCGCGCCAGCAACCATCGGCGTTGCCATCGAAGTTCCGCTATCATTTCCGTAAGTATTAGTCGCACCACCAGAGCTATAATTAGCATCGTAAATATTATATCCCGGTGCAGCAAGACAGTAGTTTGCCGCATCGCCGCAGTAATTACTAAAAGTAGAAATTGTTGTCGTTGAAGAAGCCGTTCCAACCGAGGCCACAGCTAGAACATAGCCAGATAAACTAGAATCAGCGGCATAGTAAGCTGGATAAAGTGGCTGAGATGCCGAGCTATTACCAGTTGCGGCGACAGATAAAACGTCAGAAGATTTAGCAGAAAGCAATGCAGTTCGAAGAGCAGAATAGCTAGAGCTACCGCCTAAACTCATATTTATAACTTTCGCTCCATCACTAACTGCTTTGTTTATACCACTTACTATATCGTCATAACTTCCAGAAGCTGGAGTTGAACTGTCTAAAACTTTGATCGAAACAATTGTCGCATCATAAGCAACACCATGCATACCACTGCCATCTTTTACACCGGCAGCAATACTGGCAGTCATCGTTCCGTGACCTTGGTCGTCACTTGGATCAGAATCACTATTCACATAATCGTAAGAACCAGTCGATGTATAATTTGCCGAAATTTCATCGTGACTAATTTGAACACCGGTATCCAGAAATGCGATTTTTATACCATCACCTGCAACTGTTTTTCCATTTAAATCTAGTGAAGCGTAGGCCTCAGCAGCATTTATAGTTTCAAGCTCATCTTGGTTATTATATTCGGTAGTGCGGTAAACATCAGCTTGTGAAGTAGTTAGAGAAGAATTCCAACTTGAACTTGAGCTGCTTGAAGATGAGCTGCTGCTACCACCACCGCCGCCTCCACCGCCACCACAGGCGGTAATAGCTAAAAATAAAATAATTAAAAAGTAGCGTTTCATTGGTTCTTTCTTGTGATGTTGGTAAATCTAGATTGCCACGTCGTTGTGCTCATCACAATGACGCGGCAATCATTTTATTTTCTTAAAAAGTTTTCTAGCGCAGAATCGATCACGTCAAAAACCATATCGAATGCGTACTCTCCTTTGTAGTAAGGATCAATTACTTCGTCGTTCCACGGGTTTTCCGCCTGACAAAACTGCAAAAATAATTTTACTTTCTCGCTATGTTGTTTTGGTGCTATTGCCATCAGATGCTTGTGATGACTGCGATCCATACACATTAAAAAATCGAATTCGGCAAAATCTTCGACGGTAAGTTTACGCGAAGAAATTCCTACAAAAGAAATTCCACGCTCAATTCCTACCTTTACACTTCTTGAATCTGGAGCTTCACCAGAATGAAAACCTTGAGTTCCAGCTGAATCAAAAATGAATCTATCTTCCAAGCCCAAAAGTTTAACCTTGTGACGTGCTATTGCTTCAGCAGTTGGCGAACGGCAAATATTTCCAGTACAGACAAAGAGAACTTTTTTCATTTAAGAGATTAGAACCATTTACCACGTTTGAAGAAAAAAACCTGCAACAAGAAAATCATTAACATGGTAAACATGCAGACGTTGAAAGCTTGTGGGTCGTTGATTCCCGGCACTCCGCCAATATTCATCCCAAAAATTCCAGTCACGTAAGTCAACGGCATGAAAATTGAAGTGATTATTGAAAGTTTGTACATACTGCGGTTGAGCTTCTCACTCAATGCGTTGGAAAGTTCATCGTGCAAAATTTGTGATCTTTCGCATGCTTCCTGTGATTCTTCAATCATGCGGGTGATGTTGTCGTAATTTTCTTGGAAGTGTCTTCTGGCCCAATCGGTAATCCATTTTTGTTCAACCGTTTGCAACTTCTTAATCACTTCTTTTTGCGGTAATAAATAACGTTTGAAAACTGCAGATTGTCCACGAATTTGGATGATTCGCTCACGAAATTTCATGTCGTGAGTGCTAGTAACTTTTGCTTCAAGATAATCCAGCGCATCACTAATTCCGTAAATAAACGAAGCAGTGTCAGATAAGCTTTCGTAAAGCAGATTATATAAAAACTCTCCCGAATTTTTGATAACTTTTCCAGAATCTAAATTTTTTGCGAAAGTATACACCGCTTTCATATCGCGACGTTGAATTGTGATAATTCGACAATTATCAATCCAAATACGCAGAGAAACCATGTCTTCTGGTTCAGAACCTTTATTCAAATTCACCGAACGTAAAATAATCAAAAGACCTGTTTCGAACTCGACAATTCTTGGGCGGGTTTCTTCGGCAATCAAAGCATCGATAATCAAGTGATCGAGATATGAAGCTTCTTTCTCAAGCCAAATTTTAGTATCATCGTGATTGGCATCGAGATGAACCCAAGCTAAACCGTCATTTTCTAACTCTTGTGCGACTTTTTGATTGTCTAATTTGCCGGCTTTTCCCGACTTATCAAAAGCGTATGAAAGAATGATATGACTGTTTTCGCTCATGTTTACTCAGTTTTTCCAAGTTTTTTGTAAGAGATGATAGATTTAGAAGAAGCTGAACCTTCCTTTCTAATTAAAGCAGTTCCAATAGCTGAACGATCGTCAACCAGATACATCACATCTTCATGATCAACACTCAATTTTTTGCCTTCTGATCCTTTAACTAAAAGAGTGTAGACCATCTGCATCGCATTACCAACCTGTTTACCTTTGACTGGGGTTGCTACGTCATGACCTACAGCTGTAAAAGTTCCGTCAGTATCCGAAGTGATCAACCAAGTTCTGCTGTCTTTTTTACCACTGTCGTAAACAAAATTTTGTTGAATCACACCTTTGTTCTCGTCCCATTTACCGTTCATTTTAGCGGTATAGCTGCCGATAATTTTGCCATTATTGTCTTGCGTGATAGCGAAAACTTCGATGTCACCGTTGAAGAAAGTTTTCATGTCAAGCTTAGGAGCTTTTTCTAAAGAACTTAATTCCGCAGGTTTATAAGAATATTTTTCAATCAACGCACAAGAAGTAAGAAAAGTTGTGGCAGTAATAATTAGAATTGAACGAGCTATTTTCATAAAAAATTAAAAAATTAATGACGCTTGCGAGCAAGGATATTAAGGAATTCCACCACTAAAGTGAAAAACAACGAGAAATAAAGATAGGCTTTAGGAATATGCATGTGAATTCCATCAGCAAGTAAAATTACACCAACCATAAAAATAAAAGCTAAAGCGACTATTTTTAGCGAAGGGTAATTTTGTAAAAAGTAATTAATTTTTTCCAAAGCGAATAGCATGATCAGCATTGAAATTATAATGGCGATAATAATGACCGGAACATTATTAGTCATTCCAACAGCAGTAATGATTGAGTCAAAAGAGAATACAAAATCAATCAAGCTGATCTGAATAATTGCTGCTGCCATTGATTTACCAACGCTTACTGGTGCCCCTTCTTTTTCAACATGAGCTGCGTGAGTTAAATCATTTCTAACTTCCCAAGCACTTTTTCCCATCAAAAACAAACCACCACAAACCAACAAAAGATCTTTGAATGAAATACCATTTTCTCCAATAAAGAATACTGGCTCGACCAGAGTCATGACCCATGACAATGTCAAAAGCATTAAAACTCTAATTATGAAAGCAAGAGACAGACCAAATGCACGAGCAAATTGACGACTTTTTTTCGGAAGCTTACTAACGACGATTGCAATGAAGACTAGATTATCAATACCAAGAATGATTTCTAAAAATGTCAGAGTAGCAAGACTCATCAAGGTTTCGTAAGTAAAAAAGCTCATTTAATTTTAAGTAATTTTTTTTGATGGAGGAAGTTTAATAAGGGCTGTACAGCAAGTCCTAAAACCGAGTAATAATCGCCAAAAATCTTTTCAAACAGATGTTTTCCTAGCGATTCATATTTATAGCTTCCAGCACAACCCCAAGGCTGATCAGAAGCAACATAACTTTCAATTTCTTGAGTTGAAAGTTTACGCATATTCAATTTAACACGGGAAAATTTTTTGAAGATAATTTTACCACCAAAAGCCACCGCAACTGCGTTATTTTGGAAATGAGTTTTGCCGTTAAATTTCTTCAGCTGCGCCAGTGCTTCTGCAGCATTATTTGATTTCGAAATTTCTTTTTCTGCAAATTCACAAACCTGATCCGAGCCAATAACATAAGCTTCGGGAAATTTTTCACTAATCGACAAAGCTTTTTGTGCCGCCAAATAAACCGCCAATTTTTGCGGTGATAGTTTCACCTTTTTTTTGCCAGCATCTTCGTCAAACAAAGGTGCCATAACTTCAAATTTTAAACCAACTTCTTCCAAAATCTTTTTACGAACTTTGGAAGTTGAGGCCAAAATCAAACGGCAATTATGTTCAATTAGCATTTCTAAGAATTAAGATTGATCAAAGCCAAAAGTTTTCTTTCCATTTCCGGATCATTTTTAAAAGAACCAAGCATTCTTTTAGTGATGGTAGTGGTATTGATTTTGTGAACACCTCGAGTGGTCATACACTGATGTTTTGCATCAATGATCACTGCAACACCTTTTGGTTTTAGAACTTTGTTAATTGTGTCTGCGATCTGTGCTGTCATAGTCTCTTGGGTTTGCAAACGTTTACCATAAACATCCAAAAGACGCGCGATTTTACTGATTCCAACAACTTTTTTATTTGGAATATAAGCAATGTGAGCTTTACCGATAATCGGAACCATGTGATGTTCACAATGCGATTCAACGCGCATATCTTTTAACAAAACGATATCGTCATAACCGCCGACTTCTTCAAAAGTTTTGCCCAAAATTTCTTCCGGATCTACGTCATAACCAGAGAAAAATTCACGGTAGGCATTCACAACTCTTTTTGGGGTTTCAAGCAAACCTTCACGTTCAGGATTGTCTCCTGCCCAAGCGATTAAAGTTCTAACCGCTGCTTCTGCTTCTTTTAGTGAAGGACGCGAAATTTTGTCGTTACGTTTTGAAGATTTTGTCATTTTATTTTTGGAAAAATTACTGCAAAAAGATGAGGAAGACCAAGCTAATAAGCGCTAGAACAAATTACAAGTGTCAAAAAATCTTTCCTGCTCTGAGCTTGCTTGAAATATAAAAAGCGAAAAATAGATTGCGCCAGTCTTTTAGTTTTACCTATCTGGAAGTTTTCATAACCTTCCAACAAAGACACCACTTACAAACAACTAGTTACCAAACAATCCACTTTTTAGGAGTTTTATGAAAAAAAGTTTTATTACTTTAACTGCCCTTTGCGCACTTTTCTCTTTTAACGCTTTTGCCGGTTCAATTGCAGTTTTAGACGTTGAGAAAATCGTTAAAGAATCAACTGCAATGCGCGATATCCAAGGTAAAGTCACTAAAAAACAAGACGAATACCAAAAAGATGTAACCAAAAAACAAAAAGAATTAGAAGCTGAACAAAAGAAACTTGAAGGCAAAAAAGATCTTCTAGCTAAAGAAGCTTTCGAAAAAGAAATGAAAAAATTCGAAGGCAAAGTTGATGATTTGAAAACTTTCGTCGACAAAAAACAAAACAGCTTGAAAAAAGCTTCTATGGACAGCATGAGCAAAGTTAACGACAAAATCAAAGACATCATCGCTGAAATTTCTAAAGAAAAAGATATCGATTTGATCGTTCCAACTTCTCAAACTTTGTTCTACAAAGACGAAATGGACATTTCTGCTGAAGTTTTAAAAAGACTTAACAAAAAAATCACTAAAGTTGATGTTAAGTTCGAATAGATAAAACAAGGCTCTCAAGGCTTTTAAAAAAGCTCCCGAATGTGAAAATGTTCGGGAGCTTTTTTTTGTTCTAAATTTAAAATAATAACTCGTCATCCTTACGATAAAAGTGTCGTCATCCTTGAATTTACAAAGTAAGTTCGAGGATCTCTTTAGGTTTACAATCTAAAAAGATCCTCGATGCTTCGCATCAAGGATGACGATGTGACGATACCAAGTCACAATGCTCAAAAATAAAGTTGCACTTCTGGCAAAAAATCCTGATTATTACCGCTCAATTTCTCCTTACAAATTCCAGCTTAAATGTTCATCCCTTTACGCAATCACACAACCTATTCCCTTTGCAAAGGCGCAATCAAAATTCCCGACATTGTTGCGCGTGCTATTGAGTATAAAATGCCAGCCATCGGCATTATGGATTGCCAGAATCTTTTTGCTGCTTTGGAATTTTCAACTTATTGCAAAAAAGCCGGGATTCAGCCGATTCTGGGTTGTGAAATGTTGATCAGTTTTGATGACCCAAATCGTAAAAACCTTTCCAATCTCGATATTGAAAATTCTTTCGCCAAATTGCCGCTAATTGCTCGCAACGACGAAGGCTACAAAAACTTGATGTATCTGGTTTCACACAGTTTTTTAAAACGCGAAAACGGACTTTCTCCACACATTTCCTTCGCACTTTTGAAAGAAAAATCCGCTGGATTAATCGCTCTTTCTGGTGGCGTTGATGGCTTTATCGGTAAATTTTTACAACAATCGCAAGACAAAAAGCTTGCCGACTTAATCGAAGAATTTTCGCAAACTTTCCCGCAAAATTTTTACATCGAAATCACCCGCCACGGCACTAAAGAAGAACAAGATTTAGAAGGAAAATTTATCGACCTCGCCTTCAAATATAATCTGCCGCTAATCGCAACTAATGATGTTTATTTTCTAAGTCGCGAAATGCATGAAGCACAAGACATTTTGAACTGTATCGGTGAAGGCAGGTTTTTCCTCGAAGCTGATCGCAAAAAAAATTCGCCACAACAATATTTCAAAACTCAAGAAGAGCTTGAAGCCTTATTTAGCGATATTCCCGAAGCCATTGAAAACACCGCAAATATCGCCAAAAAATGTCATATCATGGCTTTTGAGCGCCCGCCAACTTTACCACGCTTTAATAGTTCTAAAGATTTTAACGAAGCGGAAGAACTCAGAAAACAATCTTCAGAAGGCCTAAAATCAAGGCTTAAACGCAAATTTGAAATTGAAGAAATTTCGCCAGAAAAACAAAAACAAATCGAAGAACAATATTTTGCCCGCCTTGATTTTGAAGTCTCGGTCATCACCAAAATGCAATTCGATGGCTATTTCTTAATCGTATCTGACTTCATCAAATGGGCCAAACATAACGACATTCCAGTTGGCCCAGGACGTGGTTCTGGTGCTGGATCAATTGTAGCTTGGGCGTTAGAAATTACAGATCTCGATCCAATTCGTTTCGGTCTTCTTTTCGAGCGCTTCTTAAATCCTGATCGTGTTTCAATGCCCGATTTTGACGTCGACTTCTGCCAATCACGCCGCGACGAAGTTATTGATTACGTACAAAAAAAATACGGCCACGAATATGTCGCGCAGATCATAACTTTCGGAAAACTACAAGCGCGCGCAGTCTTGAAAGACGTTGGTCGCGTGCTGCAAATGCCTTACAACCAAGTTGATCGCATTTGTAAACTTATTCCCTTTAACGCCATCGAAGCCGTAACACTCGAAAAAGCCATCGAGATGGATAAAGACTTGCAGCAAGCCATTAAAGAAGATCCGCAAGTTACAAAATTAGTTGATATTGGCTTAAAACTTGAAGGCTTAAATCGTCACGCTTCAACTCACGCAGCTGGCGTAGTTATTGGCGACAAACCGCTTCACGAAATTTGTGCCCTTTATAATGATGAAGGCTCAGCAATGCCAGCAGTTGGATATTCAATGAAATATGCTGAAGGCGCGGGATTAGTGAAATTCGACTTCCTTGGCCTAAAAACTCTGACAACAATTTTCGAAGCGGTAAAATTAATTGAAAAAACTCGCGGCATTAAAATCGACATTTCCAACATCAGATTAGATGACAAACAAACCTTCGATATGCTTGCAACTGGCAATTCGATCGGCGTTTTCCAAATCGAGTCTTCGGGTATGCGTTCGGTTCTGCGCCAGATGAAATCAGATAAAATTGAAGATATTATCGCACTGATTTCACTTTATCGTCCCGGCCCGATGGACAATATTCCAACCTATATTCGCCGTAAACACGGGCTGGAAAAAATCGAATATCCGCATCCGATTTTGGAAAATACTTTGAAAGAAACTTACGGCGTAATTGTTTACCAAGAACAGGTGATGGAAATTGCGCGAGTTTTGGCAGGATATACTCTCGGCGGCGCTGATTTGTTACGTCGCGCCATGGGTAAAAAAATCAAAGAAGAGATGGACAAACAACGCGCAATTTTTGTTGAAGGTGCGATGAAAAATAACGTTCCAGAAAAACAAGCGGGCGAAATTTTTGATCTCGTTGATAAGTTTGCCGGCTACGGTTTCAACAAATCCCACGCTGCGGCTTACGCTTTGATTTCCTATCAAACCGCTTATTTGAAAGCGCATTATCCCGTCGAATTTTTCACTGCTTCGATCAATTTAGAGATCGACAATACCGATAAAATTAACATCTTCTTACAAGCTGCAAAAGCACACGGAATCAAGATTCTTCCACCAGATCTTAATTCCAGCGAAGCCTATTTTTCTGTAGAAAAAATTTCCTAGTTTTTCGCTCGAAACAAGGAAACCGCAATCTTACCATCCGCAGCTCGAGCACCAGATCTGGCGATATTTATAACATCAACACCAAACCCACTTTTGTTCTCATCTTCCAAATCACGCATCCACGAAAAGTAATAAACTTCACCATCCATTTCTCCAATCACCACGCCAATGTGACCGCCTTTTCCGACATAACCTTTTGGATCGGTAAGTGATTTTGGATTTTCTAAACTACGCCACGCCACAATATCACCAGCTTGTAATTTATCGAATCCGCTAAATTTGATCGGCTGTAAATTTTTTACAATTTTGTCACGAATCGGCCAATCGTGAGATGTCCAATAAACCGAATTTTCCTGAAAAAATTCGTTGTAGTAAGATGCCAAATGATAGGTTGAAAACTGATCTTGCGTGATTCCCAGCAGATACGCAATTCCACTTGAGCAATCCAGCGGCAAAAATTTCGCATCATATAATCTTGGTAAATCCTTATCGCCGCCGAATTCGTAAGCTTCGTAAACCTTCGAAATTATATCTCCTTGCGCCAAATAATAATTGTTACGAATTTTTTGCAGTAATTCCGCATTATCTTTCAAAACTTCTGCAATCGATTCGTTGTACAAAATCGAGCTTTTATTTTCTCTGACACTGGCAAAATCTTTTTTATCCAACAGATAAAATAATGACGCCGCAACCGCTGAAATTTGCGAAGATGCTTTATCATCTAAACCCTCAACTCCGCCCATCAAAGTCAGGCTATTCCAAGCGAAACGACCGGGAATTTTTCCCGCCAAAATCATGTTAAAATATTCATCATCTTCCAATTTACTAACCGCCAAATTCAAGATCAGCGGCGTTTTATTGTAACCAAATCTGACGAAAGAATTTAAGTGATCAAAATCATCAAGCGCCGTAATATATTTTTTCACTTCATCCATCAAAGCCGCGTCGTTCTTCATTCTGGCAATCGCATCTTTTCTAACCGATTGAACATCACGACCTTGCAAAATTTTCGCTACCATCGCCACCAAATCTTCTAAATCGCGCTGCACATTTTGATAATATTCGTCGTGAATCTTCGCAGTTTTTTTAACGATCGGATTGTTGATGTGAGCAGCAAGCAGAGATTTAGCGGTCTCAAAATGTTTAACATCAAACTGCTTAAAATTTTTGCGCGGAGAAGTGTCGGACATTTTTAAATAGAAAAGAATTACGCAGCTCAGAAAAAGCAGCAGAAGCAGAATTTTCTTTAACATATTTGTCGTAAGAATTGCCATACAAATTGTTTTTCAATCCATATCAAATTTTTAATGTCAAAAACGCAACGCGATTGTAATTTTGGCGACAATCGCACGAATAAATTTTATCACAAAATGGATTACAAAGTTAAGCTTAAAAATATCAAAGAATCTTGTGTTCTAACCAAAATTCCCGCCGATGCACAGGTTTTTTTAACCGCTGAAATTATCAAAAATTTTACCGAATCTGACGCACTTTTCATCGCGCAAAATGATGCCGAAATGGAAAGCGTACAAAGACAAATTCAGTTCTTCGCGCCCGACGCCCAAATTCTGGTTTTCCCAGCTTGGGATTCGCTTCCTTACGATCGCGCTTCACCAAAACACGCGATTCTTTCGCAACGCATCAAAACGCTTTATCGCTTAGTTACTCGTAAATCGAATCAGAAATTTTTTGTTATCGCCGCCATAAATGCAGTTTTACAAAAAACGATTCAACCCAAGCAAATCAAGGACTTAGGACTTTACCTTCAAGTTGGCAGTAAAATTTCGATCACGCAAATTGCTGAAGTTCTGGTTTCCAAAGGCTATGAACGCCAAGCTTGCGCCAATAATGTTGGCGAGTTTGCCGTGCGTGGCGGCATCGTTGATTTGGTGATGCAACAAGCGGTAGATTTAATCGGCTATCGTATCGATTTTTTTGGCGATGAAGTTGAGTCGATCAAAATATTTGATCCGCTCACACAAATGACGCAAGAAGCGGTGAAGTCGCTGGAAATTTTGCCAGCTTCCGAAGTGATTATGACCAAGAAATCGGTCGAAAATTTTCGTCAGAAATATCGCACTAATTTCGGTGCGGCAGTTGACGATCAACTTTACGGTGCGATCTCAGAAATGCGCTCATATTCTGGAATGGAAAATTGGCTGCCGTTTTTTTTCGAAGAAGAACTTTCGAGTTTTTTTGATTATCTCGAAGCTCCAACAATTTTCTTCAGCGACAAAATTTTTGATTGCGCCAAACATCGCGATGAGCTGGTAAACGAATATTATCAAGCCCGCATCAGCGAGAAAAAAATCAATGACGGCAATATTTATAATCCAATCGCGCCCGATTTATTATATTTCAGCGCCAAAGATTTGCGGGCAAAACTCAGTAAAAATATCGCCATTCAATTCAATCAATTTGACGAAGCCGACAAAAATCAACGCATTTTAGATCTCGAAATTAAACCAATTCCCGATTTCGCTTTAGCTGGCAAAACCAATCAGCGCGATCCTTTAGAGCTGGTGAAAGAATATACTTCTGGCAAAAAATTCGTCATCGCTTGTTTGACCGAAAGTTTCAAAGATCGCATCTCAAAACTTCTGCCTGATTACAACATCAAATGCCCGACAATCGTGATGCCGCTGCATTTCGGTTTTGAAACAAGCGACAGCATGATGATTGGCGAACAGGCAATTTTCGGCGAAAAAATTGTCCGCAAAAAAAGTAGCCGTGCCGCTTCACAACGATTGATTGAAGAAGGTTTGAGCATTCAAGTTAGTGAATTAATCGTACATCGCGATCATGGTATTGGCCGCTTCCAAGGCATTCAAACTATCACCGCCGGCAACATCAAAACCGACATGATTAAGATTGAGTACGGCGGCAACGACACGTTGTTTGTGCCAGTTGACGATATTGGTTTGATCACGCGTTACGGCTCGGATAATCCACTAATTCAACTTGATCGTTTGGGAATTGCGGCGTGGAAAAATCGCCGCGATAAAGTTCGTAAACGCATTAAAGTTGCGGCAGAAGAACTGTTGAAAATCGCCGCCGCACGCCATTTGAAGAAAGCTCCAGTTTTTGCGGCAGAAGAACATTTCTACGACGAATTTAAATCGAAATTTGGCTTCGTTGAAACCGAAGATCAAATGCGCGCCATCGAAGAAGTTGAAGAAGATTTAGCCAAAGGTTCACCGATGGATCGTTTGATTTGTGGTGACGTTGGTTTTGGTAAAACTGAAGTTGCGCTTAGAGCTGCAGCGAATGTAGTTGGTAGTAATAAAACTAAAACTCAAGTTGCTGTGGTCGCCCCAACCACCCTGCTCTCGCGTCAGCATTTTAAAAATTTCTCGAAAAGATTCGAAGGAACTGGCGTAAAAATTGTACAATTATCGCGTTTAGTTACGCCAACAAAAGCGAAGGAAATTCGCGCCCAAATTGCATCAGGCGAAGCGCAGATTGTGATTGGAACTCACGCTATTTTACAAAAATCAATCGAGTTTAAAAATCTTGGCTTGGTAATTATCGACGAAGAACAACATTTCGGCGTCGCGCAAAAAGAGCGTTTGAAAGAATTACGTCACGAAGTTCACGTTTTAACACTTTCAGCCACGCCAATTCCGCGCACACTACAGATGTCGATGACTGGCGTAAAAGATTTAAGTTTGATTTCAACGCCGCCTCTTGATCGCTTAGCCGTTCGCAACTTTGTGATGCCTTACGATTCGGTGATTGTCCGTGAAGCTGTAATGCGCGAATACAACCGCAGCGGTCGCGTTTTCTTCGTCGTACCAAGAATTCGCGATATTGAGGAAATTGAACCGCGACTAAAAATTCTTTTACCTGAAATAAAAATCACCAGCGCACATGGCCAAATGCCGCCAAACAAGCTTGATCAAATTATGAATGATTTTGTCGATGGCAAAATCGATATGTTGATTTCAACGACAATCGTGGAATCCGGAATCGATATTTCTGAAGCAAACACTATGATTATTTACAAATCAGAAATGTTTGGCCTGTCGCAACTTTACCAACTTCGTGGTCGCGTTGGTCGGGGCAAGATGCGCGCTTATTGCTATTTCATGTTGGATAATCGCAAAAAAGTTTCGGATGAATCACGTAAGAAATTGGAAGTGATGCAAAATCTCGATTCGCTCGGCGTTGGCTTTACTGTAGCAACTCACGACATGGATATTCGTGGCAGCGGCAATTTACTCGGCGACGAACAATCTGGTCACATTAACGAAACTGGCGTTGAGCTTTATCAGCAAATGCTTTTGGAAACCATCGAAGAGCTGAAAAATTCGCCAAAAATCAAAACCGATAATACTGAAACCATCACTGTTGATATTGATTTCTCGGTCTCAGTTAAACTTGGTATTTCGCTGCTTATTCCTGAAGATTACATCCAAGATTTGGCACTGCGTATGAGCTTCTACAAAAAAATCGCTACGATCAAAAACGAAGAAGACGAAGACGAATTAAACAACGAAATGACTGATCGCTTCGGAAAATTACCGCAAGAAATCAAAAATTTAATGGAGGTTGCGCGTTTGAAATCAGCTTGTCGCAAAGTTGGCGTGGAAAAATTAGAGGCGATTTCTGACGGAATTTTAGTGAGCTTCAAAGACAATAAATTCGCCAATCCCGACGCTTTGTTGAAGATGGTATTCTCTAGTAAAAACCAAATCAAAATTCATCAAGGTCAGAAAGTACTTTTCGTTTGTGATGTGAAATCACCGCAAATAAAGATTTCGGCCGCAGCACGCGTAATTGATCAACTAACAAAAATCTTATAAATGACTGACGCATCAGATCCGAGAAAAGAGCTAAAACAAAAACTTGAAGAGATTATGGGTAAACTCAATCTCAAACAAGAAGATGAAGAGGATGACGATCAGAATTTTATTAAAAAAGACGAGGCGCAAGTTGATGTTGAGCCACAGCCAGAAAACCAGGCGATGGTCAAACCAGAAAGTAACCAGCAACGCAATCTTGATCGTGAAACTGGTGGCTTAGAAGAAGAACAACAAGAAGAAACTGGCGAAAAAGATATTTGGGATGATCGTTCGGAAGAAGTCGATAAAATGGGTTCCACTGATGTTTTTAACACAACAGGAATGAAGTCGGTAGTGTGGAAGCAAAAGAAGGATCGTTTAACCAAAAAAAGAGCAGAACATCAACATGCCGAGGCTGCTGGAGCCGCAATTGAAGCACAGAACAAATCTAAGGAAAAAAGCTTCGATAATATGGGATATGTCGAAAGGCTGAAGCATTTAAAGCAAGATCGTAGCCATCAAAACAACCAAGGCGGCCGTGGGATTTAGTAATTTTATTGAGCATAACGCACAATAACTACACCTGATCCACCGGCTTTTGATGCATAGACACCACCGGTTTGACCGAAGCCAGTTCCACCAGTGCCACCACCGACGACAACAAGAACTTGCACTGTACCAGAGACAGTACAATTTAAAGTTCCAGATGAGTTGAAGGTGTGAAGTTTATAATTTGTACCAGAAATATTAACCGTTGATTCAGAACCACCTGAACAGCTTGGATTGATTGGAGTACAAACCGATCCAGAAAGCGCATAACCAGTTTGGCAAGAACAAGAAGTTGCTCCGGTGTAAGAGAAAGTTCCATTCGAACAGTTATAAGGAAGAGAACCAGTAAATCCGTTAGAGGTATCACAAGTTAGAGAGCCGGAACCGTCGGAAACTGTAGTCGCAGTAATTCCAGTTGCAGCAGTTACAGTACAAGTTAACTGACATCCAGTTGTAGTAATTGTCCCACCAACACAACTGCCGCCAATACCACCAGATGAAGCTGATGATCCAACAGTCCTCAAAATCTTACTGTTCCACTTCTTACCTAAATAATCTTCAACCGATTCACGCTCCTCGGTTGTTAAAGCTCGAGCGAAAACTACAACTTCTCCAAGCTGACCTTGATATGACTTACCAATCGTCAAAGTAGTCATCCCAGATAAACTATTCGTATCTGTAGAAGTCGCAGCAAGAAGACCATTCACATAAGTTTTCTTTCCTGAAGATTTATCGTGTACGAAAGTAAAAACTCTCGGCTTTCCTGATGAAGCTGAATAAGTTGTAACCGAAGAAGTGTAAGAATTGTCGCTTGATTGTGAGTGCTTAATCGTTCCATCAGCACTGTAACCAAGAACTAGGTTTTTATTAGTAGTAGATTCATTTCCTGAAGATGAATCGCCAATAAAGTAATTTCCGCTTTTGCTGCTGTCTCTTTGCTCAAGAACGAAGATTGTGTAATTGGTGTTGTTAAGAACTGAACCATCAACTGTGAAATATCCGTTAGTTCCATCGAACTTCACCGCTTGAATAATGTTAATCGAATTTGAATAAGTTGGATAATTTGCGCTGTTGCTTTGAGTAGCATTATTCTTGGTTGTAGTTTCTCGAACATCATACCAAGCACTTAAAATAGTAGTGTCAGAACTCTACGACTCTTTGAAACTCTTATCCAAACTACTCTCCAACCACAAAACTTAATCCGGAATATCCTACACCGGTGACGACATCGTCAGAGTCTGTGCCGTCTGAATGCGAAACTTCTTAATAATCGCGTTCGAAGCCAAAATTCCCGAAATCAAAATACCAATAATCAAAATAACGATCGACAACTCGATCATTGAGAAGGCTTTGAATTTGGATTTTTTATTCAGAGATTTTCTTATAAATTTTTACTTATTTAAGCAGCAAGACGTTCGATTAATTTTCTAAACCAATTAGTTTTGCTCTCGAAACCACTTTTGATTTTTTCTTTTAAGTACATGTTTTTTAAGAATATCAACATGCCGAGAGAGCAAGAATGTGAGGGGTTTAAAAGCTCTGAGGCAATAATGCTAAATTTATTAGGATAACCAATTCTGACATTTTTACCCAGAATTTCTGAAGCCAATTTGTCGATGCCGACAGTTGAAGTTACACCGCCGGTTAAAACAATATTGCTCAATAAATAAAACGGCACGCCGGCTTTTTCTAAGGTCAGTTTTACATTTTCAAAAATTTCTTCGATACGCGATTTCATGATGTCGCGGAACTCAGCGCGAGTGATTCGAATCATGTTTGGCCCATCATTCGACATTGAAGCTTTGAGATTGATTAACTCTTTTTCTTCGATCGGACTGATTAACAAAGAGCTGTTGAGATTTTTAATTTTTTCCGCTGCTTCAAAAGGAATATTCAGAATAGTTGCAATGTCTTTAGTAACATGCATTCCACCGATTTGCGAATTGCCCACATAGGCCAACTTTCCATCTAAGGTGATGCAAAAAGAAGTTGAACTTCCGCCAATGTCAATGAGCAAAGTTCCTAAATTAATTTCGCCTTCATTTAGGCAAGAAAGCATGGAAGCGTATGGCTCAACTACATAATTATTAACCGAAAGCTGGCATCTTTTTAAACAGTTTTCGATATTTTTTACCGTCGTTTGCGAGGTAGAAACGATGTGAAATTTAGCGTAAAGTTTTTGACCAGTCATATAACGCGGATTCATAACTGGAGAGGAATCGTCAATACGATACTGCAGCGGAATTAAATGAATAATTTCACGATGATTTTTCTTAAATTCGCTGCGAACTTTGCTGGCTAAATTCGCGATGTCAGAAGCTTTAACGATGTCAGAGGCAATCTTAACGCTGACTTCTTTGCGGGATGAAACGACCTGACTTCCAGAAATGCCAATCACCACACGATCAATATTAAATCCCGCCATTCTTTCGGCTTCGGAAACAGCGTTGGTAATGGCTCTTTGCGCTAAACGCATATCGGAAATTGCGCTGTCGGAAATGCCTTTCGACTCTTTGTGTCCATAACCGACAATTCTGATGTCGTCATTATTATTAATTGACGCAATCAGACAAACCAACTTGGAAGTCCCCATATCAAGGCATGCAACGATTTTTCCTTTTTTTACGTTTTTCATTTAACAAAAATTAATTACAAACTCTTCAACTCTTTCATCACAGAATCGCCATATTCGAGATAGATTTTTCCGGCAACTCTCAAATCAATAACTTTCAAACCTAGAATCGATCCCGGCATGGTGTAAATTTTAATCAAACTATGCCACGCATCGGAAATATTATCTTCCGGCAATTTTATCAGCAGGCCGTTATCAAATCTAATGTCCCATCTTCTGCCGCCAAGCCAAGTCGCCGAATAAACTCGACTACTTAAAGTTGGATCGATAGCAAAAATATTAAATAACGACTTAGCGTGAGTATTCGCGCCCTTCCCTGATAAAATCACCAAATGTTTAAATTCTGCAATATCATTCACCAAAACAATATTACCTTCTTTATCAGTAACATATTTTTTATCACCATCTTGCCAAATTGCGAAAGGTTCATATTCCGTTATCACAATACTGATAAGGTTTGGCATACTTCTGGTGATAACAACTTTATTCACCCACGGCAGATTTTTTTTAATCTCAAGTACCAGTTTTTTAATCAGAGGCTCGTAATTTTCATCATCACTTTTTTGCAGTTCATTTTTCCAAAAATCCTTTGCCACTTTGTAAACAATCGCTTCAACCTCTTCTTTGCTAACTCGAGTATTGCCAGTAATTTTTACTTCCGAGAAATTTTGATTATCCAAATTCAAATAATGAAAAAAGTAGAAAGAAGATCTTTGGTAAATTTTATCGAGATAAACAGGACGGAAAATTTTCATCGCAACCAGCGTAACAATAATCACAACCGTCAAAACCAAAAAAGCTTTGGCCAAAAAAGGTAGAATTTTATGGTAGATTAAGCTTTTGACACGACGCAGAAAGATATTCTGCGCCAAAAAGTTAGAAAATTTTTCTCTGATTTTAGTAAAAGAAAAATTTTTCATGTTTTACGCAATGCCGCAAGATGCTGATTTAACAAGGTATTCGACGATTTCTTCGAAAGAAATTCCCGCATGTTTAGCGATTTTTGGCACTAAAGAAGTTGGCGTAAAACCTGGATGGGTGTTGACTTCCAGCAAATAAAATTTGTTATCGCCACCATTTTTGTTATTCAAAATAAAGTCAATTCGGCTTACTCCCGCACAGTTTACAACCTTATGGCATTTTGCAGCTAGATCTAAAACTTCGTCATATTTTTCTTTCGCAACTTCTGCCGGCATAATGTAGTCAGTCATTCCCGGAGTATATTTGCATTCATAATCGTAAAACAAACCTTTTGGTCTAACTTCAATTGCACCAAGAGCTTTGCCATCGATCACCGCAACTTGGATTTCTTGGCCAGCGAGATATTTTTCCAAAATAATTTCATCGCCAAATTTCCATTCATATTTGGCAAAATCAAATGGCATGTCAGCCAAGATTACTTCAACTCCAACGCTTGATCCTTCATTGATTGGCTTGATTACAAAAGGCTTGCCAATGCTAGTAAGTTTTTGCTGATTTTTTTCATCTTCACCCTTTTTCAAAATTTCGTAACGCGGTGAATGCACGCCGACAGTTTCGCAAATTTTACGGGTCAAAATTTTATCCATACAAATCGCAGAAGCAGTGATTCCAGAGTGAGTGTAAGGAATATTTAAAATATCTAGAACACCTTGAATTCTGCCGTCTTCACCAAATTGTCCGTGCAGCGCATTAAAAACTACATCCGGTTTTACTTCTTGAATTTGCTTAAAAATCTCACGCGAAAAATCAATTTTAGTCGCTTGATATCCAAGCTTCACAAGTGCTTGATAAGCAGCTTCACCTGATCTTAAAGAAACTTCGCGCTCAGAATTCCAACCGCCCATTAGTACCGCAACATGCAAATTTTTTGTCATAATTTTATTTTTTATCAGTTTTAGGTTTAGACAGTTCAGAACCCTTTTCATAATCAGCTTCAAGCAAATTTGCGGACTGCAATTCTTCAATCACATATTTGCAAAGTTCTTCAAAAGAGATTCGTCCGTTATCTGAAATTTCTTTCAATTTGGTAAAAGAATCCATGATGTCACTTGGAACAGAACCACCTTTTTCATTATTCAACCAACGATTTTGAAAAGCGAGTGGATGCGAGCCAGGAGAAGGATTCCCGATATAAAGTGTGACCGGCAATTTTTTGCCGTTAATATCACAATTAGTCGTAAATTTTTGTACCATAAGCTACACTCAATTTATGAAAGTTATGAAAGAATGATTTAGAAAATTTGGCTTTTTATATGCCAAATTTTCACCAATAGAAATTTTATCCTGATTTACGGACATTGTTTTAACCGAACCGTTCATAAGCTCAACAAGAGCTTGTCCAGCCGCTGTATCCCATTCCATCGATTTTCTGAAATGTAAATACAGATCAGCATCATTTTCTAAAATTCGGAAAAATTTTATCGCCGAAGCAAGTCGTTCTACACTATATTTTTTGTCAAAATCATAACAAATTTGTTCAATATAATTTTCAACATCACGATCTTTGGTTCTTGGACTGGTAACGATTCGAAGAATATCTGGTGCAGATTTTTTAAATACCAAAGTTTTTTTCCAGCCCGCTTTATTTTGTGCAATAATTTTATTTTCGTGATCAGAAAAAAACATTTTTCCGCCTTCAAAAAGTGGAGCGTAAATCAAACCAAAAATTGCTCGACCATCTTTTATCAAAGCAATGTTTACAGCAAATTCAGCATTGCCTTCAATAAATCCGGAAGTGCCATCGATTGGATCGATTAACCAAAAAATATCTTGAGCTTCACGCAATTTTCCTTCTTCGCAAATAATAGGAATTTGCGGAAATTCTTTACTTAATTCTTGGGCGATAAATTTGCTTACCTCAATATCAGCACTGGTAACGCTTGAATTGTCTGGCTTCTTCATAATTTCAAAATTGCCAGATTTTTGGAAATTCGCAGCAATTTCTCCCGCCTCATAAGCGCAAGACACAATTTTTTCGATCTGATTTTGGCTAAAAAAACTACTCACTTATTTTTGACCCGCTTCTGATTCTTTGTACTCACGAGCTAGATCTGCATAATTATCAGCTGAAATTTTGATGTAATTTTTTTCAGTTTCGGTCATGTCACGAAAATATTTTGCCGGATTTCCCGCCCAAATTTGACCAGATTTCACAACTTTACCCGGTGTCAAAACCGCACCAGCAGCAAGCATGCCAAATTCTTCAACTCGTGCCATATCCATAATTATCGAACCCATGCCGATAAAAGAATTATCTTCAATAGTACAAGCATGAATAATCGCGCCATGACCAATCGTAACATTATTTCCAATCACGACGGGAGAACCTTCAGCACCAGTTTTATTTTGAGCGTGATTTGGACGAGTTCCATGCAACACACAGTTATCTTGAATATTGGTGTTGTCGCCAACAGTAATTTTTGTTACGTCACCGCGCAACACACAGCCGTACCAAATTCCAGAGTTTTTGCCAATTTTTACATCGCCCGAAAGAAGCGCTGAAGACGCTACAAAAGCTGATGAATCGATAGTTGGCTTTACGCCGCGATAAGATAAAATATTTTTCATTAGACTAATTCCTCAAATTCTTTGATTGCGTAGCGATCGGTCATTCCGGCAATATAGTCAGAAATAAAGATCGCTAAAGTTTTTTTATCGGTAATTTTTAAAGCTTCTGCCGCACGTTCATCTGGCAAGCAGCTTGGCGTTTCGATATAAAAATCAAACAAGCCGCTGACAATTTTTTTCGCATTCGCCGTCATACGATTTACCGTTGAATGACGATACATATTTTGCATTAAAAACTTCTTCAGAGCTTGGTGCGCTGATTCCATTTCTGGCGAAAAATGTACTAAAAATTTACCACATTTACGCACGTCATCTTCAGAAGTTATTTTATTCTCAGCGATATTTTTTTGTGTTGTCGAAATTACATCCATAACCATCGCTAAAGTTAGAAGTTTCTTGGCTTCTCCGACTAATAACTCTCTCTTAATTTCCGGATATTTCGCCAGAATTTCTTGATAAATTTTACCCAGAACTGGCAATTCAAGAAGCTCTTCAATGCTGAATAAATCTGCACGCAAACCATCTTCAACATCGTGATTATTATAGGCGATATCATCAGAAATTGCCGAAATTTGCGACTCAATTGACGGGAAGTTTTTGAGGTCTAAATCATGCTTAAAATTGTAATCACGAATATAGTCATGTAGCTTTGATTGGTCTGCAATCGGGCCATTATGTTTAACCACGCCTTCTAACATTTCCCACGACAAATTCAAACCTTCAAATTCGATAAATCTGGTTTCTAACTTTGTGATAATTTTTAACGTGTGAGCATTGTGAGAAAAACCACCGAAGTCTGCCATTTTTTCATTCAGCACATCTTCTCCAGCGTGCCCGAATGGCGTATGTCCAAGATCATGAGCCAATGAAACAATTTCAGCCAAATCTTTGTTAACTTTTAGCGCTCCAGCAATCCAGCGAGCAATTTGGGCGACTTCCAGAGAATGAGTTAAGCGCGTACGGTAATGATCCCCTTCGTGATTTACGAAAACTTGAGTTTTGTATTGCAAACGACGAAAGGCTGAAGAGTTGATGATACGATCACGATCACGACCAAAAACCGAGCGATATTTTGAGTCATCATAATTCTCAGCATAAAGGCGGCCGCGCGACTTCGATTCATCAACCGCAAAAGATTCTAATTCAAAATTTATCATTTGATCAGACTTAGAATTACAAAAACTACCGCTAAAGTTGCCAAAACAATTCCCAAAGCAATTGTGGTTGCACGGGCCATTATCAAAGATTTGTCCGGAACTGGATTGGGATTTTCTTCAACCATTATTTACGCAAAAAATATTGATAAGGGCTATTTGGATCAGATTTCGAAATGAACAATCTCTTATTTATATCGATGCCAATCAAAGTGTGGAATACGTCATCTAAAATGGCACGCGAAGAATAGTAACCATGCCCTAGACCAAGAGTTGGATCATCAATTAAGCCAACATTTATTGTATCGACATCATCAACAAAAGCACACGCACCAAGCCTAGCGTTATTGTTGAAAGTTTTTGAAGCAATCATCGCCTTGTCATTTGGCGAACAATAAAGCGTGGTGTGATTACTGACTTTTTTAAGATTTTTCGAGAATTGACGGAAAGCGTTAACTTCAAAATCCGGCGCATTTAGAATTAGTTGGTTAATCAAAGGTTGTGATGGATTGGTTTCAGAAATTGCACTAAGAGCAGGTAATGCAACTTGATGCCCCATTGAATGCACCGCTAGATTGAAACGGATGTTATTTTTTTGTAGATCGAGCAAGAAATTTTTAAAAGATTCGACAGAATTTTTAGCGTTAATCGTATTATCAGCATAGGTTTTATTGAGCATTTTATCTTCAACAAAACCTGATCCGGCACCAGCTGGCCAAGTAAATAAAACAATCGGACCTTGATATTTTAAGTCGTAAGCAATTTGTGAAGCACGCAAAACTGCCTCTTGATAACGTACATTAAATCCGTGAACAAAAACTAAAGGATCGCGTTCCGCTTTCTTTATCTGCTTAATCAAATCGTCTTTTGGCAATGGTATTGCCCCAGCAATTTTGAAGAAATTTTGCGACGATTGGCGATTATCTTTGGCAATTTCAATTTCGCCAACTGTGTGGTTCTTTGGAACGCTAATCCTGCAAACGCCGTATTTTATTTGTGATCCTGTTACAACGCCGAATTGATCATCTTCACAAGAAAAAGTATCGTTTCTAGGTTGACGATTAGTCACAACAAAAACGTCAACTAATCTGGTTTGATCAAAGTCTTGAGAAAAATATTGGTTCCACACCAAATTTAAATCTTTCTGCATTTTCTCTTCTTTGCTTCCACCGCAAGAAGTTATGAGAAAAAGCACCAAAAAAATCGAACCTACTTTTTTCATTATTTGATTACGTTTAATTTTTTACCAACTTTGATGAATGCAGCTATTGCAGCGTCGAGATGGTCTCTTTCATGTGCCGCTGAGATTTGTACACGAATGCGCGCTTCATTTTTTGGCACGACTGGGAAAGAAAAAGCAATCACGTAGATTGACTCTTCTTCAACCATCATTTTGGCAAATTTGCTGGCAAGTATAGCATCATGCAACATAACTGGCACAACAGGATGAACACCATTTTTATCGCGCACGTCAAATCCAGCTTCAACCATTTTTTGTCTAAAATAAGCAGTATTATCAGCGAGTTTTTTGATAAGAGTTTTTGATTGCCCAATCATATCTAGAATCTCGATTCCAGTTGCTGCAACTGCCGGTAAAATGTTATTTGAGAAAAGATAAGGGCGAGCTTTGTTGCGCAATTTATCAATAACTTCTCTTTTAGATGCGACGAAGCCGCCACCAGCACCACCCAAAGCTTTTCCTAAAGTTGAAGTCAGAATATCGACACGACCTTCAACACCACAAAGCTCAAGAGTTCCACGACCATTTTCACCGATAAATCCAGTCGCGTGTGAGTCATCGACCAAAACTAAAGCGTCATATTTTTCCGCTAGATTACAAATTGATTTGAGATCAGCAATGTCACCATCCATTGAAAATACGCCATCCGTGACAATTACACGATTTCTACTTCCTTGTGCATCTTGTAGTTTTTTTTCTAAATCAGCCATGTCATCAAATTTATAAAAATGACGCGCTGCCTTAGAAAGCCTAATTCCATCAATCAAACTTGCGTGATTTAAATCGGCAGAAATTATTGCATCTTGCTCATCAAAGAGTGCTGCAAATACGCCACCATTAGCAGCAAAACAGGATGAAAAAGTAATAACATCTTCAAATCCCAAAAATTCCGCGAGCTTTTTTTCGAATTGTTTGTGTAAATCGAACGTACCACAAATAAAGCGCACTGACGCAGTTCCAAGACCATATTCATCAAGCGACTTTTTGGCCACTTCCACCAAATTTTTGTTATTAGCTAAACCGAGATAATTGTTAGCACAGAAATTCAAAACTTTCTTTTTTGAGTTTTCTTGTGTGATTTCGATTTCTGAAGATTGCGAGGTAATTATTTCGTATTCGCTTTTGTATAGACCGTTTGATCTAAGTTCCTGTAATTCAGACTTAATATCGTTAATGAATTTTTCTTTGATCATTTTTGAGTGAGAATTTATTTCTTATAAGACAATGAGAGTTTAGAAATTAAAATTCATACCAGACAATTGACAAGTCAAAATTGCCAAATAGTTTGCACCGCTATCCACACCACCAAGACCCACTCATCTTTATAAAAAAATCTTAAATTTAGGTAAAACTATGAACAAAAAATTCTTGCAATCAGTTGCTGCTGGTATCGCTACTCTAAGTCTTGTTGCTTCTTGCGCACAATTAGGTCTTAAAAAAGAATCTAACACTTGTGGTGCAAAAAACGGTTGTGCAGCTAAAAAAGACGAAGCTCACAAATGTTCTGGTAAGCACAAAGAAGCTAATTCTGCTGTAAAAAAAGAAGAAGCTAAAAAAGAAGCTCCTAAAAAAGCTAAAAAAGCTAAAAAAGCTGAAGCTAAAAAAGCTGAAGCTGCAAAAGCTGAAGTAAAAACTGAAGAAAAGAAAAACTAATTTTCAGTCATGAGTTTTAAAAAAGTTCCGACTCCAGCAAATCCAGCTGGAGTCGGACTTCGATCCCCCCATATCTCCTACATCCTCAGAAATCCTAAAAAAGTCCTCAAAAAAATCGGTTGGTTTGAAGTTCACAGTGAAAATTATCACGCTGACAACAGCCCTGCTCAACTAGATTTACTAAATATCCGAAAAAATTTTCTTATCAGCTTACATTCAGTTGGAAATTCTCTTGGCTCTGCGGACAAACTAGACACCAAGCATTTAACCAAATTAAAAAACTTAGTTGAGAAAGTTGAACCCTTCCTAGTTTCTGATCACATTTCTTGGGGAAGAGTTGATAAAAAACACTTAAACGATTTGTTGCCCCTACCCTACACTAAAAACTCTTTGAAAGCGATAGTTCGCAACGTTTCACAAATGCAAGATTTTCTGAAACGCCAAATATTAATAGAAAATCCTTCGGCATATATCGCATTCAAAGATCAGGAAATGGATGAAGCAGAATTCATTAATGCGATCACCAAAGAAACAGGATGCGGATTGTTGTTGGACGTAAATAATATTTTTGTTAGCTCGCAAAACTGCAATCAGTTTGATCCGATCGAATATCTGCAGAAACTAAATAAAAAAATCGTTCAAGAAATTCATTTGGCCGGACATTCAAAATCAGACATTTTTGACGGCCAAAAACACAAACCCATCTTGATCGACACTCACGATAATTTAGTGTGCGACGAAGTTTGGGAAATTTACAAAATTGCTATAAAACGTTTTGGAAAAGTTCCTTCCTTAATCGAATGGGATCAAAATTTTCCTGAATTTGACGTGCTTTTAGATGAAGCAAAAAGAGCCCAAGAGGTTTTAAAAAATGTCTAATTTATTAAAAATACAGCAAGATTTTTGTCGCCACATTTACAAAAAATCTGACCGGAAAGTCCTTAAACAAACCATTTACTCAGATGCTGAGGCTCTTGAACGCTTCAACATTTATCGCAACAATATTTTAGGAAGTTTTGAATCAGTTTTATCCTCAATTTTTCCGATCACAAAAAAAATTATCGGCGATAAGGAATTTGATAAATTGACACAAAAATTTTGCCAAAAATTTTATTCAAAAAGCGGTGATTTAAACGAGTTTGGCATAGAATTTCCTCAATTCCTAAAATCCCACGAAACCAAATATTTAAAAGATTTAGCCCAACTCGAACTTTTTTATCACCAATCTTATTTTGCTAAGAAATCTGAAGAAAAATTCGATCTAAAAAAGTTCAAAAAATTACAGCCAGAAAGTTTTTCTAAAGTAAAATTTACGCTTAATTCTAGCTCTGTTTTGTTTAATTCAAAATTCGCAATTATCTCAATTTGGCAGAAAGAAAGGAAAATTAGAAAATTCTCAGAAGCTCAGTTTGCAGTAATCCATAGCAACAAAATTTTTCCACTTAACGAGACTGAATTTTTATTTTTGTCGCTGATTTCAAAGAAAAAATCTCTCTTTAAAATTTACGAAGAGATCTACAAAAAAAGTAAAAAAGATATCGATATTGGCACGCTGATTAACCGCTTTGTTAGCGATGGAACAATCGTAAAATTTGATTTATGAGAGAATTTCAAATAATTGAAAAATATTTCAAACCGCTAACCAAATCTCATGAAGCTGCGCAGAATCTAGATGATGACGTTGCCAGAATTAAGATAAAAAATGGCGAAGAACTAATTATCAGCAAAGATATTTTTGTTGAAGACATCCATTTTTTACTTACGGATGGTGCGTTTAAAATTGCTTCCAAACTGTTGCGTACCAACCTTTCCGATCTTGCCTCCTCTGGTGCGACACCACTTTATTATGTCTTAGGATTTTCTAAAAATAATAATACTGATGCAAAATTTTTACGTGATTTTTCACGTGGTTTAGAATCTGTACAAAATGAATTTGACCTTTGTTTGATTGGTGGCGACACGGTTAAATCTGATAAACTATTTTTCTCAATCACAATTTTTGGAGTTAACAAAAAGAACCAAATTATGGCGCGTAACAAAGCCAAAAAAGGTGACTTAATTTTCGTCTCCGGATCAATTGGTGATGCTTTTCTTGGCCTAACAATTAAACAAAAAGATTTACCTGTTGGTGCTCAATATTTACCACTTTTAAATCGTCATTTTTTTCCCACTCCTCGCATTAATTTAGGAAAAAAATTGTTGGAAAAAAAATTATCGCAATGTGCAACTGACGTTTCTGATGGTTTAATTGCAGACTTAAATCATATTTGCCAAGCATCAAAACTTGCAGCCGAAATCAATTTAAAAGATATTCCAATTTCATCTGCTGCACAAAAAATTTTGCAAAAAAATTCTCAAATAAAAATTACCGATCTAATTTCTGGCGGCGATGATTACGAATTAATTTTCACAACTAATCCGAAAAACAGAGAGAAAATTACAGCATTATCCAAGGCTTTAAAACTTGATTTGACTTGCATTGGAGAATTTAAAGAAAGCAAAAATAAAAAATTTAACGTCACTTTGTTTGACGAAAAAAATCGCAAAATAAAAATCAAAAAAACCGGTTATGAACATTGAGAAATTTATAAATCCTAGCGCTGATACAAATAAATCAATGTATGCTGGATCTTTTAAAAGAAGTTTTGCCGCAATGATTGACGTCACAATTGTTTTAGTAATTCGCGTTATTACCGCCCAAATTTTAGGGATGCTGATTGTCAATCGTGAGTTGCAGAAATTCTTAGTAGAATTCCGCGATTATTTCGGCACTGAGTTTGTAAAAAATAATCCAAGCCATATTGATTACGTCTTACACCACCGCATATTTATTGTGGTTTTACTTTTCTATACTGCGGTAATTTTTATTGGCGCTCTTTATCATTCTTTACTAAATTCATCATCTTGGCAAGCCACGATTGGTAAACGCCTGAACAATATAGTGATTGAGAAAGAAAATGGCTCACGCATCAGTTTCAATGTTGCTTTGGCGCATTATTTTCTTTCAGTAATACCTTTTGTCTTCATCATGTATTTGATTGCTTATCAAGTAAGTCATGATGTTACATTTTTTGTAGCAGTTACAGCTTCTCCACTCAACGTATTCTTCGGAGTTTTATTTTTGCTATGGACTCAGATCCAGAGCTTCACCAAAAGAAAAACCACAGCTTACGATTTAATTTGCAAAACCGTTTTGGTGAACAAAAGAACCTCAGCAAAACTGCCTTGGGAAAAAGAAAAAATCAGTAATTTTTTGTAACAAAAATCCCTTTGAAATCTACAGCTGCAATGTTGATATGAAGACTCATTTCATTAATCAATTTTGTCACTAAATGTTCATCTCTTCACAAAAGACAATTAACAGCAAAGTTAGTTGCAACGGCGTTGGTCTACATTCCGGCGTTAATACTACAATCACGTTACTTCCTGCACCTTGCGATACTGGAATTGTTTTCAAAAGAACTGATGTTGAAGAAGGAAAAAATAGCATAAAAGCTTTCTACAAGAACGTTACTACAACCAACCTTGGAACTACAATTGCCAATGAATTTGGCACTAAAGTTTCAACTATCGAACATTTAATGGCAGCAATTTGGGGCTGCGGAATCGACAATCTTTTTATCGAAATTGATGCTCCAGAAGTTCCAATTATGGATGGCAGTTCTGAACCTTTCGTATTTTTGCTCGAATGCGCTGGCGTAACAGTTTTAGATAAAGCACGTCACATTATTGAAGTTATAAAAACCGTAACTGTTGAAGAAGCCGATGGCAAAATGATTGAAGTTAGCCCAGCAGCAGAATTCTCAGTAAATCTACATATCGACTTCAATCACAAACAAATTCAGAAACAAAGCTTCGACTACAAAACTACTTTTGCTTCTTTCAAAAATGACTTGGCGAGAGCAAGAACTTTCGGCTTTCAGCATGAAATTGAACAACTTCATAAAATGGGTTTAGCTAAAGGTGGATCTTTGAAGAATGCTATTTTAGTTGGAGAAGATGGTATCGTTAATGCGGAAGGTTTACGCTACGAGAACGAGTTTGTTAGACATAAAACTCTCGATTTCATCGGCGATATTTACTTGGCAGGATATTACATTTCTGGCCAATTCAAAGGCGTAAAAACCGGACATGGCATCAACAATAAAGTACTACACAAATTGTTGAGTGATGAAAGCGCTTGGAGATTAATCTAATTTAGAAATGGTGGATGTAACTTGCTTCAACCTCACCCACTTTACTTTCGCGTAAATCACAGGTTGAGGCCACTTCTGGCGCTAGATTTTTTAAGGCAAAAGATCTGCCATCTCTTAATCTTACTGTTGTGTAATTCTCAGAAGTTTTAAGTTTTTTCTTAGTCAAATAAGCAGTGTTTATTGCGGCTCGTAAGTCTTTGGCACGAATAAATTTAATCAAAGTTGCTGAACCGTTGGGACAAATAATTTCCGTATTGGTATCCGGAATTTCGTCAAAAATCTTGCAGGAGAACACCGGCAATATCAAAAATAAAACTAAGATTTTACTGAGCTTTAACTTGTCCAAGGTTACTGAAAATAGATTTAAAGAAGCCGATTTTATTGCTGCTGACTTCTGTGTATTTTGCAGCGAATTTCATTTTTTCATCTTCATTAGTGAGATCATATCTCTCAACAGAATTTACAATTTCAGAATTATCAAACTTCAAAGTCATAATTGTTCTCTCCTTAACCTTTGGAAGAAAAAACAAAGCCTGATCAAAATCTTCTGAATAATAAATCCACGTATCTTCTCCATCCAAACTGGATATCAAAGTTGGAGATCCCATTATTTTTATAACTCTCTCTTTGCTCGTAACACCTTCTTGCACTAGTTGATGATCTGATAAATCAAAAACATAGCCATGACGCTCTTCATTCTTTATACAAGAGGCCAAGGTAAGAAGTAAAAAAATGATGTATGTGAAATTTTTCATGAAGAAAAAACTTAAGAAAATCGCTACTAGAATTGAATAAAATTTTTCTTTGATTTTACGAAACGCCTTTCTATATTCAAGGCCACTTTTCGAAGACGACTTAACTCAAGTCATTCCTGAAATCTCAACACACCACTTACCCTTAAAACTCAATCAAACAAAATTAATCAATTCCAAACTAAGGCAATCCCATGGCAGTTCCTAAGAAAAAGAAATCGAAATCAAGACGTAACATGAGAAGAGGTAGCAACGGTTCTTACTCTTTAGAAGTTGCTAACGTTCTTACTGATAAAACTACTGGCGAATTTAAACTTCCGCATCACATCTCTTTAGATGGATTCTATAACGGAAGAGAAATCATCAAAAAGAAGAAAAAAGAAGCTGCTCAAGAAGAGTAATACGAACAATTTAGTCTAAGTTTAAGTGTCTAAAAAACATACTGTAGCACTAGATTGCATGGGGGGCGACAATGCCCCTCAATCAGTCATTGATGGAGCTCAAATTATTGCCAAAGCGAATTCTGATGTTCAATTTTTGCTTTTTGGCGACTCTGCAAAAGTTACTCCTCTTCTTCAAAAAGCTCCTAATCTCAAAGGAAGATATAAATTAATTCATACCGAAGAATTTATTTCTGCAGATGAAAAACCTTCTGTGGCTTTACGTAAGGGTACTAACTCTAGCATGCGTTTGGCAATTAACGCTGTAAAAGATGGCGAAGCCAACGTTGCTGTTTCCGCTGGAAATACCGGAGCATTGATGGCAATTGCAAAGATTGTTTTGCGTCCTCTGCCTTCAATCGATCGTCCAGCCATCGTTACTACAATTCCTAATCAGAAAAAGGCTGGCACTGTATTGCTAGATATGGGTGCAAACGTTGAATGTGGACCAGATGTACTTTTCCAATTCGCCGTCATGGGGCATGCCTTTGCACGTGTAGTTCTAAAAATTTCCAAACCAACAATTGGAATTTTAAATGTTGGATCAGAAGATTTGAAAGGTTCTGATGCAGTAAAAAACGCCGCTGCACTTCTTAAACAAAGTGAATTAAAAGATTCATTTTACGGCTATGTTGAAGGTGATGATATTCTAAAGGGTACAACCGATGTTGTAGTTACAGATGGCTTCTCAGGAAATATAACTTTGAAAGCAATCGAAGGAACGGCAAAAATGATTTCTGCACTTATCAAGGAAGGCTTTAAAAGCTCAATAATTTCCAAAATTGGTTACTTGTTAGCAGGATGTTCAATCCGCAAAGCTACTAAAAGCATGGATCCACGTTTACACAACGGTGCGATGCTAGTTGGTCTAAATGGTGTCGTGGTTAAGAGCCATGGCGGAACAGACTCCTTAGGCTTCTCAAATGCCATAAAAGTTGCGATCTCATTAGTTGAAGAAAAAATTAATGAACGCATCACCGCAGAATTAAAAATTTCATCATCAATTGCTAATGGTGACAACATTGAAGAAAAAATTTTAAGTCATGGCAATTAAAAGCAAAATTATTGGCACGGGTTCTTATCTTCCGGAGAAGTTTCTTACCAATTCTGATTTGGAAAAAACCGTAGATACTACTGATCAATGGATCGTTGAACGTACTGGCATCAAAAAAAGACATATCGCCGCAGAAAATGAGATGACTTCTGACATCGCTTTCAAGGCTGCACAAAAAGCTTTAGATAATTCCGGATTAAAAGGTGAAGAGATTGACATGATCATTCTCGCCACCACAACTCCTGATCTAACATTTCCAGCAACTGCGACAACCGTTCAAGCCAGAATCGGTGCAAAGTCAGCCTTCGCTTTCGATATTCAAGCTGTGTGTTGCGGATTTGTTTATGCGATTACAACTGCAAATAATTTCATCAAATCTGGTCAAGTTAAAAATGCTCTAGTAATTGGAGCTGACACCTTGTCGCGCATCGTTGATTGGAAAGATCGTAATACCTGCGTACTTTTCGGTGATGGTGCTGGAGCTGTTGTTTTACAGTCATCTAATGACGATTCAGGAATTATTTCTTCTAACTTACACTCAGATGGATCTCTAAACAACATCCTTAAAACCAGCGGCGGACCTGCTTCTAATCAAATTTCTGGCTTCATTGAAATGTCGGGAAAAGAAGTTTTCAAACATGCCGTTGATAAAATGTCAAAATCGGTTCTAGAAGCTCTAGCTGATGCAAATTTAACAATAAAAGACATCGATTTATTAATTCCGCATCAAGCCAACGCCAGAATCTTAAGCGCTGTTGCTGATCGCTTAGAATTACCTGAAGAAAAAGTTGTGATTACAGTTCAAGATCATGCTAACACTTCTGCAGCTTCAATTCCTTTGGCATTGGATTACGCCAACTCACAAGGAAAACTTAAAAAAGGTGACATCATTGTTTTAGAAGCTCTGGGTGGTGGTTTGACTTGGGGATCTGTAGTTTTGAAGTGGTAGATTTTTGTTTTTTTAGTTCCGCTAAATAAACCCCCCGACCCCTAGTGGGGCCACCACCCTTGAAAGGGGGGCGTTGGATTGAGTCCTGCTTAGCCCCCCTGTCAAGGGGGGTGGCCCCGCTAGGGGTCGGGGGGTTTTATTTAGCAGAATTTGTAGGACACCAATTACTACCTATCTCTCTTCACAATCGTTTCCAAAATATCACATAATTTTTTACCAACTTTCTCACAAGTATAGTTAGCAAAAAATTTCTCTCTGGCATTCACTGCCAATCTTCTAGCAAATTCTTCATCTTTAACTAAACGCTCGACTGCATCAGCAATCAATTTAGGAACAGCATCTTGATCTTCACGGGCAACTTTTAAACCATCTACCCCTTCGGTAATAATCTCATCTGGTCCCCAACTATTGCTAGTAATGATTGGAGTATTGTAGAGCATAGCTTCAAGCAGAACAATTCCAAAAGTTTCGCCGTAAGACGGTAATATAAAAATATCTATCGAATCAAAAAACGCTTTCTTATCCGTAGTCCAGCCCAATATTTTAAAACTATTTTCAACACCCAATTGTTTGGCTAAAGAGTTCAAGAACTCTTCCTGATACCCTACTCCACCAATGACATATTCACACTCAATTCCACGTTCACGCAAAATTGGAATTGCACCAATCATTTTATCAAAACTTTTTTCTGGATAAAGACGCCCCAAAGATCCAATTCGAACTGGCTTGCGAAAAGCTGGCTTGATTGGCGCAACGAAATCATCCGGAACTTCCATCATATTTGGAATTACAAAGGCTGTGCCTTCAGCTTTGCCAGCTTTAATCAACTCTTTGCTGAAGTAAGAATTTACTGTCAAAACAAAATCAGCTTTGAGGAATTTGCGCGGATTAACTCCGTGATCAATCCCAATAATCGGGAATTTTTTTGGACTAAAAAAACGCGCTGCACGTATGAAAGACATTGCCCTTCCTGAATGACAAATTACGGCATCCGGCGCAAATTTATAAAGCGATAAAGCAATACGTAAAATTGAAAAAATATCGGTACGATTCAACGCTGGAACTTCCAGATATTGTGATCCGGTTTGTTTAACATCATCTTTAAAAACCATGCCGGTTTTACTAATCGAAAGAACTTCATGACCGTTGATAATCAAGTATTTGGCGTAATCGATAAAACATCTCTCGACACCAAGAATCTTATTATCGTTCTTCGATTTTTTGTGATTAAATAAAACGTTGGCGACCTTCATTAACGCTGCCTTTTAATTTGGTTAGGAATATTTTTACGGTATTTATCAATTTCGTCTTTATCAGCATTGAATCGAGCCAATTCTTTGCCCGATAATTTTAATCCTGATGTTGCTTTCACTTTCGACGGATTAATTGGCTTACCTTTGTAAATAACTTCAAAATGCAAGTGTGGTCCAGTTGAACGGCCAGTGCTACCAACGTAAGCAATTACGTCACCTTGTCTAATACTTGATCCAACACGCAATTTAGGAACATAACGACTAGCATGTCCATAAGCTGTTGAGTAATCAGAATTATGCTGAATTTGTACGAAATTTCCGTAACCACCTTTTCTACCGTAGTAAGTAATTTTACCACTACCGGCTGCTAAAATTGGCGTTCCCATTGCGGCAGCGAAATCAATACCTTTATGCATTTTGGAATATCCCAAAATTGGGTGTCGTCTTAAACCGAATGCTGATGAAACTCGAGCACCGTTGATCGGAGTACGAAGTAACGATTTTCTGATACTGTTTCCCTTAGCATCAAAATACTCAACTTTGCCATCAACTTTATGCATGTAAAAATCGATCGAACGATTTTGCAAAGTAAGTGATGAGAACAACACATTACCATCTTTAACTTTTTTTCCATCTTCAGTGTAGAAACTTTCAACCAACATTTCGAATTTATCACCATTGTGAATATCACGTTGGAAGTCGACATCATAGCTGTAAAGCTGGATCATGTTCATCATTGAAGTAGGAGAAATTCCCGCTTCAACACCATCAGCAAAGAAACCATTTTTCAAAGTTCCGTAATATCTAGAAACGTAACGCAACAAATTAACTTTGATTTCGCGAGCATCGTAAGAACCACTATTAGTACGAGATACAACAATTTCTTGATCCGGAGCTGTGTTAATCGAAATACTGTTAATTGTGACTGTTTTACCAAGATTTTCCGAGGCTTGCTGATTTTTATCTACAGCAACTTTGACGTGATATTTGATTAAAATTTGATCGTTTTTCGAGATGTTTTTCGGATTATAAATTTTCTTCATCTCGTTCATAATCGCGAAAACGTCGGATTCGACGGCACCCATATCTATCAATACTTTGGTTAGAGTATCGCCTTGTTTGACACGATAATCCAAAACCTGCTCTTCATCAAAATCAAAACCCATTTCTGAGCCAGAAATGTTGATGCGAATTGGCGTACTTTGAATTTTTCTGGCAGAGTAATCTTTATAATCATCAAACAAACTTTGAGCATAATCAAAGCCGTTGATTAGTATAAAAGTGGTCAGAATAGAAACTACAATCGGCCTAAACAAATTGTGGTCGATTAGCTGGTCAAGAAAATCCCGCAAGAAGATCTTGTCGATTTTTTTGAGTTTTTCGATCAGATTTTTCAAGGATATAAAAGTTGGATTTGTATGGTCTTGCGTCAACTCTGAAGCTATTTAACGCCGCATTGCAAAATGAATTTCAACAACATTAAATCGCGACTTTTTTAAATTAGAATATTTTTTTTGATTTTTCTAAATCTTAAGCGTTTTCTTCTTAAAAAAAATTTCTTAGAATTTTCAATCTCTTCGCAACATATTTTCCTCAATTAATTTTTTTAAGCAAAAATGCCTGCAAAAAAAATCAAAGCAAAAAGCAAACCTACTAAAAAAGCAGTTAAAACTAAAGCTGTAAAAACAGTTAAAAAGGCTGTCGCCAAAAAGAAACCAGTCGCAAAAAAAGTTACTAAACCAGCAAAAAAACTAGTGAAAAAAGTTGCTAAAAAAGCTGTAAAAAAAGTCGCTCCAAAAAAAGAAGTTAAGGCTGTAAAAAAACCGGCGAAAAAAATTATTGCTAAACCAGCAAAAAAAATCGCTCCAAAAAAAGAAGTTAAAAAAGTTACAAAGACAGCAAAATCGAAAGAATCAAAGCTTCCAAAAATAAAAGCTCCCGACGATAAAACTGCTGAAAGAATCATCGCCAAAGGCAAAACTCCAAAGGTAAAAGTTGAAGTTGAAAAAGCCCCAGAGAAAAAAACTGAAGCTCAAAAAAATCTTATTATTGTCAAAAAACTTTCTGAGTCGCGCAATAAAGTAACTTTCAAGGCGGGAGAGTTCGCAGTTTATCCTTCTCACGGCGTTGGGAAAATTGTCGACATCGAAAAAACTGTCGTTTTAGGACAAGATTTTAGCTGCTATTTGATGTACTTCGAAAAAGAAAAATTGACGATCAAAATTCCTGTAGCCAGCGCTGAAAAAATCGGTCTGCGCCATTTAGTTGCTAAAACACAAATGGATGAAGTTTTCTCAATTTTACGCAGCGGTGTTAAAAAATTAAAAGGCATGTGGAGTCGTCGTGCTCAAGAATATGAAACTAAAATCAATTCTGGCGACATCATGTTGCTGGCTGAGGTTTTACGTGATTTAACTCGCGATATTGAAGATGGCGACAGATCTTACTCTGAACGTATCATTTACGAAACTGCCGTTCATCGTTTGGCTGCTGAATATGCTGTGATCTACGGAATCGAGTTTGAAGAAGCGAAAGATAAAATTATTTCTACTGCCAAAGATAAACTCGGAATTGAAGGAAAAATTAATCAGAAAGATGAGTTTGATGAGTTCGATTATAACTCAGGAAAATCTGATGACGATGAAGATGAAGACGAAGATGAAAATGATGAAGAGGAAGAAGAAGATGACTTCGACTACGGTGGCGGTGGCGGAGATGACGATGATTATGACGATGATGATGACGACGACGCACCGAAAAAAAGAAAAAAGAAAAAGTAATTATTTTGGTAAGCTGTAAATCTGCAGCTTACCACTTACCACTCACAACATGTCTGCTTTAAAATTAATCAACGTTACCAAAAATTTCTCGCAAGCTGCGCAAACTTTTGAAGTAATTAAAGGCGCCAATCTTGAAATACAAAAAGGCGAACTTGTAGCCTTAATCGGGCCTTCTGGATCTGGTAAAACTACTTTATTGCAAATCGCCGGACTGCTTGATAGTGCAACTTCCGGACAGGTTTTAGTTAATGATGTTGATGCTACTAAAGCTGACGACGAACAGCGTACCAAAATCAGAAAAGATCACATTGGTTTCGTTTACCAATTTCATCATTTATTGCCGGAATTTTCTGCCTTGGAAAATGTTGCTTTGCCTTTGTTGATTAAAGATAAAAGTAAGAAAGAAGCTTTTGAAGAAGCTAAACAACTACTTACTGCAGTTGGCTTAGAAGATCGTTTTGATCACAAACCGGCGCAACTTTCCGGAGGACAACAACAACGCGTTGCCATTGCTCGTGCCGTTATTTCCAAACCATCATTAATTTTAGCTGACGAACCCACTGGAAATTTAGATTCAACAATTTCAGAAAAGATTTTTGATATTCTGCAAAATTTGGTAAAGAGCCACCAAATTGGCTGTTTGATGGTTACTCACAATCTTGAACTAGCCAAGAAAGCAGATCGGATTATTTCGATTAAAGACGGTATTATTTCTTTGTAAAAACTAGGTTTCTGACACTCCTTTTTCTATAAATTACAAATAAAAAACCCTCCGCTACTGATTTGTAACGGAGGGTTTTTTTGTTTTTTCCAAACTCTTATCGAGAAAATTATCTGCGATATCTTCCTTGGTTCATCATGTCTTGATTGTAGTAATAAGGCACCATGTCAGCTGGTCTTTGTCCTAATCCCATTGTTGAATTATTTGAGAAGTTGCTACTTCTTGGGATCATAACATTGTAGGTTTTTTCTTTAAAGTCGCCGCATCTGGTTTCGTTCCATGCATTGAAAGAGAAAATCAAAGTCATCATATCCAAGAAACATCTTGTACCGTCAGCTGTTCTTTCTCCATCAATTGTGGTTCTGATTGTTCCGTACCAAATATCCATATTCAAATTAGCAGTACCGTAGCCTTCTTTCACTAAAACCGCGTTGTAAGGTTTCGGAGCAATATTCAGAGTTAACGGAGTTCTACCATAATTTTTTCCTTCGATAAAAACATCGGCACCAGGAGGAGTACTATTAATTGCCACATCAACTGTTTTACCATTAAAGAAAGAACAAGATGAAGCCAAAGGGATCAAGGCCAAAACAGCAATTGTACGAAGTTTAAATTTCATAAATTTTATTATTTACGTTGAAGAAGGAATTAGCGTTTCCATCGGTTATGAACCCAAAACCACTGTGCTGGATACTGTGAAATCCAGCTTTCTAGCTTACGGTTAATCTGAAGAGTCAGTTTAATAACGCTGTCATTTATGTTGTCGCCTCTTTCAATTTCAAGCGGTTTTTCCACTTCGGCAATAAACTCAAAACCTTTTTTGGTACGAATTATGCGCGCTGGAATTAGCGGAACATTATAACGCAGAGCAATACGAGCAATTGAGGTTGTAGTCACCGCAGGAGCATGAAAGAAATCTACCGGCTCACCTTCGGAAATTTTCTGATCTGCCAAAATAATTACGTAACCACCATTTTTAATGATTTCGATAATTCGACGATTGCCCTGCGCGCTTTTGGTAATCAATTCGGTTCCACGAATTGATGCAGTCATTTTTTCAACGTAAGGATTGTTTAACGGGCGATAAACCGTACCAACTTTGATGTCGTTAGCCAACAAAATTTTTGGGCCCAATTCCCAATTGCCAATGTGACCGGAAAAAACTATGCCGCCTTTGGTGTTGGATTTCATTGCCGCGATGTTGTCTTTAGTTTCTTGCGAAAGAGTGACAAACTGCATCATTTCTTCAGGAGTAAGCTTGGCAACATGTGAATATTCTCCAACTACACGACCCAAATTATCCCACATGTCATCCAAAATTTTTTCTTTTTCTTTTTCGTTCAAAGAAGGCAAAGCGTTACTCAGATTTTTGTAGGCCAATTTGTGAACGGCAATTTTTTTACCGACAAATTTAGAAATTTGCGCCGCAACTTCAGAAGCATTTTGCAAACCAACTGACTCAAATAACCAAAGTCCAAATTCGACCACAACAGCTTCGGCAAAGTATCTAACAGTTTTGATTTTTGATTTTATCTGATCGTTAAAATTCATAATTTATAATTTTTCCAAGTTCTTTCTTAAGCAAATCTTTGTCCAAGAATTCTAATTCAACATCCAAATAAGCAATTTGTTCCTGATATTTTTTAGGAAATTTTACCCAATCTTTTTTGGTTGTGATAAGCTTCAAATCCTTTTGTTTCGCCTCACTAGATAAAATTTCCAAATCTTGTTCTTTGTAAGAATAATGATCGGGAAATGATTTTTCTTCGCACAACAACAAATCGGAATCACGCAAAATTGAAAAGAATTTTTGCGGATAAGCCAACCCACAAAATGCCATTAATTTATCACCTCTAAAACTCTCAAGATTGGTTGGCTTTAAAAGCGCGCGGACAATTTTTTTATCAGACAATTTCTGCAATAAATCTTTATTTGGCTCGCCAATCAAAATTACCAAATCTGCTTTTTCTAAACCACTTTTCAGAGTTTCTCGCATTGGCCCAGCGGGAATTAAAAACTGGTTTCCGAAAGCAATTTTTGCATCAACAACTAAAATCACGAAATCCTTGTACAGCGAGTTGTTTTGCATGCCGTCATCTAAAACAACTAGTTTGATTTTATCGATATTCTCAATTTGTTTAGCGCCAAAAACTCGATCTTTCGCTACAAATGTTGGAGCTGTTTTAACCAATAACATCGGCTCATCGCCAACATTTTTCGCCACATGTTTTCCTTCGTGAAGTGCAACAAATTTTGAGCCATCACCCATGTAACCTCTGCTTAAGAAAGCGAATTGGAATTTTTGATCCGGAGCGATTTCACGCAAAACTTTTCCAAGTGCAATTGCTGCTGGAGTCTTACCCGAACCACCGGCAATCAAATTTCCAATGCAGATTACTGGCTTAGAGATTTTTTCAGTTTTCTTTAAAATTTTTACTAATGACGAGACAAGAAAATAAACAGCACTCAAAGGCAGCAACGAGTAAGAAATTAGATTTCTTTCCATCCAGAAATTCGGGGTTTTTAGCTGCACAATTTTAAATAAATTTTGGTTGAATGGTTTCCGAATTGTTTTTTTCTACGGTCTTAGTTCCTTTATTATCAAGGTCTAAAACGTAAGAAGAAATTTCTCCGTCAGAAAATTCGGTAATTATTTTTTCTTTTGGATGAATTTTGGAAATTGAAGAAATCAGTTCGCCTTTTTCGTTTTTCACCAAAGCAAAACCGCGTTTCAAAATTTGACTGTAATGTTGGGTTTTTAAAAGTTTACCGAGATTTTGCAGACGTAAATCATAAACTCTGATTTCATTCTCAATACCTGTTCTTGCTCGCTGTAAACCATGCTCAATTTTTTTATCGAGCATTTCAATTTGGTGAAAAATTTGACTGTTTGAAATTTGCAAAGTCGCTAATTTTTGGGTTCTTTTTTCAAAAAAATTAATCACCGCTAAATCTAATCTTCTTTGCGTCAGTAAAAATCTTTCATGGATTTGACTAAGCATTTTAGCGGGATCAACGATGTATTTTTGCAAATTTTTTAAATGCTGTAATTTTTCCGCGACAAAATTTTGCGCTGAAAAATTCAATCTATTTTCCAAGAAATTTATCTGATTTTTCAAGTCAGCCAGAACTGGAGTCGCAAGCTCTGCAGCCGCTGTTGGCGTTGGCGCACGCAGATCAGAAACAAAGTCGATTAATGTTGTGTCGGTTTCGTGACCAACCGCTGAAATAAGCGGAATTTCTGAAGCAAAAACTGCCCGCACCAAAGCTTCGTCATTAAACGGCAATAAGTCTTCAAAGCTTCCGCCACCACGTGCCACGATTAAAACATCAGGACGTTCTTCACCTTTCAATTTATTAAAAAATTTAATACCAGAAATAATTTCAGCTGCAGCTTTATCACCTTGAACCAAAGTTGGATAAAGCTTTAAGTGCACGCCACATCTGGCTTCAAGACGGTGTTTAATATCCTGCAAAACTGCACCAGTTTCAGAGGTAATCACGCCAATAATTTTAGGAAAAAACGGAATTGGTTTTTTGTGGATTTCATCAAACAAACCTTCTGCGGCTAATTTCTGGCGACGCTTTTCGAGCATTTCTAACAATGCACCGATTCCGGCAATTTCAATTTTTTCAACGATAATTTGATAATTTGATCGACCTTCAAAAGTGGTAATTTTGCCCGCAGCACAAACTTGTAAACCGTCAGCAACTTCAAAATTTATTTGCGACGCAGCACCACGAAAACAGACAGCTGAAAGCGTTCCACCGTCATCTTTCAAAGTGAAATAAAGATGTCCGGAAGAAGCGCGTTTAAAGCCAGTAATTTCACCTTTAATTTTGACGTAACCGAAAGCATCTTCGACAACTCTTTTGATTGAGCGCGAAAATTCTGTAACGCTAAATTCGGGAATATTTACACTCATTTTTAAGTCACTTTTTTTGATTTTTTTCTAGAAAATTTGATCGGCCTTCTACGCTTTATTATCAATCATTGCCAACATTTTTGTTTAAATTGTTTGCGTACGCAAAAAATTCAGAAATTTTCAGTAAAAAATCCGGCTCAATTTCTCTGACTGTTTGCACAAAAAAATCACGTTTCAAAAAATCAGGATGTGGAATTTTTAACTTGTCGCCGAGGTCAACTTTTACATTTTCAATTGCCAGAATATCAATGTCGATCTCACGTGGCGACCAGCGTCCACGATCAATTCGTCCTAAATCTTTTTCAATTTTCTGAGTAATTTCTAAAATTTTTTCGGGAGCGAAACTTTCCAAATCAATTTCACCACTCACCGCAATATTAAAAAATTCCTGATTCCATTCCTGTGGAGAACCAGCCAAAAGCAGCGCCGGATTTTTTAAGATTTTTGATTGTTTGAGATTTTTTAGATGCAGCTTGCTGGCAAGTTCGCTAGTTGCTTTTTCTAAGAATTGCTTTTTGTCGCCAAGATTAGAACCAAGGCCGAAAATTATTTTTGTCACTATCTTACACCGCTTTGTTGTCGGGACTGTTCAAAGCCAGTAACTTTAATTAAAAATTTCAAATGACTACTTCTTTTTACGTCATCTTGTTCTTTTATTGCTGCAATCATTGCAGATCTGAAATGTTCCTTTTTTTCAAGTGGAAGAATTTTGTAATCAACACCGGGAAATATTGTGTTGGCGAGTTTTTCGTCATCAGTTAGAAGCATCAGAATTTCATCGACAAATTTTTTAAACTCTTCTTTGTTGGAAATTTCAGCAAATTTTGATGAAACAATTACACGATCAACTTTCTGATCTTGTGGTCTGAAACTATTGATCACCGCGACTAAAATTGCTTTATCTCCCGTATTTAAATCACCAATTCGGCGTGCTGCTTCTTCACGGCGCAGTCTTTCTCTTTCAAATTCAGAAAGCTCAATGAAATGTCTGTCGATGTCGATTCTTTTTGCGCCATCCCAAAATCTGGCGTAATCAAAATTACCTTCCGAATCAACAACCTTAATCAGTAGCTGATTAATTTTGGCCAGTGCTCGCAGAAATTTTTCTTTGAGCAAAGAACCAACTTCTTCTTTCGGTGTTTCAGTTTTCAAATTGATTAAACTAGTTGCACCCATTTTCATTGAAGGCTGAGGCGGCAACAAATCGTTAGTAGCTAGGTTTTCTGGTAAATGTTTAGTGATTTTTCTGCGGACTTTTTTGTTGCCGTAAACAATTTCAACTTCCTGAAACCTGCCGTCATTACTAATAATTAGAATCTCCAGAGTTCTTGCCCAAGGTTCTAATTTTTCGGCACTTAGCTGATTTTGTTGCGTCTTCATAAGTGGTGCTAGTTTTCGTTAAGATATCATGAGGGATAAAGTCCGAACAGCTTTTACTTTAAAAATGAAGATGAATCAAAAACTCTTAACTAAGAGTGAAATCACAGAGCTAGATTTTAACTCCAGCCTTTTTCAAATCAGAATCTACCATCATTTTTACAAGACCTTTGAAATCGACCTTTGGCTTCCATCCAAGCTCTTTTCTAGCTTTGGAAGAGTCTCCGATCAACAAATCAACTTCTGCTGGACGGAAATATTTTTCGCTTATTTCAACATATTTTTTCCAGTCTAATCCTACATATCCGAAGGCTTCATCTAAAAACTGTTTCACTGAATAAGTTTCACCAGTTGCAATAACGTAATCGTCAGCTTTATCTTGCTGCAACATCAACCACATTGCCTCAACGTAGTCACCAGCAAAACCCCAATCGCGCTTGGCATCAAGGTTACCCAAGTAAAGCTTGTCCATTTTTTTCGCCAAAATATTCGCAAGACCAACAGTAATTTTGCGAGTCACGAAAGTTTCGCCTCTTCTTGGAGATTCATGGTTAAACAAAATTCCGCTGCAGGCAAAAATGTCGTAACTTTCGCGATAGTTTACCGTCAACCAATGTGAGTAAAGTTTGGCACAAGCGTAAGGGCTACGAGGATAGAAAGGCGTAGATTCGTTTTGTGGAATCGCTTGAACTTTACCAAACATCTCACTTGATGAAGCTTGATAAAATTTGGTTTTGATTCTGGTATCTTTGATTGCATCCAAGATACGACAAGTTCCTGTAGCATCGATATCTGTTGTATATTCAGGCACGTCGAAACTTACTTTAACGTGGCTTTGTGCTGCTAGATTGTAAACTTCATCTGGCACAATCTTTTCTAAAAGACGCGAAAGGTTAGAAGCATCAGACAAATCACCATAGTGCAAAAAAAGCCTCACGCCAGAAATTGTTGGATCATTGTAAAGATGGTCAATTCTACCAGTGTTAAAAGTGCTAGATCTTCTGATTATACCATGAACTTCATATCCTTTAGAAAGTAAAAGCTCTGCCAAATAAGATCCGTCTTGCCCAGTAATACCGGTGATTAGTGCCTTTTTAGTCATTGTGTCTGGAATTTAAAAATTAGGGAAAGTGCTTTTGTAAAAACACCTTTGAGGTGATGCAAGAAAAAATCTTTAAAAAATTTCATTGTAAAGATTGCAGATGCTTTTTAATTTTTACTGCAGAATTTCCCAAAAAAAATTTAAAATTTTCCTCAAGAAAAACAAATGGCTAACAAAAAAACTTCGATTGGCGCTGGCGCTCAAAGGCCAACCTCTCCTCACCTAGATATTTATCGCTGGAATGTATCATCATTCACTTCGATTTTACACCGCCTAACTGGTGTATCACTTTATTTTTCAATATTACTACTTTCGTGGTACATCACTTACTACACCTATCAAATCAACATCGCTTCAGAATCTGAAAGCTGCGATTGCCCAATGGGATTGATCGATTATGCATTCATCGCTGCCGGAGGATTTATCACTTTCGCGCTTTACTACCACTTCTGTAACGGTATCCGTCATTTATTCTGGGACATCGGCAAAGGTTTCGAAAAAGAAACCGCCAGAACTACCGGCCTTCTTTCTTTAGCTTTCGCAATCATTCTTACTGCCTTAACCATTGGCGCAGTAATTTACTTTAAAATGTCATAAACATGAAAATCAAAATTGCTCCCTCAACTAAAACTGGTGCGCATCACTGGTTAATGCAAAGAGTTACCGCAGTTGCGTTACTTCCTCTTATCCTTTGGTTTGTACTTTCTTTCATCAAAATTGCTGAAGATCCGCAAGGATATTTGCCGGTTTTCTTCGCTTATCCTCTTAATGCTGTTTTAGGAATTTTGATGATCGCAACTTCTCTTTACCACGGTGCTCTCGGCATGCGTGTTGTGATCGAAGATTACATTCCAAACAGAACAAAGATGTACTTCTACATCATGCTCGTAAATTTTGTTTCAATTGCAACTGCAGTTGCTGCAATCATTTCAATCATCAGACTTCACTTAATTGGATAAAAAATGTCAGAAAAAAAAATCGGAAATTACTCAGTAATTGATCATGAATTTGATGTTGTAGTTGTTGGCGCTGGTGGCGCTGGATTACGTGCAACTTTCGGCATGGCACAAAAAGGACTTTCAACAGCTTGTATCAGTAAAGTCTTCCCAACACGCTCTCACACAGTTGCAGCACAAGGTGGAATTTCTGCCGCTCTTGGTAACATGGGCGAAGATGACTGGCGCTGGCACATGTATGACACCGTTAAAGGTTCAGACTGGTTGGGCGATCAAGACGCCATCGAATACATGTGTCGTGAAGCACCTGATGCAATCATTGAACTTGAACATTACGGTGTTCCTTTTTCTCGTACTAAAGAAGGCAAAATCTACCAACGCCCTTTTGGTGGAATGACTAAAAAATTCGGCGAAGGCGGACCAGCACAAAGAACTTGTGCCGCTGCTGACAGAACTGGTCACGCAATTTTGCACACGCTTTATCAACAATCTCTGAAACATAACGCGCAATTTTTCATCGAATATTTCGCCCTCGATTTAATCATGGAAAACGGCATCTGTCGTGGCGTTACCGCACTTTCTTTGCTTGATGGAACTATGCACCGTTTCAAGGCCCAAATGGTAGTTTTGGCTACTGGTGGTTACGGTCGCGCTTATTTCTCAGCAACTTCTGCTCACACTTGTACTGGTGATGGTAATGCCATGGTTCTCCGTGCTGGCTTGCCACTTCAAGACATGGAATTCGTACAATTCCACCCAACCGGAATTTACGGCTCAGGTTGCTTGATTACTGAAGGTGCTCGCGGCGAAGGTGGATATTTAGTAAACTCTGAAGGTGAACGTTTCATGGAACGTTACGCTCCAAGCGCCAAAGATTTGGCTAGTCGTGACGTTGTTTCTCGCGCTATTACCATGGAAATTCTTGCTGGTCGTGGCGTTGGCCCGAAAAAAGATCACATGTATTTGCATTTGAATCACCTAGATCCAAAAGTTCTTCACGAAAGACTCCCTGGAATTTCTGAAACTGCCAAAATTTTTGCTGGAGTTGATGTAACTAAAGAACCGATTCCAATTTTACCTACAGTTCACTACAACATGGGTGGCATTCCAACTAATTTCAAAGCTGAAGTTTTAACGGTTAAAAACGGTAAAACTGAAGTTGTGCCAGGTTTGATGGCAATTGGCGAAGCTGCTTGCGTTTCAGTTCACGGTGCTAACCGTCTTGGTTCAAACTCTCTTCTTGATCTTGTGGTATTCGGTCGCGCTGCTGCAATCCGCGCTGCTGAAATCGTTCAACCGAATGCTACTCACGCGCCAATTGCTGAAAATGCTGGCGAAGAATCAATTGCTCGTTTCGACAAAATCAGAAATGCTAAAGGCAAATCTTCAACTGCTAAAATCCGCAGCGAAATGCAAAATTGTATGCAATCTCACGCGGCCGTATTCAGAACTGAAGATTCAATGTCTAAAGGTTTAGAAAAAATGCAAAATATCTTCAAAAGCTTTGAAGATCTTCACATCGAAGACCGCGGATTGGTTTGGAACAGTGATCTTGTTGAAGCGCTTGAACTCGATAACTTACGCTCACAAGCTTTAGTCACAATTTCTTGCGCCCTAAACCGCAAAGAAAGCCGCGGTGCTCAAGCCCGTGACGACTACAAAGATCGCGACGACGAAAATTGGATGAAACACTCAATCATGTGGTGCGATCAAAATGGTCAAACCAAAACTGACTTCCGCGAAGTGGTATTAAAACCGCTTTCCAATGATGTTCAGGCCTTCCCTCCAAAAAAACGCGTTTACTAAAAAGAAAATACAAAATTATGGCAGAATTTACGCTCCCAAAAAATTCACAAATTGACAAAAAAGCCGGCAAAACTTTCAAAGCAAAAGAAGGTGCAAAAAATGTCCGTGTTTTTGAGGTCTATCGTTACGATCCTGAAGATGCTGAGAAAAAGAATCCGCACATCGACAAATTTGAAATCGATATGGATGAATGCGGCCCAATGGTTTTGGACGCACTAATCAAAATTAAATCAGAACACGATTCTTCAGTTACTTTCCGTCGCTCTTGCCGCGAAGGAATTTGCGGATCTTGTGCTATGAATATCGATGGAACTAATACTTTGGCTTGTACCAAAGCTATTTCCGACTGCAAAACCGAAAATGTAAAAATCTATCCACTTCCTCACATGCCAGTTGTGAAAGATTTGGTCCCTGATCTAACTCACTTCTACGAACAGCACAAATCAATTAAACCTTGGTTACAATCTGAAGAACCAAGCAATCCAGGCAAAGAAAGATTACAATCTCCTGAAGATCGCGAAAAACTCGACGGCCTTTATGAATGTATCATGTGCGCTTGTTGCTCAACTTCGTGTCCAAGCTATTGGTGGAATGGCGACAAATATTTAGGCCCTGCAATTTTGCTTCAGGCTCAAAGATGGATTGTCGATTCTCGTGACGAAGCAACTGACGAAAGATTAGATGCTTTAGAAGATCCGTTTAAGCTTTATCGTTGCCATACGATTATGAACTGTACTAATACTTGCCCGAAAGGTTTGAATCCGGCAAAAGCAATTGGTTCAATCAAACAGGCAATTGCTGATCGTAAAGCTTAGAAATTTAGGAATTCTCAGAACCGGCGGTTGAGCTTGTCGAAACCAAAGGAAGGTTCCTGCCTAATCTTTGGTGCAGGAACCTTCCTTTGGTTTCGACAAGCTCAACCGCCGGTTTTTTTATTTGCTTTGAACTAGATCTCTGGTTTTTTGTTTTGTTTAGACTTCGTTTGATCGGTTCTTTTATTTTTTAATTCTTCCCAACTTTATTCGAATGAAAAATATTCTCTTCCTTGGATGCGGTAAAATGGGCTCAATTTTAGCCAATAATTTACTTGAAGAGAAAGCCGCCCTACCCTCACAAATAAAGGTTATAAAGAAGTCAGAAAATAATCGCATTCCTTCTCTAAAATACTTCAAAAATACTTCAGATCTTCCATTAAATTACCAAGCAGATTTGGTTTTTTTGGCGATAAAACCACAAGATTCTGAAAAAGTTTTAAGAGATTTTGCCAAAGCAAAAATTTTTCACAAAAATACTATTTTTATTTCGATTTTAGCTGGAAAAAAGATCGAGTTTTTTGAAGAAATCTTTGGAAAATCAGCTAAGATCGTAAGATCTATGCCGAATCTTCCGATCCAATATTCTCAAGGTATCTTCACTTACTTCTGCAACCAAAACATTAAAGAAATAGAGTCAAAAAGATTAGAAAAGATATTCCTTAAATTTGGATCAACCCAAAAGCTAAAGAATGAAAATTTATTCGACGTAACTACAGCAATTTTTGGTTCTGGCCCTGCTTATATATTTTTACTCGAAGAAATTTTTACAGAAATTGCCTTAACTTATAAGGTCGATAAAGCTGAAGCTGCTGATTTGGTAAGACAATTATTTTTAGGGACATCCCTAATGTCCTGTAATTCAGATCTCGATTTTAGAGAACTTCGTGAATCGGTCACTTCTAAAAATGGCACCACTGCAGCTGCTTTGGAAGTTTTGCAAAAAAACTCTGCCTTCAAAGATTTATTCGAAACTGCAATTCAGTCTGCAATTAAAAGATCGAAAGAATTATCAAATGACTAATCTGATTGAAATTTACACTGACGGAGCCTGTTCAGGAAATCCTGGACGCGGCGGATATGGTGCAATACTACTCTATAAAGAACATCGCAAAGAAATCTCCGGATTTGAGGCTGATACCACAAATAATCGTATGGAGCTTCGGGCTGTTATCGAAGCTTTAAGAATTCTTAAGAAATCTTCCGAAGTAAAAATCTATACTGACAGCAAATATGTTATGGATGGAATTACCCAATGGATTTATGGCTGGAAAAAAAATGGTTGGAAGTCAGCAAATAAAAAACCAGTAAAAAACATCGATTTATGGCAAGAACTTGACGCGGAAGTTAGCAAACACCAAACCACTTGGGTTTGGGTACGCGGTCATGATGGCAATTATTTTAATGAAGTCGCAGATAGATTAGCGAGAGAAGCAATAATTAAGTAGGCTATTTTTTGGCATTATCCCTTTCCCTTTGTTATCCTCCCTCCATTTCTTTTGTCATCCTGAGCATAGCGAAGGATCTCAGGAGATTAATTTAAGAAGATAAACGCAAGAGATCCTTCGCTATGCTCAGGATGACAAAAGAAATGGAGGTATGACAAAAGAAAGGGAGGGATAACAAATTATGATTTTGTGTAAGAAGGATAATTACCTATTTCTTTCCCAAAGGACTATTTCTATAGCCGTAACCGAAATAAACTATCAGCCCAAGAATTAACCAAACCAAAGAATACGACCAATTCTCAACAAGTAAGTTATAGACCAAATATCCACAGCTAATAACTGCACATGGAACAGTAATAAAAACTGCCGGACATCTGAAAGAACGTTGTAGATTTGGCTGAGTAATTCGCAGCACCAAAACTCCAATCGCAACCACGATAAAAGAAAACAAAGTGCCAAGGCTGGTCATGTGGCTAAGTGTTTTCAGAGGAAAAAATCCAGAAAGAAGCGCCACCGCAATAGAAACTGAAATAACCGCAACGTGAGGCGTACCGAATTTTTTATGCAACTTGCTAAAAGGTGCTGGAATCAAACCATCACGCGACATTACGAAGAAAATACGCGACTGTCCAAAAATCAGAATCAACAAAACTGAAGTGATACCAGCAATTGCACCAGTTGCTACCAAAGCTGATCCAAGATTATTGCCATTATCACGAAGCGCGCGAGCTAAAGGTTCGGCATTATTTAAAGTATCGTAAGGAGCAATTCCTGTAAGAACCAAAGAAACCGAGATATAAAGAATAGCACATATTATCGCAGAAAGAATAAGACCAATTGGCAAATCTCTTCGAGGATTTTTACACTCTTCCGCCGCAGTTGCCACCGCGTCAAAACCTACGTAAGCATAAAATACAGTAGCAGCGCCGATAAAAATTCCCGAAATTCCGAATGGCATAAAGTTTGACCAGTTTTCGGCTTTTATCATTGGAGTTGCAATGATTAGGAATAAGAAAATCACACCAAGTTTGATCGTGACCAAAATGCGGTTCAAAGTTACGCTTTCTTTAGTTCCACGAAATAATAAAAGTCCGATAAAAAGCGAAATAAAAACAGCTGGAAGATTAGCGATGCCGCCATTAGCTGTAGAGGTTGACCAAGCTTCCGGAACAATGATTCCCCCTGATTTTAAAATTCCCACCATATAGCCCGACCAACCAGAAGCAACTGTTGCAGCACCAATCGCATATTCCAAAACCAAACCCCAACCAACTAACCAAGCAATAAATTCACCAAGTACAACGTAAGTATAAGTGTAAGCGCTACCCGAAACCGGAACCATTGAGGCTAATTCAGCGTAAGCCAGACCAGCAAAAATACAGGCAATTGCTGCTAATAAATAAGAAAGCGAAATCGCCGGACCGGCGTAGGTTGCAGCAGCAATTCCAGTTACAACAAAAATTCCGGTACCGATGGTGCATCCGATACCAATCATAACAAGATCAAAAATTCCGAGAGTTTTTTTCAGCGTATTTTTTTCAGCATTAACCAAGAGTTCGTTAATACTTTTTTTGCGGGAGAACATGAAGAATTAATTAGAGGCTTTATTTAACGGACTTTTTTTATAGCCGTAGAAGGCATAAACCAAGATACCTAATGCAAACCAGATGAAAAATGGAACACCGGTTTTTATCAGAAGATTATACATTAAATAGCCACAGCTTAAAATTGCCATAGGCGCTACAAAAAAGATCCAAGGACATCTAAAAGGTCTTTCCAATTCAGGTCTTTTAACACGTAAAATCAAAACTCCGAAAGAAACTACAACGAAGGCAAACAAAATACCAAGACTGCTCATATTTCCCATGGTATGAATCGGAGTGAATCCGGAGATCAACATCACAGCGATCGTAACAAAAACACAACCGACATAAGGTGTACCATATTTTTTGTGCAATTTACAAAAAGCTTGCGGCATCAAACCATCACGCGCCATTACGAAGAAAACACGTGATTGACCATACATCAAAACCAATAAAACTGCCAACATCCCAGCAATTGCACCGGTTGCAACCAAAGCTGATCCAACATTACTGCCATTAGCACGAAGAGCATATGCCATCGGTTCTGGGCTATTTAATTCAGTATAAGGAACAATACCAGTAAGAGCCAATGAAACTACAACGTAAAGAACTGCACAAACTGCTAAACCACCGATGATACCAATCGGCAAATCGCGGTTAGGATTTTTACATTCTTCTGCAGTTGTCGCTACCGCATCAAAACCAAGATAAGCAAAGAAAATCGCTGCCGCACCAACTCCAACTCCGTGCCAACCATATGGCATAAAATCGTTATAGTTTTCCATTTTGATATGAGGAGCAGAGATAACCAAAAATAGGAAAATTACACCTAACTTAATCGCAACCAAAACTCGATTGACCATAATACTTTCTTTAGTACCACGAGTTAGCAACGCACCGATAAACAGCGCAACACAAACAGCTGGAAGGTTGATAATACCACCATCAGAAGGAACTTTTGTAAAAGCTTCTGGTAAATTTATACCGCCAGATTTCAAAATTCCGACGAAATATCCCGACCAACCAGCTGAAACTGTTGAAGCGGCAACAGTATATTCCAAGATAAGTCCCCAAGCTACTAGCCAAGCAACGAACTCTCCCATAATTGCGTAAGAATAAGTGTAAGCACTCCCAGCAACCGGAACCATAGCCGCAAGTTCTGTGTAAGCCAAAGCTGCGAACATACAAGCTAGACCAGCTAAAACATAAGAAATGGAAATTGCTGGACCAGCATATTGAGCAGCCGCAATTCCAGTCAGAACAAAGATTCCTGTACCAATCGTACAACCAATACCAAACAAGATCAAATCCATTGATCCTAGGGTTTTTTGCAAAGAATTTTTCTTAGCACCAGCAATTATGCTTTCGATACTTTTAGTTCTGAATATTGATTTCATTTGTACTTTGATTGATTTGAGATTTCAGAATATGGTGTTGGAAATTTTATTAGAATCTTACTCGCTAGCAACTAGAGCTTCTTCAGCTGTTTCTTTTGAGATTACTCCTCTTTCAAGAAGTTCGTTAATCGCGTCTTTCATCGTAGTCATTCCGGCTTTTTTACCCAATTCCATAATCGAGTTAATTTGCGGAATTTTATCTTCACGAATCAAGTTACGAATCGAAACGTTAGCAAGCATAACTTCATAAACGCCACATCTTCCACCGCCTTCTTTCTTTAACAATCTTTGCGAAACTACAGCTTTGATTGATGAAGAAAGCATACTGCGAACCACAGCTTTGTCTTCAGCAGGGAAAACGTCGATAATTCTATTAATGGTTTGCGCTGCCGAGCTAGTATGCAAGGTTGCCAAAACAAGGTGACCAGTTTCAGCCGCAGTCAAAGCCAACTGAATGGTTTCAACATCACGTAACTCACCAACCAAAATTACGTCGGGATCTTCACGCAATGCACTTTTCAGAGCACCTGCAAAAGACAAGGTACTGCTACCAACTTCGCGCTGGTTAACCAAAGCTTTTTTATTTTTATGAACAAATTCCACCGGATCTTCAACGGTGATGATGTGAACTTCTTGTGTAGTGTTGATGTGATCAATCAAAGCGGCAAGAGTTGTCGATTTACCACTTCCTGTAGGACCTACAACCAAAACCAAACCTTTGGTAAAGTTAGACAATCCACGCACTGATTCTGGAGCATGTAAATCAGAAAGAGTTCGGATACCATTTGGAATTTCACGAAATGCTGCTGCCGGACCGTTTATAGTTCTGAAAGCATTCACACGGAAACGTAAATCTTCACCAACTTGAATAGCAAAATCGAGTTCCAATTTTTCTTCGTAAATCTTTTTCTGATGCTCGGTCATAACCGAGAAAATCATTTCGTTAACTTGTGTTTGTGTAAGTGGAGAAGTTCCTGGAATCGGCACCATATCACCGTCAATACGGACCATCGGAACTGAACCAGTCGAAATATGAACGTCTGAACAACCTTGTTTTTTGGCGTGAGTCAGAATTTTTTCAATCGCAAACGCTAAAATCTTCTCGATCATTTACCCTCTTTTATAAAACTATTTGTTTCTAATAAATTCTAAACGCTTTCTGATTTGCTCCAAAGGAATTGACTGATCAGAACCGTCACTCTTTTTCACAACTGCAGAATAAAAATAATAAGCATTTTCATAATCGGCAGTTTTGTCATAAATCACTGCGAGATTGTATTTGTAATCAACACGATTCGGATCACAGCTGATCGCCCTTTTCAAAAGATCAATTGCCTGAGTATAATTTTTTTCTTTATCGTAAGCGATTGCAGCCTGCGCCAAAACATAACAAGATTTCGGATTTTCCATCGTCAACCTTGAGAGCAAATAAACTGCATCTTTCGGAGATTCATCAACTAATATCGCCAACAAATTTCCCACAACTTCTTCCTTGTTGTCTGCGTCACCTTTTAACAATTCGTAATAAATTGTTTTAGCCTGACGATTTTGCCCTAATTTTTGGTAAACCACACCAAGAGAGAATTTGGCGTAAAGATTTTCTGGTTCAATTCTGATAACTTGTTTGTAGAGCTCAATCGCAACTTCATATTGGCCGATTAGCGCAGCATTATAAGCCAATTTTTCCTTTTCTCTGGCATCAAAGCTTCCTGTTTTTGGATCAACAACGACAATATTAATATCGGAACTAGAATAATCTTTGTCTGCTTCGTCACCATGATTGATAACTAAACCATTTTTTCTCTTAGTTTCTTTTTTAGGAGCTGAATAAACATTAAGATTTTGTGTTGCTCCTTTATCAAAAAGCAAAGTTTTTTGAATTTCTTTTACCACATCAGCTGTGGCAACATAATCTTCAGCAAGACTTGATTTGAGAGGATGAAGTACAAGTACAGCAATCAAAACAAGGAATTTTGGGGAATAATTTTTTGCGTATCTCTCAATCATTGAAAACTAATTTTCCCAATTATTTTTGTAGTTATTTCTAATATAAATCATCACCGCCATCATTGAGGCTGGTGTAATTCCTTGCATTCTAAAAGCTGCCGCAACTGTTGCTGGACGCGCCTTCGAAAGCTTTTCTCTTACTTCACTTGAGAGACTTTGGATGTTGTTATAATCAAGATCAAGCGGAATTTTCATGTTCTCATCTTTGCGGAAAATCTCCAAATCTTGCTCCTGACGCTTTAAGTAAGAGCTGTAAGTTGCATTGATTGCAATTTGATTTTTTATCTTCGAATCAATTCGGGAATTTTCGCTTGTAAGTTGTGGCCAAATTTTCTCCAAAACAGAAAAATCAATATTTTGGAAAGATAAAAGCTGCATCGCAGAACGTACTACCCCATCTTGTTTTATGGTTACGCCAAACTCAGCTAATTTGCTTGGTGAGATTTTTAATTCTTCAAGAATTTTGGTTACGCGTTCAATCTCAGCTTTCTTAGCAAAAAAAGCTGCAGCACGTTTTTCACCAACACAACCAATCGCGATTCCCTTTTCGGTTAAACGCATGTCGGCATTATCAGCACGAAGCGATAAACGATATTCCGCACGGGAAGTTAGCATACGATAAGGCTCGGAAGTTCCTAGCGTTGTAAGATCGTCAATCATTACGCCAATGTAGCTGTTGGAACGATCGAGGACAAATTCTTTATTACTTGCAGCATTTACTCCCGCAACCAAACCCTGCCCGCCGGCTTCTTCGTAACCAGTAGTTCCGTTAATTTGGCCAGCCAAAAACAAGCCCCGAACTTTTTTGGTTTCAAGAGTCGGTAACAATTCACGCGGATCAACAAAATCATATTCGATAGCGTAACCAGGCTGAGTTACGATGCAATTTTCTAAACCTGGAATTGTTTTCAAAAACTCAATTTGCACGTCAGCCGGAAGGGATGTGGAAATGCCGTTTGGATAAATTAAATCACTATCCAGACCTTCTGGTTCTAAAAAAATCTGATGACGTTCTTTTTCGTAAAAACGGTGAATTTTATCTTCAATTGATGGACAATAACGCGGCCCAACACCGGCAATATATCCACCATACATCGCTGATTTGTGTAAATTATTTTTGATTACTTCGTGAGTTTTTTTGTTGGTGTAAGTGATATAGCACGAAGTTTGTGGCACCGTGATTTCATCGTTCAAATATGAAAATGGCTGCGGTGGATTGTCGCCAGCTTGAGCTTCTAAATTCGAGAAATCGATCGAGCTTTTTAAAATTCGTGGCGGCGTTCCCGTTTTAAGTCGCGCCAAATTAAAATTATGACGTTCTAAAGTTTTTGAAAGTCCGTAAGATGGCTGTTCGCCAACACGTCCAGCTGGAGTTTGTTTATCGCCGATGTGAATTACGCCACGGAGGAAAGTCCCTGTCGTAAGAACAACCGCATTACAAGAAATTTTGGCACCATCGTTTAGAACCACACCAGCTACTTTTTTATCGACGATTTCAATGTCTTCAACTGAGGCAAATTTGACCTCTAGATTCTGATAATCTTTTAAAATTTTGTTGATGGCGATTTTGTAAAGTTTGCGATCAGCTTGCGCTCTTGGCGAATGAACTGCCGCACCTTTTGAGGCGTTGAGAATACGGAAATGAATTCCCGCCATGTCAATTGCTTGACCCATCACACCATCAAGCGCATCAATTTCTTTAACGATGGTTCCTTTGGCAACACCGCCTATTGCTGGATTGCACGACATCTCGCCAAGATTTTCTGGTGATTTAGTAACCAACAAAGTCTTAGCCCCAACGCGTGCCGAGGCACATGCCGCTTCAATTCCAGCATGGCCCGCACCAATCACGATTACATCAAAATTATCTGACACAGAAGACTCTCATTTTGTTACATACCTCTAATGCCTTCACCATCTTGAGAAACTAACGGTCCTTTACCAGTAAACTTACGAGACCAATATTTTCCGGCATGAGTTTTGCTTTTGACAGGAACTTCGGTAATCGCAGTAACTTGTCTACATATCGGCTTGTCGCTAGGATTTTTAGTAAACTGCACAAGTTTTCTCGTACGATTTGCTTCTTCTAAATCTTGCGCCCCAATTCTGCCTTTTCTGATTGCATCCAAGTTTTGATTGACAGCAGACTCTCCCGCCGCCAAACCTACCAATTCTACTGAAGCTAAAGCCTGCAACAAATCACGTTTCATATCAGAACTTGCTGGAGCAATAGTTCCCGGTTGAATCTCAATTTTTGTAGCAAGGGGTTTAGTTTTATAATGTCTGCTATTATCAAGCGTCCACTCACCATTCGGCTTTTGTACTGCAGCGGCAGGAAGATCTAAACCTTCCGTTTTAACCGAAACAGTAGCACTAGTCGCTTGAGGAAGTCTTGCTCTCATCTCTGCAAGTTTTTTGCAGAACTCTTCATCAGTAGTAACACCTTTTCCTTGAGCAAAAGTTACAAATTCAGGATGAATAGCTCCTGCGTGATCAAAAATTGGCAAACATTGACCAGCTGCATTTTTGTAAAAAATGTTAGTCGAGAACACGGCATTACCCATCTCACTACATCTTGTTACGCCATCATCATTATGAGAAATTACTGAAACTTTGCCTAACAACTCAATACCAGGTAACAACAACTCCTTACTTTTGAGGTACATTGAGTTACCATAATATGTGTTACCACCATGTTCAATAATTCCAAATGAACCTCCTTTCAGAGAACCATCTTTAGCGAAAGTAAATTGTAAATGCTCGCCTTCTTGAGCAAAAGCATTTCTATCAATTACCGGATTTGGAGTTTTACCAACAACTGCCGCCTTATAAGTTGCTCTGCCAACACTGTGATTGATAACTTCTCCGTTACATAAAGTAGCAAAATTTCTTTCACCGTTAGCGCCAACACTGCCAACCAAAATTTTCATTTCTTTGTAGTGCTTTTTGATCTCGGAAAATTCTTTTACGCCAAACTCTAATTCGCCGGCAGTTTTAGATTCAAACAAACCTCCAGCACCGAGTCTTTTTAACACACCAAGACTTGCCACATCAGCTAATGCATTAGCGGCTTTAGTAATTGCTTGTCCTGTAGATTCATATCTTCCTTCTAAACTGATTTCTTTGTAATGAACTTTTGGCTTACCAGTTTTTGTATCAGTTACAGGATTGCCTTGACCATCTTTCATCACGGTCATGTGATATACCGTGTTGTAGTCCATCACAACGTCACCAGGCTTATGCTCTTCTTGATGAATCTGACCATTCTTACGGACTTCCATAACATAGTAAACTTCATCACGTTTCTCACCGGTTACAGGATCTTTAACTAATCTATGTTTAGGAATCATGTTGTTGACCGTACAAACCGCCGCACGGACAAACACGTCATCTCTGCCTGGAACTGGAATATAACAATATTTAGATGGGAAGTCGCTACCTTTTTCAGGATCAAGAACTCCAGTAAAACCACCATTAAACATGACGGTGTGTTCATTGTAGGACTTTTTCGAGAAAGCAGCTCCGCCGTGTGCAGTTGACGGGAATTTCATGTCGAAAACTCTTTGCAGATCTTTGTCTTTTCCAGCCAATCTTAATTTTTCTTCTGGCGATAACGCGACAACATCAGCATTGATGATATTTGCCACCTCTACTTTGCGTTGTAGCAACCTGTCACCGTGAACTACCGAAGCTTTCGAAGAAATTTCCGCAGCAATTTTTGCAGCCAAACCGTTATTCTGAACAGCATCTGCAATTGATTTGGTGCACAGATGGTGAAATTGGCCTCTTCCTTGTTGCAAAGCAGTTTCATGATCTTTCATGTGCTTGATGACAGAAGCCAACTCATCACGTTTTTCAGTTTCTGGAGCTACACCAACAAATTTGCTAACAAAAGCGTCTCTCTTCAGTTTCGCTGCTGCAGTTTTAGCTTGTGATTCTTCGGCAATTGCTGTTGCTGTGGCCAATTTAGCAGTCGCGCCTGCTGCAGGAACATCTTCTAATTCAAAGGCAGTAACCGCTTTTGTTGCAGGATCTCTGTCAATCTTGTCGAATAAGCCATTAAATTTCGGCGCTCCAACCACACCTGTGGCAGGATCAATATTGAATAAGGCTTCCGCAACATTACCACCCGAGTTCAGCAATTTCTGCATTGCTGATTTTGAAGGTCTTGCATTATCAACATGACCAATAATTTCCAAACAGATTGCTTGTATTGCCGCTGCGTCAACAGTAGCTGCTCTACCAGCTGCAACTTCAGCGTCACTATCAACAATTCTTTGATAAGCAACCTGAGCAGCATTGAATTGCCCATCAGTAAAGACCTTTTCATTAACATAAGTTCCAGCTGGAAATTGCTCAAAAAGCTTCGCCAAATATGCATTACGATCTGTACTTTCAGTTCCAAGCATCAAAGCGATTTCTTCATGAGGAGGACGATCAGCCATCGCATCCACAAGTTTTTGAAGGCGATCTCTGGTAAAATTAAACTCACCACGAGCCTTCATACTTGCTTCTCTTGATTTAATAAACTCATCAAGTCTGGTATGTTCTGCTTCTAAAGATTTCAGAACTACCGCATAATTTCCGGCGCTATATTCTAAGTTAGACTCGACCAAGTTAGAAGATTTGGTCGGTATATTAAATTCTTGAGCGATTGCATGAAAAATAGCCAATGCCGCAGTCTCATCAGTTACAACTCCAGCATTAAATGCATAAACTTCAGATAAAGCAGTATCAGGAATAGGAACAAACTCATTACGAGCCAGATTCAAAAACTCTTCAAATCCCTGATCTCGCAAGATCTGCTTATATTCTTTCTTCTTATCTGGATCAGTTAAAAGTTCAGCGAACTGTTCACACAAAGCAACACGTGGCGCAGCAAAAGAATTTTCTAGCTGTAAAATTTGTTCTCTTAAAGAATTGGCTCGAACTTCATTAACATCAACATCAGCAGCAGTATTTAAAGCTTTTAACCTATCATAAAGCTGATCATATTCACCATCATCTATATGATCTAGCCATTCTTGTTGAGTATCTCCATCAGTAATCAATCCCGCCAATTCTGTATAAAAAGCCCGACGATAATCTTTGCGAGAATCAAGATTATCATTTCTATGAAAATTCATCGCACCCCAAATACCACGCGCTTGATTAACCGCAGCAGGATTTGCACCAAATAAATCTTCTCTCAACCCTCCAACATCACTAGTAAAGCTGCCACGCACCGAAGCATAATCACCTTTTGCCAACAAATCGCCGATACGTTTTTTAACATCAGCATTTTCAACACGATCAATCAAAGCCTGATATTGCGGCTGCAAAGATTTATCAGCAGCTTTTTCAGCATTTGCTAAATTTTCTTGCTGAACTTTCTCAACTGCTTTGTCGATTAATCTGACACTAACGCTATCAGTTGGATCAACCCCATATCTCAGAACATCTTCAAAGCTCGGAACCTGACCATTCTGGAAAGCTGCTGTGATTGCAGTAACTCGTGCCTTATGGGCATCAGAAAGAGGTCGATTGATTTCTCTTTCAAATACATCTTCCGACATAAAAATCTGACCAACACCGTTTTTATCGACAGTGGTAACCATATAACTCGGAGTTTCGCCACCCGGAATTGGTCGGTTAGTGATGCGCGAAATCGAAACTAATGATGGTTGTTTTGAACCAGTAAAAGAAGTGTATCGTGTATCGTCGTTATGTTCACCAGATGATGAGGCACGATTCCAAGCTTCGTGGGCTAATCTGACGTGAGTAGAATGTTGAACAATCTCAATTCCATCATATTCAGAAATTGCCAAACCGTAAGGCTTAATTTCAAACCTACCTTTGTCGCCACCACCACGGATACTTTCAACCATGATGTCGCTCAGAAGTCCTTGCTGGGTTAATTCTCTAACTTTATCAAAATCAGCAACTTTAGAAGCTGAATCGTCTTTATCTTTTTGCAAAGAGTCGACTTGTCTACGCAAACCATCATTTTGTGCTGTCAGCTCAGCCATCATTCTGCTGAGCTCATCACCAACATTATCACGCAAACCAGCAATTTGACTATCTCGTTCTTCAGCATCAGCTACACGAGCTCGTTCAGCACGATTAAAGCCTGTGGCCATCGCGGCATTGGTTGCAGCAAGGCGATTCTCAAGGTCTAATCTAGCACGTTCTATTGAATCGTTTAGATCTGTCACCGCTTGGTTAAGTTGAGCGGTTGTTGCACGTTGGTCTATACTAGCATCCACTTGATCCATTCTGGCATCAACTTGATCCATTCTAGCATTAAAATCTACTGTCTTCAACAGCCCATCCATCACGATTTCCATTCTCCTGATAGCATCATTTGCGTCTCTAGTAGCTATATCTACAGCATCAAATCTACCAGTTAGGGTAGCAATATCACGATCTCTTTGTTCTTCTAGTTTACGTACTTGTTCTGCCAACTCATGAAGTCTAAGATTTGTCTCCGCTGAGTTTACATTAACTGTTATTTCTGCCGGAATTCCTCCCAATCCCATACCAATGACTGGAGCACCTGGCACACCAACAGCAGGTTGAGCTGCGATAGGCCTATTGATTAAATCTGTAACCTGCTGCTGTAAAGCAGCAATAGCTTGATTATACCCAGTATCATTCTCTTGTAACTGTCGTTGTAATTCTGTTTTTTCTCTATCTAACTGCTCAACAAAAGCTTGATGATCCGCTTGTGTTAAGTAAGTTGTACCCAAAACATCAAATTGCCCTTCTAGATTTGCAAGTCTTCGATTCAGATCTTGACCTTCCAAATCCTGTAATCTAGTTCCAAAACCTGTAAGTCTTGTATTCAGATCTTGACCTTCCAAATCCTGTAATCTAGTTCCCAAACCTGTAAGTCTTGTATTCAGATCTTGACCTTCCAAATCCTGTAATCTAGCTCCCAAACTTTGAATATCTGCAGTATGCTGGTCTAAAGATTGACCCAAAGCATTTACTGTTTGTTGAAGAAGATCATGATCTTGTCTTAAGCCTTCCAATAATCGATTTTGCTCTTCGTCCAGTTGTTCATTAGATGTTAAACGCTGCTCTAAATTTTGAATATCTTCCTGAGACTTTTCAACCATAGCTCGCAAGATCCTATCTAACTCGAAAGGTCTGGTTCTTTCTTCTAAACGAATCCATCTTCTAACAAGATTTATATCGTCAACTAATGTTGCGAAGGCATTGTCTTTATTCGCAGCAAGATCGAAATCTTGGTATCCTCTTTTGTAATCAGTTCTTTCATCTTCATCTTCAGCTTCAGGTCTTTCTTTATCATCTGCCAGAACTTTTGCATCAACACCCTCAAGAACGGTATTTAAACCGGGCATGTCTTTTAAAAGATTAGCATAGAATAAAGCTTCGACACTATTTTTATTAGCCAGCAAATCTCTTATCGCAAATTCTCTAAGCTTTAAAAGACGACCAAATTTTTCTGCCAATACTCCAGAATTGTCATAATCCAGAATATTTTTTCTGACTTGAACGTAAGCAGTACCATAAACACCTGCAACACTCTCACTTGTCAATCTTCTAACAACATCTCCTCCTTCAAACATCTCGTCTTGTTCAATAGGATCTTCATTCATCAGACTATCTTTCAAAACACTTCTGAAAGCCTGTGATTGTCCTATAGAAAGCTCTAATGATTCATTCAATTTTTTTTGATTAAGGTGTCTTTTATAACTGCTTCCAGCAAAAGATGCAGCAGCAACATCAACGACTCTGAACTGCCTGTTAGATCCCACATCGCTTCCAACAGCATATTTGAGGTCATTTTCAGGCTCTCTTAGTGTTATAGATATTGAATCTCTAATTGCCGTTCTAAGGCCCTCTGGATTAATTATCGGATTCACAAGTGGATCATAACCATCTCTTGCGTAAACTCCTTCAGCAATACCATTCATTACCCTACGCATGACATCCTCAGCCACATCACCTCTTACCCTCTGAGCTATCTGAGCTATAGCTATTTCTTTTATAAATGATTCACGCTCTTCCGGCGAAGCCTCTGGAACTTGCTGACTATTATGAACATTAATCCCGTCTCCTCGCTTTCGATAAGCCAACTTTCTATCTATAATCTCTTCACTTTTTCTCCATATATCGTGGAAAGTTGTTCTGAAATTTTCTTCTTCCCGCAGTCTTTCTTCTACATATTGACCCACGATTTCTTTTGATAATTGGTCTCTTTTTTCAACAACATCTTCAGTAGCATCAGATTCTAATAGTTCTTCTGATTCAAGTAATCGTATTTCTACCGGTGCCCTTTTTTCTTCTGGCTTAGCTTTGATACGCACTAATGCATTCTCGAGCATGATTTTATTTACCGCATCCATTCTGAGGAGTGGATATTGTAGCTCTAATAATGCTTGTTCTGCTGTAGTCAGTTCTGTTTCTCTCTTTTCTGTAATTCTGTTATATTCTCCCTGATAAACATCCTCAAACCGGACATTCCTTATTGCATATTTTTTTTGTTTTTGATCTAATCCCCTTCCTTCCAAATCAAGCAACATTCGTTCTGTCGATGTCTTTTCTTCTTCTTGCTTGTTTCGAATTCTTTCAAGCTCTGACTGCCAAACATTATCAATGTCTTTTTCTTTAATTTCATTAAGGCCGAATGATTTTAATGTCAGTTCAAGTAATACCCCTCTTCTAAAATCAGTTAATAGTTGAATAGATTCCTCTTCAGTAAGTCGATTTACTCTTTCTTCAGGATTAACCCCTTGAAATATTGGAGTTAGAGCTAAACACAGAGCTTGCTCCGCTTCTGTTCTTACTGCTTCTATCTTATCAGAAATTCTGTCATATTCAACTACAGCACGTTGCTGCGGCGTTTGATAAAACGACTCATCCAAAACAAAATTCTCGTCTTTCAAATATGCCACTTCATCAATTTCAGCATCTACAATTTCTCTTAATCGAATAATTTGCTCAGCTCTGGCTTCATTATGGCTTCTAATCTCCTCTGCCATTACATCAATTACTCTTTCCTTTTGTTCATCTCCTAAAGTTTCGTGAAGTTTTAGTAAATCTTGAATACCTACTTCATGAGCTCTATCGATTCTTTCTATTAATCCCTGTTGTTGTTCTGTGGATTCTATCTCTAAAACTTTTTTTATAGCCCAGAATCTTATTTTTCGTAACTCGTTTGCTAAATTTTCGTCCGCAACATCTAAACCAATATCTTTAGCGATTTCCGGGTCAACTACTCCCACTTGATCAATTGGAATGCGGCTAAGAGCATCTCTAATTTGGTCTAAATCAAATCCTCTTGATTGGTCATTTTGTTGCTGAGGAACGCTACTGTAATGGTATAATGCAGGAGTTTCTGGCTGTAACTGATTTAAATTACCGTTTGTTCTATATTTGGTATCATTTTCTTCTATTAAGCGCTCTAAATAAAGTAATTCTGCAGTTTCTTGTTGATTGATCCCTTCTCTTGGAAGCATCCTAATTTCCGAAGCTCTTCTCATAACTTCACTTATGGACAATTCCTCATCTCCAACTTGTACATTTATATCTTCCGCTGCAACTAAATCTGCTTTGAAGTTCTTCCAGAAAAAATATTCTTTCGAAATCTCTCTATAAAGCTTCTGAGTTTCATTCAAAGATTCTGTTGGAAGTTTATATCCTATCATTGCCTGGAATTTTTCTCTATCTTCTCGATTTTCTAAACTATTTCTCCGCAAAGCCCGTGCAAAAAAAGTGACATCCTTCTTAGTAGCTTCGAAATCTCTCGAGGTAATTCTTTGAATAGCGAGAATTAGATCTTTTTCAATTATTCCTTCTATTGTAGTAAAACGATTATAGTAGTCTATTAAACGACCTTGTTCATCTTTTCTTTCCAATTCTGCTTGATCAACTACATCTGGCAAAGGCTGACCATCTGCGTCTTTTTTCAATATTGCATTTTGCAACTTTGTATGATCCTCACTTTGTATCAAAACTGCCGGAAAAAGACTCTTAATTTGTTCATGAACCATTTTTAAACGGTCTTCGAAAGTTAGTTTTGCTATATTTCTTGTCATGCTGATTAAGGAAGTGAAGATTTTAGATTAAATCGAGTAAAAAATTTACCGATTTAGTTGATTTTGCTATTCTGCCAGTAGCTATCTGACTTTATTTCATTAAGGCGAGAAGCTGTACGTTTAAATGCTTCAGCTCCAATACCTTGCTGATATATTTCCGAAATTTTTACTTTGGCACTTACGATCAAGGCAACTTTATTTTCGTAAACCTCGTCAATAAAAAGCACAAAGCGTCTGGCTTCGTTAACATTATCGGGAGTCAGTCTTGGCAGCTTCATCAAAAAAATCAAATCAAAATTTTGGCAGATGGTTTGATAGTCGGAAGCAGCAAAATCAACTTCGCACAAGTCAGAAAAATTAATTACCGCAATTTTTTGGTAAGTTTTCTTAATTTTGATTTCACGTCCCCAAACCTTTAATTTTCTTGGTTTAAGAGCTTCAGATTTGGTTAATTTAGAAATAATTTCTTCGATAATTTCGCGATTCTTTTTGTTGGAGATAAAATAGCGTTTAGTCAGGTTCTTTGTGAATTGCTGGCGATAATCAACAGCACCATTGAGATGAAAAACTTCGCAATTAGTCAGTAAAACATTTTCAACAAATTCTAAAAATATTTCACGCTGCAAACCGTTTTTGTAAAGTTGCAGAGGTTCAGAGTTGGAAGTAAACACAACCACAACTCCTGAAGAAAAAAGATAAGAAAAAATTCGCGACAACAACATCGCATCAGCAATATCAACCACTTGAAATTCATCAAAACAAACCAATTGATTCTCTTTAACTACTCTTTTCACCGCTTCAACCAGCTCGTCTTTATATTTTTTTTCCTCCTTACGAATATCACGTAAAGCCTCGTGAATCAGGCGCATAAAAGCGTTAAAGTGGAAAGAAATTTTAGTGGTTTTGACAACAGATTTAAAAAATTCACCCATCAACATCGATTTGCCACGACCAACATCACTATAAACGTAGAGACTTTTGATTTGGTCGTTATTTGAGAAAATCTTTTTTAGGAAATTAGCATTTTGCCGATCTTCCAATTTTTGTGCTAATTTTTGTAATTTGGCCTGAAGTTCGATTTGGCTCTGATCGAGAGTAATTTTTTTCATTAAAATTTGCTTGGGCAATACTTTTATTAACTGACCAATTGATTCTAAATTTTCGCCTGACTAAAAAGCACGCAAATTTTTCAAATTCCCTCCTCCTAAGAAATCTAAAAATCTCTTAAAAATGGATCTACCTATTCTATCGATAGTTACTTTTCTGCCTATTGTTGCTGCAGTATTACTTCTTTTTGTTAAATTTAAGAACCAGCGCAACTTCTTTATTTACGGGCTTGTCGTCAGTTTTATAAATTTGTTTCTAACCAGCGCTCTGCTTAGCGCTTTCAACAAAGCTGATAAAAATTTTCAGTTCGGAGAAATAATCAGAATTTTCTCGAGCTACAACATCAAATACATCATGGGCGTTGATGGTATTTCTTTAATGATGATTGTTTTGACAGCAATTTTAGTGCCAATTTGTTTAGCCATCAGCATCAAATCTATCGAAAAAAGAGTTAAAGAATATGTAATCTCCTTCCTTTTGATTGAAGGTTTGGTAATTGGATCTTTCTGTGCACTTGATCTTTTGCTTTTCTACATTTTCTTCGAAGCGATGTTGATTCCGATGTTCTTGTTGATCGGTGTCTGGGGCGGCGTTAATCGTATTTACGCTTCTTACAAATTCTTCCTCTACACCCTTTTTGGTTCAGTAATTTTCTTAATCGCCATTATCTATATTTACATTTTCACCAACACGACTGACGTTTTATTGTTGTCAAACGGCTTGCGTAACTACTTCCCGCTTGAGTTGCAAAAATGGTTTTTCTTGGCTTTCTTCTTATCTTTCGCTATCAAAATTCCGATGTTCCCTTTCCACACTTGGTTGCCGGACGCACACGTTCAAGCTCCAACTGCTGGCTCAGTAATTCTTGCTGGTATTTTGATTAAACTTGGTGCTTACGGCTTCTTGCGTTTCTCATTGCCATTCTTCCCAGATGCTTCGCAATATTTTGCACCTTTTGTTTTCACTTTAAGCGTTATCGCAATTATCTACGCTTCTTTGGTTGCCTTGATGCAAGAAGATATGAAGAAAATGATCGCTTATTCTTCAGTTGCTCACATGGGTTTTGTTAGTATGGGAATTTTTAGCTTTACCCACCAAGGTCTTGATGGTGCAATCATGCAAATGATCAGCCACGGTATTGTCTCTGCAGCATTGTTCATGTGCGTTGGTGTAATTTATGATCGCCTGCACACCAAACAAATTTCCGAAATGGGTGGTATCACAACCGTTATGCCAAATTTCGCTCTTTTGGCGATGATCTTTACTATGGCTTCAGTCGGACTTCCTGGAACTAGCGGTTTCGTTGGCGAATTTTTAGCAATCCTCGGAACTTTCAAAGCCAGCAAAATCACTGCGATTTTTGCAGCCTTTGGCGTAATTCTTGGCGCTTGCTACATGCTTTGGTTGTTCAAGCGCGTTTGGTTTAGCGAAATCACCAACGCTAAAATTTCTGACTTAAAAGATCTTAACAGCATTGAGCTTATTTCTCTTACTACCATGGCTATCTTCGTTATCGTTCTTGGTATCATGCCAAATCTGGTTTTGGACTATTTCAAATTACCAGTCGATAACTTGGTTAGCCTGATTAAATAATTAAATCTCAAAACAAATGAACCTTACAGCAATTCTGCCAGAGCTTTCGTTATTCTTTGGTGCCGTAATTATTTTAATGTCGGATGTTTTTTTCGGTAAAAAATTCAAAGAGTTTTTTTACGTCTCACATCTTTTAGCCCTGATTTTTTGTACCGTCTGTTTGACTTTAGTCATTCGAGGTTTTGCTATTTCTGAAATCAGCTTTTACCAAATGTTCATAAACAATCCGCTGATTACTTTTGTTAAAGCTTTCACGGTTACTTTGTTGACTGTAGTCATTTTGTTCTCGCTGAAATTCTTGTATTTCAATCAAAGAATCAGCGCTGAATTTTTAGCTTTGATGATGATTTCAACCGTTGGCGCGATGTTTTTAATTTCGTCAAACGACTTCCTAACTTTCTACCTTGCTCTCGAACTTCAAGGCCTATCGCTTTACCTTCTTGCCGCATTAAATAAAAACTCGGCTAAATCTTCTGAAGCTGGTATGAAATATTTTATTCTTGGCTCAGTTGCTTCGGGAATTTTACTTTTCGGCATCTCAATCATTTACGGATTTTCTGGCACAACAAATTTCAACGCTTTAGCAGAACTTTACTCCAGCGGACAAACTAATGTTCCAATCGCCGTAATGTTTGGTTTCATTTTGGTAATTGTTGCAATGTTTTTCAAAATCTCCGCCGCACCTTTCCACATGTGGGCTCCAGACGTTTACGAAGGTTCACCAACAATTGTTACAACTTTTTTCGCAACTGTTGCTAAATTCGCCGCAACTTTGGTTTTGGTTCGTATCTTCGCCAGCGTTACTCTTTCTTGGGTTGGCATCAACAAAATCTTGGTTTTTGTTGCTCTTGCTTCAATTTTAGTCGGAAGCTTTGGCGCAATCTGGCAAAAAAACTTAAAAAGACTTTTAGCCTACAGCTCAATCAGCCATATCGGTTTTGTAATTCTTGGCCTTGCCGCTTTCAACCGTGATGCAATTGGCGCCTGCGTTTTATACATGGTAATTTACGCAACTTTATCTTTAGGCAGCTTCGGATTCTTGAACTTGGTTCGCAGCAAAGATAACAATAAAGCTGGTCAAGAAGATGATGCTGAAAACGAAAAAATCTTCGAAATTTCTAACCTAGCTGGTCTTGCAAAAACTCATCCTGTTACTTCTTTCTGCTTGGCAGTTTTGATGTTCTCAACTGCTGGCATTCCTCCAATGGCAGGTTTCTTCTCGAAATTCTACGTAATCATGGCGGCACTTCGCGGTGGTTTTATGATTCCGGCCACAGTTGCGATTCTATTCAGCGTTGTGAGCGCTTACTACTATTTACGCATCGTTAAAATCATGTATTTTGATGAACCAAAAGAAACCACGATTGAAATTGAAAGCATCACCAATATCAAAATCATCATTCTTTTTACCGCTATTTTAAACATTGTTATCATCGCTTTCCTTGATCCGATTTTGACAATGATCACTAATTTCGTTAACTAATGCGCGCTCTTCGTTCTTACAAAAAAGACATTGCGCTGAAAGGCGAAACTACTGTTGCTGGCGATAAATCAATTTCACATCGCTCTTTAATTTTCTCGGCACTTGCTCACGGCAAAAGCCAAATTTCTGGATTACTTGAAGGCGAAGATGTTTTTAAAACTGCTGCCGCCTTGCGTCTAATGGGCGCTGAAATTGAAAAAAAATCTGACGGAATTTGGCAAGTTAACGGTGTTGGTGTCGCTGGACTTTCTGAACCTGCTGATGTTTTGGACATGGGAAACTCGGGCACCTCGTCGCGCCTGATGTCTGGTCTAGTTTGCCCTTACAACTTCACTTCATTTTTTACCGGTGATGCTTCACTGCGTAAACGTCCGATGGGTCGTGTTTTTGAACCAATCACACAAATTGGCGCTAAAATTGTTGCTCGCCAAAATAATTTAATGCCTTTCGCAGTTATTGGCGCTCGTGATCCGATGCCAATTTCTTATCAAATGAAAGTTGCATCAGCTCAAGTTAAAAGCTGCATTTTACTTGCCGCTTTGACGATTCGCGGAACTACTACAATTATCGAACCAGAAAAATGTCGCGATCATTCTGAAATCATGATGCGCCATCTGGGATTAAAAATTACTCAAGAAAATTTTGGCGATCCTTCTAATCCTCGGGGCACCAAAATTTCTTATTCCGGCTTACAAGAATTTGATGCCAAAAACTTTGAAGTTCCTGGTGATATTTCTTCAGCAGCATTTTTGATCGTCGCTGCTTTGTTGGTGAAAGATTCAAAAATCAAAATCAAAAATGTCGGCATCAACCCACTGCGTGATGGCATCATTATCACTCTGCGTGAAATGGGTGGCAAAATTGCAATTGTTGATGAACGCGAAGTCGGCGGCGAAAAAGTTGCTGATTTGATCGTTGAACATTCACAACTTAAAGGAATCGAAATCCCAGCCAGCCGCGCTCCTTCAATGATTGACGAATATCCAATTTTGGCCATCGCAGCTGCCAATGCCAAAGGCACAACCAAAATGAATGGCCTTGCTGAATTAAAAGTGAAAGAAAGTAATCGCCTGTTGATGATCGCACAGAACTTAGAAAAATGCGGCTCAAACCTAAAAATGGGTGATGATTATCTCGAAGTTAAAGGTGGAATTTCACAACCAGAAACTATCACATTAGTCAAAACTGCCATGGATCACCGTATCGCCATGTCATTCTTGGTAATGGGTTTGATGCTGGAAAAAGGCGTTGAAATTGATGACTCGGAAATGATCAAAACCAGCTTCCCAACTTTCGAAAAAATCTTCGCTGATTTTGGCGCAGCGTTTGAAGTAGTGTAAGTTGTTACATTTTACTCCAAGATTCAAAAAAACTTTGTTACTAAAAATAAAGATTACGAAACTGGCCAAATTCGCCATTTTACTTGTGAATTTGATTACAATTATTCATGACCAAAAATATTGAAGTAGATCCTCGCATCGCTCAAGTCGTAGCAGAATTGCCTGGTCTTGGAATCATAACCGTGCCAGAAGATAACAGCTATTTTATTAATGCTGATTTAGAAACTGAGAAATTAACTAACCTATCACAACCTACACTAACACTACAACAACGAAGTCTTCTTGCGTTAGTTGTAAGACTGAGTTTTTCTTCTGATTTTTCAGATCCTGTAACTTTGAGAGAACAACTTACAAAATTAACAACGCTATTTCCCAGTGTTGAAGAATTAACCATTCAAAAAACCTATCAAGAATCAGGAAATAATAGGATAACCACAGATTTTGACTTTTCTCCATTAGGAAGATTTCGCCGATTAAGCTCTTTAGATCTCCCTGTTACTGCAGTTAGCGATTAGCATTTTTAAATGATCTAAACATATCACAGTTAACTCTCTCACCTCCTATTAGCGGATATGATCCTGACAGATCTCGATCTGGAATAAACCATCTAATCTCACATATTGAAGATTCTAAAGCTGAAAAAATTACAAAATTGTCCTTCCGTTTTTGTCCGTTGGATCAGGAAACTTTCGATAGATTATGCGATCAGTTTGACCCCGCTGAAGAACTGTCATCACAAACTTTACGCTATGAAGAAAGCGCTAGAAACAGATATCCACTAGTTACTAATTTTGACTCTTTGCTCAAAGTAGAAAATTTAAAATCTCTGGAAATTGATAATATGGTGTTAAGACAAGATGAGATTCTGACAAACTTATCTGACTTAAGCTTACGAAATCCAAGCAACGAAACCTTACAAAACTTTTATGTGACATCTCGCCACCTAGCTAATTTAAACAAACTAAGCATCACCTCTTCTTATAACACCGAATGTTCTAGACTTGGATCGACAAGTTGGCCCAGATTATTTGATGGCGTTGGAAATCTTGGCAAATTAAATACCCTTCGTATATCTCGCGAAACCAGAGGACCATACCAACCATCTGGAGGAGGTGGCATATCTGCTACCATCGGTGGTGCGGGAATAGAAGAAATTACTAGTGATATTATCACAAAACTGGCTCAAACTCGAGTAAATAACCTATTCCTTGATGGATTCATAGCTGCTAAAGAGATTGAGCCCAGAACTCGAACTTATAATTACAGTAAATATTTTTTAGGGCTAATTAATCAGGAAAGAGAATGCGCTACACAGTCAGTCAACTTAGAAGGTTTGGATGAGGTTCCTGGAAATATAGCAAAAGGCACAACGGGAAATCAAATTGTCAACACATCCAGAACAAGATAATCAGCAATCCAATCTTTCTTACTTTTCTTATTCTCCCTTTTTCTTCTTCTCAATATTAGGCAAGAACCACGTAAGCAATCCAATTGCTGGCAAGAATGAGCATACATGATAAACGTAAGTGATGCTGGTAACATCCGCTAATTTTCCCAAAACAGCAGCACCGATTGAGGCAAATCCGAAAGCCAAACCGAAGAATAATCCTGAAACCATCCCTACTCTGCCTGGTAATAATTCTTGGGCGTAAACCAAAATTCCCGAAAAGGCTGATGAAATAATTACGCCGATTAAGAAGCTTAAAATTTCAGTCCAAAACAAATTGGCATAAGGCAAAATTAATGTGAAAGGCAAAGCACCTAAAATTGAAATCCAGATTACAGTTTTACGACCCCAGCGATCACCAACAACTCCTCCGACCAAAGTTCCAAGGGCAACAGAAGCTAAGAAAATAAACAGATGAATTTGCGCGCTTTTTACTGAAACTCCGAAAGTTTCGATCAGATAAAAAGTATAATAGCTATTGATGCTCGCGGTGTAGAAGAATTTCGAAAAGATCAACAAAATCAAAACAACAATTGAGATCACAATTTCGCGTTTCGAAACTGGTAAAGTTTTATCAATTTTAGCTTTAGCAGCAGCATTTAAATGCGCAGCTTTGTACCAACTTCCGACGTTGAATAAAACTACAACTCCGATCAAAGTTAGAACTGAAAACCACGAAATACTCCACTGACCGTGTGGCAAAATTATAAAAGCCGCCAAAAGTGGACCAGCAGCAGAACCAATATTTCCGCCAACTTGGAAGACTGATTGAGCAAAACCATATTTTCCTTTCGAAGCAAATCTCGCAATTCTGGAAGCTTCTGGATGAAAAATTGATGAACCAGTTCCAACCACCATCGCACCGAAAAGGATGAGATAAAAACTGTCAGCACAGGCCAAAAGCAATAATCCACAAAGTGTGAAAGTCATACCAAGAGCGAGTGAAAATGGCTGCGGTTTTTTATCGGTAAAAAATCCGACAACGGGCTGGAGTAAAGAAGCTGTGAACTGGAAAGCTAAGGTAATTAATCCAATCTGGGTAAAAGTTAGATTATAAGATTCCTTCAGAATTGGATAAATCGCTGGTAAAAGTGATTGGATCGTATCGTTAAAAAAGTGACACAAGCTTATAGCAAGTAACACCGAAAAACCGGGATTTTTTTCAAAAGATTTTTTTAATCCAAGCATAAAACAGGAATTATTTTTTCAACATCGGAACGCAAATCTGGCACTGCCGTACATTCAAAATCACGACCAATATTTAATCCACCAAGTAGATGAATCTTTTTATGATTAGAGCGGGCCATCATCAAATCCACCTTTAACAAGCCTTCAGAGATCATTTGATTTAACAGCGGATATTTTTCAGCGCGGAACTCAAAACCGAGACAATTCACTAAGTAATCGGTTTCAAATTTTTCCGACTTAGTTTCGACTAAAATTTTTTCAGACTTTTTTGACAAAGATTTTACGCCACCATTCAATAGTTTAAGCTGCTTTGTAGCAATCATATCTTCAATAATTTCAATCGATTTCACCGGCGCGCGATGGCGAAAAATATTCCAATAAGGAAAAATTCGAAGGAAAAGTTTTTTATTTTTATTATCAAAATTATGCCACAAATCTTGGGTAATCATCCTTACGGAATCAACAACATGACGCAGATCAAATTGTGGATTATCGCGCAAAAATTTACGCACTTTTAAACATAAAAACAGCACACCTTTTTTGGCATCATCAATTGAAATAAGCTCAGGAAGTTTTTGGACTGAAGCGAAATGTTTCTTCGGAAAATTACCGCGACGTGAAATTACATAAATTTCTCCAGCAAAATTTTTCTTTTTCAGACCAACTATTACATCAACAGTTGTAAGGCCAGAACCGATTAGACAAATTTTTTCAAAATTTTTTTCATTGGCGAATTCTTTTTGATGAAACCACAGAGAATTTTTACTCCACAAGCTTGCGACTAAATTTTGCGATTCCAAATTCCACAAAAATTTTGACTGCACAAAGCTTGTCGCGAGAACAATTTCATCAGCAAAAAATTTCTGATTATTTTGAGTTGTGATCTCAAATTTATTATCACCTTTAATGGTCACCACCTCTTGATTTATCAACTCAAAATCAATTTTACTTTTTAAAGTTTCATCAAGAATTTCTTGCAAATATTCACTATAAATTTGGCGCGGTGCAAAACCAAATTCGGTAATTTCTTGCAAAATTTTTGGATGTTTTTTGTTCAGAAATTCACAAAAACTTTTCTGATCATCAGAAAAAGCACTCATCTTATTTGCTGGCACATTCAAAATATAATGTGGCGAAAACTGGGCAAAAGCCGCGCTGGCAAATCCTTCATCTGATTTATCAAAAATCAGTATTTTGTAATTCTTGTTTAAAGATTTAGCCAAGTTGGCAAAAACCATCTTGCCGCAAAAACCAAAACCAACGATCGCGATTGTCTTCATTTTTATCTACTCATCATCTTCATCATCGAGATTGCCTTGGGTGCGATCTTCAATTCTTTTCATCAAAACGTCTCTTCTTTTTTGCATCACTTCACTAACTTTTTTAATGCTGCTACTGGCAGTAACACGAAATAAAAAAGGGAAGAAAGCATGAATAATTAAAATCACACCGGTGATTATAATCCACATGGCTGTAGTGAATGCAAACAAGAAATGTTCAAAATAATTCTCACCAGTATCAACTAAATGACGATTAAAAAAATTAGTTTTTTTCATAATTAAAATTCTTGTTATCCCGAAATTCTTTGCACTTCGGTAATTTTTTTCGAGATACGTAATGCTGCAATAATCTCTTCCAAATGATCGACACTTTTAACCTCAACATCAATCATTAATTCAAAATAATCCGCTGAACGATTTCCGATTTTAATATTGCTAATATTTACTTTTTTCTTGGCAATCATGCTGCTTATATCAGCAAGACTTCCTGATCTGTTTTCAATCACAACGCGAAGTCGGCTTAAATACATTTCATCTCCCAATTGATCATCATCCTTCCAACAAACGTCAAGAATTGCGTTGGGATTAATCGCCAAATTTTTCAGGTTGTGACAGGTTTGACTATGAATTGTAACACCAGTTCCAGTGTTAATCACCCCGATAATTGGATCTCCCGGAATTGGATTACAACAGCCACCATAACGCATCGCCATACCATTTACCAAACCTTTGATTGGCATGGCATAATTCGATTTATTTTTTTTATCGTTATTAATTATCGGCTTTAGATTCTTTACTTCTTCTCGGAATTCTGGATAAGCTGCTCTTAAAACATCTCCGCGACCGATCACACCTTCTGCAACTTTAACGAATAAATCAGCGACAGATTTTCTACCGAAAGTTGGTAAAGTTTTTTCTAAAATTTTCTCGTTAATTTCGAGATTTTTAGCGGCAAAAAATTTCGTTAAAATTGCACGACCAAGAGCGTGATATTCTTCAAACTTTTCGTTACGCAAATAGCTTTTTATGCCATATTTTGCTTTTGAAGTGGTTACAAATTGCAACCAATTTTGTGATGGCTTAGCGGCTTTGGAAGTAATGATTTCAACTTGATCGCCATTTTCTAATTTTTGGCGTAATGGCGAAATAATTCCGTTAATTTTTGCCGAAAGGCAATTATTTCCAACGACAGAATGCACGGCATAAGCGAAGTCAACCACACTTGATCCGACTGGCAAATTGAAAATATCGCCATTTGGCGTGAAACAAAAAACTTTATCTTTGTGCATTTGCAATTTGTGAGCACTCAACACTTCACTGGCAAATTCCGATTGTTCAAACAATGAAATTAATTCACGAATCCAACGGAATTCTTCGCTTTCTTTTTCGGTATTACCTCTTTTGTTTTCTTTATAAATCCAGTGAGCCGCAACTCCTAAATCAGCAATCTCGTGCATTTTTTTATCACGAATTTGGATTTCGATTTTTTTGTTAAACGGCCCTAAAATTGCCAAGTGTAAAGATTTATAACCATTTTCTTTCGGAGTAGAAATATAATCGCGGAAAGTTCCCGGAATCATGTTATAAGTTGAGTTTATGATTCCCAAAACTCGATAACATTCACTCAAATTATTAACTACAATGCGAAACGCCATGATGTCGTAAATATTGTGGAATCCAATATTTTGCTTCTTCATCTTCAGCCAGATCGAGTAAGGTTTTTTTTCACGACCAGAAACTTCACACTCAACTTTTTCTTCTGCTAAAAGTTCGGTTAGATCGCTGATAATTTTGCTTACCAAGTCTTTCTTACTCTCTTTTAGTTCCGAAAGCTTATTAAAAATGTGATTACGACTTTCTGGATCAATAATTGCGAACGACAATTCCTGCAATTCTTCCTTGATTTTAGTAAGACCAATTCGTGCCGCCAAAGGTGCGTAAATATCCAGACTTTCACGCGCTTTTTTCAACTTCTTTTCTCTTGAAGGCATGTAAGCCAAAGTGCGCATATTGTGCAAACGATCGGCCAATTTTACCAAAAGCACACGAATATCTTCCGACATAGCCAAAGCAAGTTTGCGAAAATTTTCTGCAACTCTTTCGCTGGAAGAAATCGATTCAATTTTTCCAAGTTTGGTTACGCCATCAACTAGGCGAGCAATGTCTTCTCCAAAATCATTTTCAATTTCTTCCAGCGTGACGTCGGTATCTTCAACTACATCGTGTAGAAGCGCGGTTATGATTGATTGCTGATCGAGTTTTAGATCAATTAAGATTTCTGCGACAGCTAGTGGATGAGTAAAATACGGATCGCCAGAGTGTCTTTTTTGATTGCCGTGGGCAGTTTTGGAGAGAATGTAAGCCTTTTGAATCAAGGCTTCATTTAGATTTGGATGGTAAGAGCGGATTTTCGAGATTAACTCGGATGATGAGAGCATTTAGTGCGACATTAACAATATTGAAAACGACCTTTGAGGTCGTTTTCTCGCTGTTTACTAATCGTCAACCGCAATATTTTCGTCAACGAAAGCAGTGTCTTTTAACACTAGACTTTGTGATTGAATTTCTTCTTCAAGCGCCTCAGAAACTTCGCTTCCGCTTTGAATGCTTTCTGCAGTTCCACGATTTTTGATTGAACGAACGATATTTTTCTTAATACCTTCAACATCAACTAAACCGTCAGCAACTTCACGAAGAGAGATAACTGCTGGCTTTTCTTTACGATCAAGAGTAGTAGCAGCGCCAGACAAAATGCTTTTAGCGCGATTGCTTGCAACTAAACAAAGTTCAAAACGATTTGGAACGACTGTAACGCAGTCTTCAACTGTAATTCTTGCCATTGTTATTTTTGGAATTTAGTTTTTGTAAAGATCAGATCTAGCAAAGATGAGGCCGCGCAAATTAAGTAAGCTAAATCGCATAATCAACAAAAAATTTCACAACATTTCTTAATGACTAAAGTTACTATTCACGACGCTCAAGCTTTCATAAAAATGCGCGCTGCCGGAAAATTGGCGGCAGAAATTTTAGACTTTATCACGCCTTACGTTAAAGCCGGTGTGACCACAGATTCACTTAACAAATTGTGTCATGATAAAATTATCGAAAATGGCGCAATCCCTGCTCCGCTTAATTACAAAGGTTTTCCTAAATCAATTTGTACTTCAATTAATCATGTAGTTTGCCACGGAATTCCTAGTGAAAAGGAATTAAAAGACGGCGATATTATGAACATCGACGTTACCGTAATTCTTGATGGTTGGTTTGGCGATACTAGCCGAATGTTTTATATTGGAGAACCTTCAATCAAAGCCAAACGCTTAACCCAAGTAACTTACGAATGTATGATGCTTGGAATTGAGCAAGTTAAACCTGGAAACACTCTAGGCGATATTGGCTTTGCCATTCAAAGCTATGCCGAGAAACAAGGGTTTTCTGTAGTTCGTGATTATTGCGGTCATGGTATCGGACGCGTTTTTCATTCTGAACCAAGCGTGGTTCATTACGGTAAAAAAGGCGCAGGAATGGTTTTGGAAGAAGGCATGTTTTTTACAGTTGAGCCTATGATCAACGTTGGAAGATATGAGACTCTTTTAAGCAAACATGATGGTTGGACAGTAACAACTCGAGATAAATCTTTGTCAGCACAGTTTGAACATACTGTGGGCGTAACAAAAGATGGCGTAGAAATCTTCACCAGTTCGCCAAAAGGTTTAGATTTCCCGCCTTATAAAGGATAGCGTACAATAACTACGCCTTTACCGCCAGAACCAGCAGAAGAATTGTCATAAGGAGCACCACCTCCACCACCTCCAAGTCCATCTGTACCAGAAGTTCCGATTGCGCCACCACCACCGTTCCCAGCAGCTCCGTTAATAGCACCACCAGTGTGACCACCAGCACCGCCGCCACCATAATAAGTAGTGCTGCTACTAGTCACGCCATTACCTCTGCTACCACCTGTAGTACCATTACCCGTACCTCCAACACAACTTCCGCCAATTCCGCCAGACGAGGAAGATGATCCAACAGTCCTGAGAATTGTGCCGTTCCACTTCTTGCCCAAATAATCTTCAACCGATTGACGCTCTTCATCTGTCAGATCGCGGGCAAAAATCACAACCTCACCAAGCTGACCTTGATAAGATTTTCCGATCGTAAGCGTTGTCATTCCTGACAAATGATTCGTATCATTAGAAATCGCAGCCAAAAGTCCGTTAATGTAAGTTTTCTTTCCGACAGATTTATCATGCACAAAAGTGAAAACACGTGGCTTACCACTTGAAGCTGAATAAGACGAAATATTCGCAGTGTAAGAATTATCTGAACTTTCTGAACTCTTAAAATTTTTATCCAAACTACTTTCGAGCCATAAAACCGAATCCAAAATTCCGTTTACTGGAGATGAAATTGTCAGAGTCTGCGCAATTTGGATTCTAAACTTTTTAATGATCGCATTGGATGCCCGAATCCCCGAAATCAAAATACCGATAATCAAAATAACAACTGACAACTCGATCATCGAGAAAGCACGAGATCTATTTTTTTCGTATTCATTTAAAATTTATAAATTTTTTAAAACTTAATCATCTGATATAATTCAAACTTCCAATGATTTGGAACTAAAAAAAATACTTAAACATGCAAATTTAAGAATTTTATTTATTGCTATTTTGACCTTTATTTTTAGGTTTTACGACTCCAAATTTTTCCCCAAATTTTTTACTCATAAACTAATTCAGGAGATCCTGTTTTGCTGAAATCAATTAAATCTTACAACATTTCTGGCGCCGAATGTCTTCCAATTATCGAAGGCGGAAAAGGCGTTGGAGTTACTACTGGCGTTACCGCTGGTCATTTTGCCAAAGCTGGTGCTGTTGGTACTTTTTCTGGCGTAAACGCTGATTATATCGATGAGAATGGTAAATTCATACCGCTAGTTTACAAAACTCACACTAGACGCGAAAGACATCATGAACTTATCGTTGACAGTATTCGCGGTGGTATTTCTCAAGCTAAAATTGCTCACGATATTTCCGGCGGCAATGGCCGTATCCACATGAACGTATTGTGGGAAATGGGTGGCGCTGAAGAAATTTTACACGGAATTTTGGAAGGTTCAAAAGGCCTAATTCACGGCATCACTTGCGGTGCTGGTATGCCTTATCGTCTTTCTGAAATCGCAGAAAAATATAATGTTCATTATTACCCAATCGTTTCTTCAATGCGCGCCTTCCGTGCTTTGTGGAAAAGAAGTTATCACAAAGCAGTTTCTCTGCTTGGCGGTGTAGTTTATGAATGTCCTTGGCGCGCTGGTGGTCACAACGGTCTGTCAAATGCAGAAGATCCAAACGCTTACGAAGATCCATATCCAAGAGTTGCTGAAATCCGTACTTTTATGAATTCTGTTGGATTAAATCACGTTCCAATCGTGATGGCTGGTGGCGTTTGGCATTTAGAAGATTTTGAACATTGGTTAGATAATCCAGAAATTGGACCAGTTGTTTTCCAATTTGGAACTCGTCCAATCGTTACCAAAGAATATCCAGTTCCAGAAGCTTGGAAACAAAAATTGTTAACCTTGAAAAAAGGTGACGTTTATTTGAACCGTTTCAGCCCTACTGGTTTTTATTCTTCGGCAGTTGAAAACGATTTTATCCGTGAATTAAAGGGTCGCGAAAGCAGACAAGTTGAATATCGCTCTAAAGCAATTGATGATTTCACTTGCGAAGTTCCTTTCGGTCAAAGAGGTCGTGTAATTTTCATTAAACCAGAAGACAAAGCGAAAGTTGATTCATGGGTTGCTGCTGGACATAACGAAGCAATGAAAACTCCAGATGAAACTGTGATGTATGTCAGCAAAGCAAAATCTGAACAAATCATCAAAGATCAAGCTGATTGCATGGGGTGTCTAAGCCAATGTCGTTTCAGTAACTGGTCAGATAAAGCAGAAATGAACTACACTACAGATCGTAGAGCTGATCCACGTAGCTTCTGTATTCAAAAAACTTTGCAAGACGTACGTCAAGGTATCGATATCGAAAACCAACTTATGTTCTCTGGCCACAGCGCTTATCGTTTTGCTACCGATCCATTTTATGCAAATGGTTTCATTCCAACGATTCAGCAGATGGTTGATCGCATCATGCAAGGAAAGTAAATTGATGTCAAAGTTTCATCCAAAACAAATCGTAATTTATCTAGCGATTAGTGTTTTGGTGACTTCCTTTACATGCAATTTTTTCATCAACTGTCCTTATTACACAGAAGACTCTGATGGGTTTATTGCTAAACTGAGTACAACGATTTTTGAAATAATATTTCCACTCAAATATTTCATGTTTAATACGCTATTTGGAAATGTTGGATTGTGTTTCTATTATCCTCTGCTGCTATTATTAAAAATCATCGGCTTCTGGTTTATCTTGCTTAACAGGCTTAAAACCTGGCAAACAATTTTGCTATCTTTAGCTTTATCACCATTAAATATTTTTGCCGTCTACTTTGGCGGTACATTAAACAGTGTTTAGATTAATGAAAAATCAAAATTCTACCAGATTCATTTTTATCACCGGCGGTGTTGTTTCTTCTTTAGGAAAAGGATTAGCTTCTGCTTCTCTTGCTGCACTTCTTCAGGCTCGCGGTTATTCAGTAAAACTTCGAAAACTTGATCCTTACTTAAACGTTGATCCAGGCACTATGAGCCCAACTCAACATGGTGAAGTTTTTGTTACCGAAGACGGCGCTGAAACTGACCTTGACCTTGGACATTATGAACGTTTCACCGGCGTTGATGCAAAAAAATCTGACAATGTAACTGCTGGTCAAATTTATTCTAACTTACTTGCAAAAGAACGTAAAGGAGACTATCTCGGCGGTACCGTACAAGTGATTCCGCACGTTACTGATCTCATCAAAGAATTTATTTTAAATGATGTTAAAGGTGTTGACTTCGCTTTGTGTGAAATCGGTGGAACAGTTGGCGATATTGAAGCTTTACCATTTTTCGAAGCAATTCGTCAAATCGGTTACGAACTCGGTCAAGAAAGATGCGCCTTCCTACATTTAACTTTGTTGCCCTACATCGAAAGCGCTGACGAGCTCAAAACTAAACCAACACAACATTCAGTAAAAGAACTACGCTCAATCGGAATTCAACCAAGTGTTTTATTATGTAGAGCTGAACGTCCCGTCACTAAATCGCACTTGGAAAAAATTGCGACTATGTGTTCAGTACCAGCTTCTTCGGTTATCGCTGCACCTAATGCTTCAAGCATTTACGAAGTTCCGATGATTTATCATAAAAATGGGCTTGATACTGAGATTTTAAAATTTTTCAAACTAGATCATAAGAAAAAACCTGATCTAACCAAGTGGCAGAAGATCAAAGACGCGATCGAAAATCCAAAACATGAAGTTAATATCGCAATTGTTGGCAAATATACTGATTATCGCGACTCCTACAAATCACTGCTTGAAGCCATAGATCACGCTGCTTTTTCACTAAAATCAGAAGCCAACATCGTTTGGGTTAATGCGCGAAAAGGTAAAAATGATTTACCAAAAAATATCGATGCAGTCCTTGTTCCTGGAGGATTTGGTGAAGATGGTGTTGAAGGAAAAATTGATATGATCAAACAAGCTCGTTTGAATAATATTCCATGTTTAGGTATTTGTTACGGCATGCAAATGGCAGTAATTGAATATGCTCGTAACGTACTTGGAATAAAAGATGCAACCTCAAGTGAATTTGCTAAAAAAGGCAGTTTCTTAATTGGGACTATGCAAGAATGGCAAGATCAGTCTGGCAAAAAAACCAAAAAAGCCGGATCAGATATGGGTGGTACAATGAGACTTGGAGCGTATCCGTGTAACATTTCTAAAGGTAGCTTGGCTGAGAAAATTTATGGCAAAACCAAAATTTCCGAACGCCATCGTCATCGCTATGAGGTGAATATTAAATACAAACCGGAACTCGAAAAAGCTGGATTGAAATTCTCCGGAATGTCACCAGACGGCAAATTGCCAGAGATTGTCGAAATTAAAAATCATCCGTTTTTTGTCGGCGTACAATTCCATCCTGAGTTAAAATCAAAACCTTTCGCTGCTCATCCGCTCTTTGTTTCTTTCATCGACAGCGCCATAAAAAATAAAAATGCTTAGAAAGTTTTTAATTACATTATCACTTCTAACTATTTGTTCGTGCGGCTTTCAGGTAGTTTACAAAGAACATGACACCACAGCAGATTTCAATTATGAACAAGAACTCGCTGCAATTCGTATTCAAAAAAACCGCACTAAGTTAGATCAAGATCTTAAAAATAGTCTGTACGATCTTCTGAATCCTGATTATCTGAAAGTTGAGCCTAAATATTTTTTGAATATCGTCTTAAAGAAAACTACCACTTCAACCTTCATCTCCTCCACTGGTGCTTCGGGACGTAACCGTATATTTTTAGATGTAAAATATGAACTTCGTGACCTCAAAAATGCTGAACTAATTGCTCGAGGATCAACCATAATGAACGACAACTACGACGTAACTTCCAATCGTTTTGCCACCTACTCAGCAGATGAGTATGTTGCTACTAATTTAACTAAGTCGATCGCCAAAAATTTACGCAATTCTTTGGTAAACGATTTAGTTGAAATGAAGAAAAAAATTTCGCTTGGAAAATCACCTTATTTGAGAACAGATGAAATCGAGAACAACACGACTATCTCTGATAAGAAAGATGATTAGCTCATCAAGCTTTCAAACATCGCCAAACCATCTTTCGAGCCATTATTTTCATCAGCAGCTCTTTCAGGATGCGGCATCATGCCTAGAACGTTTCTTTTATCGTTGAAAATTCCAGCGATATTTAGCGCCGCACCGTTAGGATTAGCTTCATCAGTAACATTGCCATTAATATCGACATAACGGAAAGCCACGTTACCGTTGCCTTCAATCTTTTTAAGAGTTTCGTTATCAGCAAAAAAGTTACCATCCATGTGAGCAATAGGAACTTTAATCACCTGATTCTTTTTATATTTTCTAGTGAAATCAGTATTAGCATCTTCAACACGCAACATCACTTCACGACAAATAAATTTTCCTTTTTGATTGCGTAAAAGCACACCATCCAGCAATCCAGCTTCAGTTAGAATTTGAAAGCCATTGCAAATTCCCAAAACCTTTGTACCGCGATCAGCCAATCTTTTAACTTCTTGCATTACGGGAGAAATCGCCGCCATCGCGCCAGAGCGCAAATAATCGCCGTAAGAAAATCCACCAGGAACAACAATTAAATCGAAGTCATTTTCGATTTTAGTTTCTTGATGCCAAATTTTCGTAACTTTGCTGCCAACTTTTTGTAAAGTTGTAACTGCGTCGCGATCACAATTTGAACCGGGAAAAACGATAACTGCTGATTTCATAAATTAGTTAATTGTCTCGTATTTGTAGTCTTCGATTACTTTGTTCACCAATAATTTGTCACAAATTTCATCAACGATAGTTTTGATTTTTGCTGGATCAGTTTCAGCAATATCAAGCTCTACAACTTTTCCCTGTCTCACTTGCGAGATTTGAGCAAAACCTAAATTTTTCTGCAAAGAAGTTTCAATCGCTTTACCTTGTGTGTCGAGAACACCTTTTTTTAGCGTGATAATAATTCTGATTTTCATGATTAGTTTATTTTAATTCCTAAGCGAGAAGCCACGTCCGAGTAGACTGAAACTAAATCTCCCAAATCTCTTCTGAACACGTCTTTATCGAGTTTTTGCGAGGTTTTTTCGTCCCAAAGCCTACAGCTATCAGGGCTGATCTCGTCGGCGAGAGTGATTTTTCCGCGCGCATCAAATCCAAATTCGATCTTAAAATCAACCAATTTAATGCCGATATTTTTAAAGATTTTTTGCAACACCTCATTGATTTTTAAAGTGTGTTTTTTGATTTCTTCAAGCTGCTCTTGGCTTACAACTTTTAAAACTTTTACAGCATGATCATCGTTAATTAAAGGATCGCCTAGAGCATCATCTTTATAGCAAATTTCAAAAACTGGAGCAAGTAAGGCAACACCTTCTTCAATTCCCAAACGCTTTGCCATCGAACCGGCTGCCACATTGCGTACGATAACTTCAAGCGGTACAATTTTCATTTTACGAACCAACTGCTCACGCTCATTCAATCTTTTTTCGAAATGAGTTGGAACACCAGCTTTAGCCATTTCAAGCATGATATGTTCCGAGATAAAATTATTCAGAACACCTTTTCCGGTAATCACCGCTTTTTTCTGCGCGTTAAAAGCCGTTGCATCATCTTTGAAATATTGAATCAAAAGATTGTCGTCTTCAGTTTTGTAAAGTTGTTTGGCTTTACCTTCGTAAATTTTTTCGAGTTTTTGCATATTATTTTTAATTTTATTCCCAAGTTGCGACTGGTGGTAAAGACATTAAAATCGCCTCAGTATTTCCGCCCGTCATCAATCCAAATTTTGTACCACGATCATAAACCAAATTAAATTCAGCGTATAATCCACGTTTTCTTAACTGATGTTCACGTTGCTCGTCAGTCCAAGATTCAAACATGTGAGAACGAACTAATTTTGGGAAAACTTCAAGAAAAGCTAATCCTACATTTTTGGTAAATTCAAAGTCAGCAGAAAAATTATCTGAGTTTAAATAATCGTAAAAAATTCCACCAACTCCACGAGAAACTCCGCGATGTTTGATGAAAAAATATTCGTCACACCATTTTTTATATTTAGCATAATATTCCGGTGAGGCCTTATCGCAGGCAACCTTAAAAGCTGCGTGAAAATCTTTCGTATCTTTTTCAACTTCAAACATCGGATTCAAATCAGCACCACCACCAAACCAATTTTTCGTTGTGCAAATAAACCGCGTATTCATGTGAACCGCAGGAACTAAAGGCGATTTCATATGTGCGACCAGTGAAATTCCACTCGCCCAAAATTGGGGATTTTCTTCCGCTCCTGGAATTTGTTTAGCAAATTCTGGACTAAAATCGCCGAAAACTTTCGAGAAATTTACACCAACTTTTTCAAAAACATTTCCTTTCATCAACGACATTTCACCGCTTCCGCCACCTTCTCTATCCCAATTTTTTCGGACAAATTTTCCCGAATTTTCTAAACCTTTTTCGGCAGCAAATTCTGCTTCGATCTTTTCAAATTCAGCGCAAATTTTGTCGCGCAAATAACGAAACCACTCGGAAGTTAGTTTCTGCTTTTCTTCAATGTTCATTTTAAAAATGGATTGCTTAATTGGAGCGCGGTTTTGATAATCCGACAACGATTTATATCCAATAAACTAATCCCTTAAAATGAATTTCAAATCAGAATTTTCATCAAATTTTCTGCAGGAATTTTCTGCCCGCGGATTTCTTGCTCAATGCACTCATTTAAACGAACTTGACGAATTGATGGCTTCACAGTCAATCACCGCTTATATTGGTTTCGATTGCACCGCCAAATCTCTTCACGCTGGCAGTTTAATTCAAATTATGATTTTGCGCCTTTTGCAAAAACATGGTCACAAACCAATCGTTTTGCTGGGCGGTGGAACTACACGAATCGGTGATCCAAGTGGAAAAGATGAAGCGCGTCAAGTTTTGGATGATGCCAAAATTTTAGAAAATCTCACCGGCATTAAAAAAACTTTAGAAAAATTTATTGCCTTCGGTGGCGGTGCTTCAAACGCAATGTTGGTAAATAACGACGACTGGTTGCGTCACTTAAATTACATCGATTTTTTACGCGAAGTTGGTCGTCATTTTTCGATTAATCGTATGCTTACTTTCGATTCAGTTAAAACACGTTTGGAGCGCGAACAGCCGCTGAGTTTTCTCGAATTTAACTACATGATTTTACAAGCTTACGACTTTTATGAACTTAATCGTAAATACAGTTGTGCTCTACAAATTGGTGGATCTGACCAATGGGGAAATATCGTTAATGGCGTTGAATTAACCCGAAGAATTTCCGCAAAAGATTCATTCGGTTTAACCTCACCTTTACTCACAACCGCTGATGGCAAAAAAATGGGCAAAACTGCTGATGGCGCAATTTGGCTTGATCCAAGCATGCTTTCAGCTTTCGATTATTTCCAATATTTCCGCAACACTCACGATGCTGACGTAATCAAATTTTTGAAATTATTTACTGATTTAGAACTTTCAGAAATCGAAAAATTAGCAGAACTCAAAGATCAAGAAATCAACAAAGCGAAAGAAATTTTAGCGTTTGAAGCTGTAAAAATCTGCCACGGAGAAAAAGCTGCAAACGAAGCATTACAAAAAGCTCGCGAAATTTTTATCTCAAAAAATTCTGCCGCTTTTGAAGAAAAAGAAATCGCTCTTGGTACAAAATTAACTGACGTAATTTTTGAAATCGGCGCTGCTGAATCAAAAGGTGCGGCAAAAAAGTTAATCGAAGGCAAAGCCGTGAAAATCAACGGCGAAGCTGTATCTGATATTCAATTTGCAATCTCTGAAAAAAACGATTTCGAATTGTCAGTTGGTAAGAAAAAATTCTTTAAAATTTTTGTAAAATAATATGAAAAGAATCATCGGAATCGGCAACGCAATCGTCGATATTTTATGCAAAGTTGATGACCAATTCTTAATAAAAAATGGTCTAACAAAAAATTCGATGTCGTTAATCGACGAAGAAAATGCCAAAAAATTTGGCGCCAATAATGCCGAAAAGATTACTTCAGGCGGATCAGCTGGAAACACGATCGCAGCGCTTGCTCAACTTAATGTTGCAACAACTTTTATCGGTAAAGTTGGCGACGATTCTTTCGGTAAAAAATTTATTTCTGAAATCGAAAAAACCGGCGCGAAATTTATCAGCCACAGCAATGATGAAGATTTATCGGCACAATCTTTCATTTTAGTCACACCAGATGCACATCGTACTATGTGCACTTATTTGGGCTGTGCTTCTAAAATCAGCGAAAAAGATTTGGATGAAAAAGAATTCCAAAACGCTGCGATTCTTTATCTTGAAGGCTATTTGTGGGATAGCGCTGAAACCATCAAAACGCTAAAAAAAGCCATCGCTTTGGCGAAACAAAATAATGTGAAAGTCGCTTTTTCTTTGTCGGATTCTTTCTGCGTTGCGCGCCACAAAAAAGATTTTTACGAATTGATCGAAAACGATCTCGATATTCTTTTTGCCAATGAATCTGAAGCTTTGGAACTTGCGCCAGATTATGCCGAAATTTTTTCCAAACAGAAAAAATTGATTACAATCGTGACAAAATCTGAAAAAGGTTGCGAAGTTTTTGCAGAAGGGAAATCAATCAACGTTCCAACTCAAAAAGTAGAAAATTTAGTTGATACTACCGGCGCTGGAGATTGCTTCGCTGCTGGCTTTCTGTATGGTTTAGTCAATAATCATGATTTACAAAAATCAGCGGAATTAGGAAATATTTTAGCTTCAAAAATTATCCAAAAACTTGGCGCAAGATTTGAAGATGAAGAAATTAAATCGTTAAAATCGTTATGACTCTTTGGACCAAACAAGAATTAATTGATGCCCTATCCAGCGAACTTTTAGAGCATAAAATTTCCGACAATCTCATAGTTGATGAAGTTGTAATCGACAGTCGCAAAACTCCGGAAAGCGGATTATTTTTAGCCATTAAAGGTGAAAATAATGATGCCCATCAATTCTTGGAACAAGCTGCAAACAACGGCTGCAAGATTGTTTTAGTTCAAGATAAATTATCTCTGACTCAAGTTCCCAATTGTGATTTCTTATTGGTAAAAGACACCTTTAAAGCTCTGTACAAACTTGCAGAATTTTCTCGCAGAAGAAGCACAGCAAAAATTATCGCAGTTACTGGATCAGTTGGAAAAACCGGCACAAAAGAAATGCTAAAATTGGCATTTTCAGCTTACGGAAAAACTTACGCGACAGTTGGAAATCTCAACAACCATTTTGGCGTTCCGCTTTCTTTATGTAATTTCGCCAAAGATTGTGCTTACGGAATTTTTGAAATGGGGATGAATCATCTTAACGAAATCGAACCACTTTCACGCCTTGCCCGACCTCACTTAGCAATCATCACTAATGTTGGACCAGTTCATATTGAGTTCTTCAAAAATGAAGAGGAAATTGCTTTAGCCAAGTCTGAAATCTTCACTGGTCTTGAGCCAGATGGAATCGCGCTGATCAATCGCGACAATAAACATTTCAATTTCTTAAAAAAACGCGCCGAAACTTTGGGCAAAAAATTTATGACTTTCGGCAAAACTTCTGAAAGTGATTACTCGCTCAACTACTCTAAAATTAAAGGCGTAAACAATGCCGATATTTTTATAACTAAACCTTCAAATAAGTGTGAAGTTGCTAGTTTTGAAATTTCTACTTCTAACAAAGCTGCAATTTTCAATTCAATAATCGTTGCTGCCGCTTTAGATATTTTAACTGAAGACGCGACCAAGGGTTTATCACAAATGACTAAACTTGAAAACACCGCTGGTCGCGGCAAAGCTTTTGAAGTGAATGTTGCAGGAAAAAATATCACAATTATTGATGATACTTACAACGCCAGCGTTTTGTCGATTCGCGCCGGACTTGAACATGCTATCGAACTCAAAACTGCTCTGAGAAAAAAACGTATTGTTGCAGCTCTTGGTGACATGCTGGAACTTGGCGAGAAATCTGTTGAATTACACGCAGAAGTGACAAATTATCTCACTGAACTTCACATCGATTTTGCTATTTTAGTTGGCAAAAACATGGAAAGTGCAGCCAAAAAATTACCCGATAATTCTTACAAATCTTTTTCCGACTCAACTGCCGCAAGTCTTGAAATCTCTGACCTAATAAGAGATGGCGATATTCTTTATGTTAAAGGTTCGCGTGGCATGAAAATGGAAAAATTAATCGAAAATCTAACTAAAGAAAAAAGTGCTCACTAGTCTTCTTTTATTGCAGAATCTTTGGGTAAAAGCCTTTCTCTGCCTGGCTTCATCTTATATCATCGGATTTTTCAGCACCAAAAAATACATCAAATTTGCCAACGCAAATCCGCAATTTTTTCAACCGATACGCGAATCTGGACCCGCAACACATTTAGCTACCAAGCAAAAAACTCCAACAATGGGCGGAATTTTTATTGTACTTTCAACTCTCGCATCTGCTGCACTTTTCGTTGATATCACCAACCGCTATGTTTTGGTAGTTAGCGTTGTGATGATCACTTTCGCTGCTATCGGACTTACTGACGATTTGATGAAAGTTTTGTATCGTAACACCAAAGGATTTCGTGGCAGCATCAAATTAGTCATTCAATTTACCATCATCGGCATTGCTTTTTTATGGCTTGGTTTGATTGATCCAATTCACTTACAGAACCGTGTCTTCCTTCCTCTGGGCCATGGTCACTACATCACTTTGGGAATCGTACTTTACGTTCTTTTCGTCAATGTCGTAATCGTTGGAACTTCTAACGCCGTAAATTTAACTGATGGACTTGACGGCTTGGTTTCAGTTCCTGCCATCATAAATCTGCTTTGTTTAATTTTTATGATTTATGTCGCTTCATCTCCATCAATGGCTGACAAATTGCATTTGCCGCAAGTTAAATTTTCCGGGGAATTAATTTTCTTTTGCCTCTGTGTAATTGGCGCAATTTTAGCGTTTTTAACTTTCAATTTGAAGCCAGCAAAAATTTTCATGGGCGACGTTGGAAGTTTAGCTATTGGCTCTGCGCTTGGTATGATCGCTATCATCATCAAAGAAGAATTTGTCTTCTTCATCATTTCAATTTTATTCGTTGCAGAAGCAGTTTCCGTTATTTTACAGGTTGGATCTTACAAAATTCGCAAAAAAAGAATTTTCTTAATGGCACCGCTTCATCACCATTTTGAAAAATTGGGCTGGAGCGAACAGAAAGTTGTAAAAAGTTTTTGGGGCGGATCACTAGCTTTTGCAGCACTTGGAATGGCAATATTTTTATTATAGTTAATGAGCAAGAAACCACGAGTTTATCTTTACGATTCAACACTGCGCGATGGAGCGCAAACCAGCACAGTTAATTTCGGAGTGCGCGATAAAATTGAAATTGCCAAAATTTTAGACTCGCTTGGAATTGATTATGTTGAAGGTGGTTGGCCCGGTGCAAATCCAACTGATGATGAGTTTTTCTCTAACTTACCAAAATTAAAGCAATCGCAATTTAGCGCTTTCGGCATGACACGTCGCAACCGCATTTCAGCAGCTAATGATGCCGGTTTAAATGCATTAACTAATGCTAACGTCGAATCAGTTTGTATCGTCGGTAAAACTTGGGATTTCCACTTAAAACACGCGCTACACATTTCTGAAGAAGAAAATTTAGAGATGATTTCGGACTCAATCCGTCACATCGTTAAAAAGAAAAAAGAAGCAATGTTTGACTGCGAACATTTCTTTGACGGTTACAAAGCTAACCCAAAATTCGCTCTTAAAGCCGCAAAAACCGCTTACGAATCTGGTGCGCGCTGGGTTGTACTTTGCGATACCAATGGCGGAACTTTGCCAAGCGAAATCGCAAAAATTGTTAAAGAAGTTACCAAACATATTCCTGGTGAAAATCTTGGCATTCATTGCCACAACGATACTGGCAATGCTGTCGCTAATTCCATTGCCGCTGTTGAAGCAGGAGTTCGCCAAGTTCAGGGAACTCTAAACGGCTTGGGCGAAAGATGCGGTAACGCCAATCTTGTCAGCATCATTCCAACTTTGATGTTGAAGATGGAATTTGACGTTGGCATCAGCGAAAAACAGTTAAAAAATTTAGTTCACGCTTCCCATTTTCTTGACGATTTACTCAACAAAGAACGCGACAAATTTGCGCCTTACGTTGGCAAATATGCCTTCGCTCACAAAGGCGGTCTGCATGTTTCAGCAGTAGAAAAAAATCCTTCATCTTACGAACATGTCGCGCCAGAAAAAGTTGGTAATGAACGTTTGATTATGATTTCCGATCAAGCCGGCAGATCAAATATTTTATCACGTTTGAAAAAGATGGGATTGGAATTGCGCGATGAGGTTAAAGCTCATCAAATCACCGATTTGGTAAATAAAGTGAAAGAGCTGGAAGCAAAAGGTTACGCCTACGACGCCGCCGATGCCAGCTTTGAAATTCTTGCTAAAAAATCTCTCGCTTCAGTTCCAAATTTCTTTGATTTGATTGGTTTCAGAGTTTTAGACGAATTGCGTTTTGACGCCAAAGGACGAGTAGTTGCGGTTTCCGAAGCCACCATCAAAATCAAAATCGGCAAAAAAGTTACGATGTCAGTTGCCGAAGGAAATGGTCCAGTTAATGCTCTCGACAAGGCTTTGCGCAAAGCTCTTTCACGCAAATATCCTACTCTAAAAGATGTAAAACTTACTGATTATAAAGTGAGAATTTTAACACCATCTGATGGAACTGAAGCCGTAACTCGAGTACAAATCGAATCTTCCGACAATAAAGAAAATAAATGGACTACAATTGGCGTGTCGCAAAATATAGTTGACGCTTCATTTCGCGCTCTTCACGATTCGATTACATATAAATTAATGCAAAATTCATGAGAATAAGTCAGCAAACCAATAAATTGAAGGCCTTCTCGATTATCGAGTTATCGGTCGTTATTTTGATTATCGGTATTTTGATTTCAGGAATTCTGGCGTCCAACGCGATCATCAAAAAGTTCAGAATCCAAACTGCACAAACTCTGACAATTTCATCTCCGATAAACGGAATTCCGGATTCGGTTTTGTGGTTGGAGAGTAGTTTGGATAAAAGTTTTAAGAGCTCAGAAAGTTCAGACACATCTTCATTGAGCGCTTGGTACGACATTCGTGAATCGGTGAACAAAAACAACGCTGCTCAGAGCAACAGCTCTAATTACCCAACTTATTCTAACTCGATTAATAATATTCAAGCTGTGAAGTTCGATGGAACTAACGGCTATTTAAGTGTTGATGGTTCAGTTTTGAACAACACGAATTACACGATTTTCGTTCTTGAGCAAAGAGACAGCAACAAGAGTGGAAACTATTTCATCGGCGATTCATCTTCAGGAAATGAATCGACAACGAATAAAAACTTAGTTCTTGGTTACAGCGCTGACGGAACTATTAAGCACTCGCAATCAAGTGATAATTCTTACACTGCGAATATTTCTTCTTATTCTGCTTCAAGCGGCAAGCCGAGAGTTTTCACTTTTGTTCACGACAGATCTGTTGGAAAGAAAACTTACATTAACGGACTTTTAGCTGCCACTTCGACTGATACGAATCACTTGTCAGGAATGACGACGCTTACGATTGGAAAATCTTATCAAGGTCAGCTTGGCGAAGTTGTGATTTTTGCTCGAGCTCTGACAGCTGAAGAGCGTCAATCGGTTGAAGATTATTTGGGCAAGAAGTGGAACAGCACAATTCTCAGAACTGTTGGTTCATCTGCTTCTTCTGGTGGTATTGGTGGAAGTTGTGTTGGTGGAACAGTTAGTACAACTGGATGTCAGTTAACTTGCACAGTAACTGCTGCAACTGGAATTACTGCAACTACAGTTTCGGATGGTTCTAGTGTTCTAACCTGTGATACTTCTAACGGATTTACTGGTTCTCTACCTTATACATGTTCCAACGGAAAGTTTTCTTATACCGGTGCAACTGCTTGTTCTTGCCAAAGCGGTTATGCTCTTTCTGGATCAGTTTGTTCGCCAATCAATCCAAGCTGTTCTGGTGGAACTGAAAGCACAGTCAATATTTCTGGAGCAAACTATAAACTTCACACATTCAATTCTTCTGGAACGCTTACTTGTACAATTCCAGGAACCGCACAAATTCTTGTTGTTGGTGGTGGCGGTGCTGGTGGAAATACTGGGGTTAATATTGGTGGAGGTGGAGGCGGAGGTGCTGGCGGTGTAGTTTATGGCAGTTCTTATAACATCTACTCAGCTTCTTATACTGTTACTGTAGGAAATGGTGCAACTTCTTGTAATAGCAGCGGTAGTAATAGTGTATTTTCTAACACAACTTACGGAACTATCACCGCTTACGGTGGTGGTGGCGGTGGTGGAGCAGGAACAGCTTCTTCTGGTGGATCAGGTGGAGGCAGTAGCGGTTATGCTGCATCCTGGGGAAGTCCTTGGTCAATTCCGGGATCTTCTACTCAAACAGCTCAATCTGGTACTAGCTCTTACTATGGTAATCCTGGAATTACAGGATTTAATGTCGGATCCTGTTATACAAAAGGCGGTGGCGGCGGTGGCGGCGGTGCTGGCGGAAAAGGAGATTCTCCGATTTCATGTGCAACCGATAGAGGTGGTAATGGTGGTCCAGGAATTTCTAACGATATAACTGGAACCCCAACCTACTACGCTGCTGGCGGTGGTGGTGGATCGAATAAAAACAATCCCAACCCTTCAAGCGGTGGAACTGGAGGAGGTGGCGCTGGTGCAAATGGACCATTAGATGGTGCAGTATACACCAATACTAATCCAGGTGATGGATCAACTTCTGGTTCTGGTGGTGGCGGAGGATTCCAAAGCTGCGGTAAAGGTGCTAAAGGTATCGTAATAGTAAGATATGGTCAGTAGATTCTAGTAGTGAATTAAAACTCTGCTACCCTGCCCGATTTCAGTGTTCTTAATTATTGAACGATAAACATATTGGTTGGCTTTCCTTACTGCTGTTACCAAATCGATATTTTTGGAAATATTACAAGCAATGGCCGAAGCCAATGTGCATCCTGTTCCGTGTAGATTTTTTGCGCCAATTTTTTTGTTACTGATGCGATGAAATTTATCTTTTTCATCAAACAAAATTGAGTAAATTTTTCCGTCAGAAAAATTTAAATGTCCGCCTTTAATCAAAACATTTTGCGCGCCCAAAGCTTTTATTTTCAGGGCTGCAACTTGCATATCCCACAGGTTTTTGATTTTCATTTCTGCCAAAACTTGCGCTTCATCGATATTAGGCGTTACAATTTTTGCACCTTTGACCAACCTTGATTTTAATGCTTCTACAGCATTTTTCTGCAACAATAAATCTCCCGAAGTTGCAACCATTACTGTATCTAAAACTAGCGGAATTTTTTTGGCTTTACGATTTAAAACATCAGCAACGCAATCAATAATTTCAGCATCTCCCAGCATGCCGATTTTTATCACATCGAATTTGATATCATCCAAAACCACTTCGATTTGCTGACGTAAAAAATCTATCGGCGAATTGTGAACCGCAAAAACTTTCGCAGTATTTTGCGCCGTCAAGCAAGTTATCGCTGCACCAGCATAAACTTTGTGCGCTGTTGCAGTTTTTAGATCAGCTTGAATACCAGCTCCACCACTTGGATCAGAACCAGCAATAATTAAAATTTTGGGAGTCATTAACCTTTCAAAAAAGAAAACGAAAAAATCAGAATAGTGAAAATAATAATCACCACACCGGAAATTTGATTGAGAATGTAAAGCAACTGCGCATCTCTGGTGTTAAATTTATTTTTTATCAAAAGCGCAACTGCGATTAAAGTCATGCAGTAAGAAAAAGAAGCGACAGCAAATCCGAATAACATAATCATGGAATCGCCGTAAGTTTGAAGACTTCTAGCGCCAAAGCTGGCAAAAATCGTGACAAAACCAACAATAGCAATTGGATTAAGAATGCTTAACACAAGCATAGAAAAATAATCCGCAACTAAGCCGGTTGTTTTGGCAATTTTAATATTAATTTTTGGACTAGAAAAAAATGATTTAACACCAACTGAAAGGAGAAAAAATGCACCGCACAATTTCATTTCATCTTCCCATTTTAGCAGAAAATCAGAGATAAAGTAGAGACCAAAAATTACTACAGCACCGTAAAAAGTTTCGCCAGTCGTAACACCAAGCGCTGAAAAAATTCCTGAAGCGACACCATTTTTTAAGGTTCGCTTGAGATAAATAATGCTAACAACACCAAAAGGAACAGCGATGTAAAAACCCATCATCAATCCTTTGATAAAGTGTGCTAACATTATCGCTTAAGATTGATAAACTGTTTTTCCAGCCACCACAGTTCTGATCGCGCGGCCTTTCACTTTAAATCCATCAAAAGGTGAATTTTTAGATTTTGAGTGAAATTTTTGTGAATCAATTGTCCATTCAGTATCAAGATCAATCAAAACTAAATCAGCGCGAGCGCCTTTTTTGATTACGCCACCATCGAAGTTAATAATTTTTGCGGCGTTACAAGTCATTTTAGCGAGCAGATCTTTCAAGCTTAAAACTTTGTCGTGATAAAGCGTCAAAGACAAAGGTAACATCGTTTCAACTCCAACAATTCCAAAAGATGCTTCTTCCAAAGTTTTTTCTTTCGAAGCCAAATCGTGTGGTGCGTGATCAGTTGCAATTGCGTCAATCAGGCCAGAACGAAGTCCTTCGATTAATGCCAAACGATCTTGCTCAGAGCGAAGCGGCGGATTCATTTTTGCATTAGTTCCTGATTTCAAAACTTGTTCGTCAGTTAACATAAAATGATGCGGCGAAACTTCGACAGTCGCGTTCAAACCTTTGGCTTTAGCGCGTTTGATCGCATCCAAAGCTTCGCGAGTTGAAACGTGAAGTAAGTGATAACGTCCACCAACAGCTTCAAGAATTGCTAAATCGCGTTCAACAATAACGCTTTCAGAAATGTTTGGAATACCACGAACACCAAGCTCAAGCGACACTTTTCCTTCGTTAATACAACCTTTGTTGGTCAGATTTAAATCTTCAGCATGTTGCGCTACGACCACGTTTAAATTTTTCGAATATTCAAAAGCACGACGCATAACATTGGCGTTCATCACCGGCAAACCATCATCGGTGAAGCCAACAGCACCAGCGTTTTTCAGCGCATTCATGTCAGCTAATTCTTCCCCTTTCATGCCTTTTGTAATACAAGCGTAGGCTTTGATGTTACAATGCGCTACTTCTGCAGCCTTCAAACGCAGATAATCAAAAGTCAAAACTGAATCCAAAGTTGGCGAAGTATTTGGCTGACAAACTACAGTCGTAATTCCACCAACAACCGCCGATTTTGAACCTGTGGTTAAATCTTCTTTGTGCGATTGACCAGGATCGCGAAAGTGCACTTGAATATCGATCAAACCTGGTGCCAAAACATGGCCGCCGCAATCAATAATTTCAGCATCCGTTGCTAAAATATTTTCGCCAAAATCAGCAATTTTATCACCGATTGTTAAAAGGTTTCCAACTTTGTCGTATCCAGATTCTGGATCGATGATACGAGCATTCGTGTAGAGAATTTTTTTGTCGGCAGAAATTGGACTTACGTACGGAAGATCAAAATTTGACATAGTTTTAAAATTGTGAGATTGAAATTTTCTAAATCGTGCACATCAAAAGCAAATTAGGCAAAAGTTTTTTTGGCATCATAACAATCAGTTAAGAATTAATGCACGCACCGTACGTAATTATTGATTCTTACTTCATCTTCTTGACCACCAAGCGACATGCCATTTGCTGATCCGGCTTTTGGATCAGAGCGCTGTCCACCACAACCATGATTATCTTTGCCATAGATATCTAAACAGGCTCCGAAACAAACATAATTAGCCATGTGAATATTATCACCGTGAGTTGTTGAGCTCCAGAACCAAGCTTTATTATCAGAAAGCTTCAAGAAACGAGTATCTAATGCCGGATATTTACGACTATAATCAACAATTGATTGTAATTCTTTAACACTCGGTAAACGCCAATTCTCAGAACCACCAAGTTTTAAATCCTGGCAATATTGTAAAGCCGACTTCCAATCACGAGTTCTGCCATCATCTTTTTGCTGCCATGTCAATTTGCTAGCTTGATCAGTTACAGTTCCATTTTGATTATCGACAAATTTATTTTCACCCCACAAAGAACCACGCACACAACGATAAAACAAAGTAAAATGACCGGTAGTTGGAGAATTTTTGATGTGACCATCGAAGAAGTTAAAAAAGAATGCTGCTTCTTGGTTACGACCATAATGGTTACCTTGGTAAATTGTTGAAGACCAAGTTTGTCCCATCATTTCTTTTTGGTGAACAGATGCAAAACGGTCTCCTTCTAAGACATCATCAGATGCCTCCTTTAGTTCAAAATAACTGGTGTCGATGTAATAACGTTTTGAAATCGTACCACGAAAATCGGCAAGTGAAAATAATTCTTTAATGCTAGGTAAACGCCAATCATCAAAACCACCAAGCTGTAAAGTTTCACATGCTTTTTTGGCTTCATAAAAACCTAGACGTTTCGAATTATGCGCTTTTTGCCACATTAAATTAGTAACCAAATCAGAAACTGTACCATCTTTATTGTCATAATAACGCGGCGTCGCTCCAAAATAATTACCGTCTTGTCCAAAAAATTCTTCGTTTTCTTTTGGACAAGAAATTTCTTTGGTATTGTTAAAACAAGACCCTTGATTGGTATCAGGAATCAAATTTTTTAATGCATTTCCAGTTCTAGTTTTCGCTGAAATATTAATACGTAAATCTTGCCCCTTCATCTTTTGTCTTGGTGGCATCGCGGAGTTAGAATTAAATTCACGCCCTTCATTATTACCGCTACTTTTATTATTCATCATCTCACTTGGCACACAAGCAAGAGATCCTCGATTAATTGACAAACATACTCCACTAATACTGCCGTGTGGCGCATAAAAACTACAAGTCGAGTTTTCCTTTTTAGATTCACAGGCAGCAGTAGCTTGTGGCGGTGGCCCTCCTAATCGATGTTCTTGAGCAGAAGAATTTTCCGACGAGTAAAATAACAACAACACAACACCGAACAGGCGAAGATACTTCATAATTTTATCCAGTTTAGGTAAGTCAAAACAATATCAATTGGGAACAACGCTGTTATTAATTCTTTAATCTTGCAGTTAATTAGGAATTTTACAGAACTAATTCTTCAAAATTTCAACTACCTCTGAAGAAATCTTTTACCAATTAAAACTTAAAAATAATTTATGAAAAAAACTTTTTTGACAGCTTCAGTTTGCGCAATTTTGGCAATCTCAAGCAATGCTTTTGCTCAAGATTCTCAAACAGCTAGAAAAGCAAACCCTAAAGGTATGAATGTTCCTCAAGACATGAAGGTAGCAAGCTTGGAACAAAAACCTCAAACTAAACAAAATGGTGAGATCAATTCTGAAGAACTTAATAAACGTGCTGAAATTGAAAAAAATGCTTCATGCCAAACCATTCTTAACGAATGTAAAAAATTAGGCTTTGTTGCTGGCGGTTTTAAAGAAGGAAAAGGCTTGTGGAGAAATTGTTTCTCACCAGTTGTTCACGGTAAATCTGCCAACTTAAATGGCCAAGATGTTGCTGTAACTGTAAACGCTAACGACGTTGCCTCTTGCAAAGTAGCTGTAAAAGAAATTCGTAAAGAAAAAAAAGAAGGAAAAGCTGAAAGCAGAGAAACTCACAAAGCAAAACATCATAAACCTGTTGATTCAACAGCTACAACTCCAGCAGCAAAACAATAATTTAGTTCTAAATCTAAAATTATACTCAAGGCCAGTTCTGAAATTTCAGGGCTGGCTTTTTTGTTTGATAATTTATATAGATATTCAGCAAAATTATGAAGCTATCTCAAACTAAATATCTCTGACCAATCCATGACCAAAACTAATGATCAAATATTTGAAAAAGTACGTACATTAATTGATCAAGGAGATTTATCGAATCTAAGAGCGTACCTACTTAAAGAAGGGCTTACAGATACCGTAAATACTCTTACAAATTCAGATGGATTAACTCCTTATTTAATGGCCGCAGAATATGGTAAAACCGCAATTTATGACTATTTAGCATCGCTGCCAAACTTCAATCCAACTCAGCAAGATAATCATGGATTAAACGCACTGTCCTTAGCGACTTTGCGTGGTAAAACAGCAATGTTTGATCATTTAGTAGAAAAATATGGCTTCAGCATCGGACAAACCATCCGAAAAGAAGGAGGAAGACATATCACGCCAATTTATTATGCGGTACAACACAATCAAACAAAGATGGCGAAACATTTAATTTCTCATCATCTTTACGGTGTTTCTAATGACTTTATACAATATTGCACAGAGTCAGGAAAAACCGACGTCGCCGACTATTTAAAAAACCTCGCTAATCTTAATCAACAACTCAGCGCTGAAATCAGCGATCACAATTTAGAAAACTTTCGCAAACTTTGTGAAGCACAAGGCGCAAAACCAAAATCAGCACAACAAAATCTAGCAGAATTTGCTGCAATCAATGGTGCCCTCGACATTTTTAAATATTTGATTGATGAACAAGGATTTACTAAACGCGAAATAGATTTGCATTATCTGGCAACAGAGTCGTTCTTTATAAACAACCCAAAACTTTTGGAAGTTTTGTTACTAAAATATGATTTCAACCCAGAACAATCTTTAACTTACGGCGATCAAGAATTCACCAGCCTGTACCAATATTCTTCTACAATACATGGTTCTAGTAATGACGTTAGTCGCTATCTGAGATCAGTAGAAACTTCAAATCGTCACTTCAAACAAGCCGTTCAAGATCAAGATCCACTTTTAATTACTGAAATTTTATCAGGCGGTCAGGTTCTTAAAAAAAATATCAACGATGCTGCACTTCAATGTGCAATTAATGGAAATCTAGAGCTTTACAAAATCCTCGCAGAAAATCCTAAGTTTGATCAAAACACTCGTGATCAAGATGGTCACAATGCTTTGTTTCATGCCGCAGTTTCCGGAAATACAAGATTCGTCGATTATTTAATATCTGATCGTGGTTTTTCTTTTTCAGAAGAATCGAGAAATCAAATCATGACCGCTGTTTTGCAGAAATGCGATGAAAGCAAAAAATTCGAGATGGTTTCTTACTTGATTAGCAAAGATATCGGATTTGTTTTTGACGATAATTTTGCGCAATTCCCCGGAATCCAAACCATCGCGAAACAGATGCCGATCTTAACTCAAGACAGTTGGGCAAGGCATTCTAGCGCATCACGTGATCGCCTTAAAGATTATTCAGAACTTCTGCATTCTCAAACTCCAGAAGTTCGAGACTTAATAATTCAAGCTCAAGAACGTACCAGAGCTATTTTTCACAGCTTCTTAGATCGTCAAAACCAAGAATCACAAATAATAGAACGCTTTGCAGATCTACAAGGAAGCACCGAAAATCCATACAGTGCAGCGAAATATTTATTTAGCTCACAAGATCATCCGACTCATGAATATCTTGATCTTGCCCGATTTTTAACAACACAGAATTATCGCACTCTTTACAGCAGGATGGCGGAAGCAGAACCAGCACTTAGAGCTGATCGAAATAAAATCGGCGGCGCTTTTTTGATCGCATCACTTGAACAAGAAAGCGAGAATTCGATAAAGTTTTTCGAATTTGCCCTGGAGAATTTTGGTGACGTTAAAGAGATCAATCGAATTTTGGTTCAGAAAGATTTTGATCAATACGAAGATACCGCAGAAGCTGAAGTAAAACAAAAGGTGTTTATATATCTAAAATCATTGATTGATTCTGGCAGAATACCAGTCACTCGACTTCCACAAGAAGAGGTAGTTTCTTGCATAATTCCTCAAGACCAAGATCTAAAATTTTGGAAATCACCGAACCCTGAAGTTTTCTATTCTTTTGAAGTTCTGCAAAATCAAGGAGAACAATTTAACCAAGAAGAACAACGATTCTTCAATCAACTAGTTGAAAGATCACAAAAAGATTTATTGGTTCCAGTTCGTGAAATAAAACTAAGTAAGGAAGATCTTCAGGCAATAGAAGCAGACAGATTCGATAAAAATGTTTTTTTCATCATCAAACGGCAAAATTTGAAAGCTAATGCGGCATATCCTAAGACTCATGATGAAGAAAATAGAATTGGACACAGAATCATCATAGTAAATGCTGGAGCGATCCTCAATCGAACACCATCAATGTTGCATCAATTAGCAATCGGAGTTGCTGGTCTAAAACACTCATCCGACTATGGATCATCGGTTGATACACCACCGAACTGCGATCATAGTGTAACGCTAGATGATACGATGATGTCACATCTTTGCGATGGAGGAGATTATTCAGCTCATTGCTACAACTTACTAATTTTTTCCAAGGAAAAAGATCATTTTCCCAGAGAAAAAGTTGCTAGCTTTCGCGAATCTGATGTCACTGCGATTACTAAAAGCTTAGTGAAGCAGTATCCAGGATTGGATCAAAAAGCGATCGAGTTTAATAACCACAGAAACTCTTGCCCAGCAGAACAAAGGTTTGGATATTCCGAAGCATCTCAATTAATGTTAGCAGCAGTTGTTCTTGGAAACGTAATACGATATTGTGTTAATCATTTCACAAAACCAAGCGCCACAGTAACAGGTGGTCAAGTTAACCCAATAACACCACCAACAACAGCAAATGAACATCAACACTAAATCTCTAATAATCACTTCATAACTAAAAATAACATGACCGAAAACTCCCTTCCCGCCTGTCCAAAATGCAATTGCGAATATACTTACGAAGATGGCAATCTTTACGTTTGCCCAGAATGTGCTCATGAATGGTCAAAAATTGCCGCAGCCACAGTTGATGATTCTGACGACGAAATCGTAATTAAAGACGCTAGCGGAAATATCCTAAAAGATGGCGATTCAGTAACCGTAATCAAAGACCTAAAAGTCAAAGGCTCATCGTTAGTTGTGAAAGTTGGAACAAAAGTAAAAAACATCAGATTAGTCGGCGGCGATCACGACATCGACTGCAAAATCCCCGGCGTTGGCCAGATGGGCTTGAAGTCTGAATTTGTAAGAAAAGTGCAAGAAGATTAGTTCGTGGGATATTAAAAAAGACCTTAAGAATTTTTACTCTTAAGGTCTTTTGAATGATTTAACGATCTATTTACTCCCACTCAATCGTGCCTGGAGGTTTTGAGGTGAAGTCGTAGACGACGCGGTTGA
>CAYUHG010000002.1:0-38260 GCA_964444545.1 uncultured Rhizobium sp.
TCGTCGATCGAATAAGATTCAACTTTTGATTCGCTGGCGTTGCTTGGCAGCGTTGATTTTACGTCCATCAATTTGTGATGAACGGCAAGCAAGCTGTTGTCGAGCGAATGATTAACTTTGAAGCGAACGGTGACTAAACTTTGATGCTTTTGGCTTTGCGAATAAACATATTCCACGCCGCTAATTCCCCACATGGCGCGCTCGATTTTTTCGGTAACTTCGCGTTCAATTTCTTTGGCGGAAAGCCCGACGGTTTGAGTTGTAATGTCGATCATCGGCACCACAATTTGCGGTTCTTCTTCTTTGGCGATAAAAAATACCGAAGCAAAACCCATCAAAACACTGACTAAAACAACAATCAGCGTGAGTTTAGGATTTAGCAAAAAATAGTTGGAAAGCGATCCGACAATTCCGTGTTTTTTGTTCATTTGCTTGAGATGATTTCTGAAATATCGATTTGCTGTTTGGTTAATTTTTTAGAGTAGAGCTCGATTAATTGCAGCTCGGCGTTGGAGAGGTAAACGAAGTTGTCGAGATATTTCATAATTGCGTCTGACAAGTTTGAGGCAGTGATAGCGCCACTTCGGAATAAATCTTTTGAAACTTTTACGTTTTTGAACATCAGCGCATCGTTTTTATTTGCCAGTTTAACGGCACTTTCCAGAGTTCTTATTTGTGAGTTTAGATATTCGATTTCAGTGCGTTCATTTTGTTGATGAGCCAAAAGATCATGGCGAGCGGCGCTGGATTTATCTTGAGCGATTGATTTATTGCCGAAGCTGAGCGGATCGTAAAATTCCCAATGTAAATTTAGTCCAGCGGTGTAGCCACTTTCTGTAGCGCGTGAGCCGTGAAATTGATAATTCTCAGCGTAGGCATTGATTTGCGGTAAATTTTTGGCGTTGCTGATTTTTTCTTCATTTTGGGTGGCATCAACTTTGGCTTTGATTGCCGAAGTTTTAAAAGATGAAATTTCAGATTTATCGAAGCGCAAATATTTGTTTATGTAGCTATCCAGCGGCAATTGGGCGACATTCCATTTCTCATTATTTTCAAAACCAAGTTCAGTTAAAATTTGGTAGAGTGCTTGAGTTTTTTCTTGATTATCGGTTAGGAAAATTTGGGTTTTGTTTTGTGAGGCCTGCAAAATCAAAGATCCAGAATATCCAACCGGATTATTTTCATTGCCAAGAGAATATTTCTTTGTGATGTCATCAATGCTGTTGGCAATTTTTTCTAACTTTTCTTTTTGTTGTTTGAGGCTGACTAAAGACAAGTAAACAGCAGTTGCGTAAGAATATTGGTCAACTTCAGTTTGTTTCAAATTATACTTTTGTGAAGTGGCGATGTTTTTTGCCATATCGCTAGAAGCAATTCCAACGCCGCCTTGGTATAGTGGTAAATTTACGCCGATGGCTGATCGAGAAAATCTGTTGCTAGCTGTGCTATTAATTGAGCTGGTAACAAAATCAGACGAACGCACCGATCTTTGATACAAATTACCCATGAAGTTTTTGGCTGGGTCATTGGTTTGGTAGGTATTTCCATCAACGTACAAAGTTGGCAGCCAATGTTTTTCAGCTTGGTTGGCTTGGCCTTCAGCAGCTTTAACTGAATATTGGGCTGATTTTTTGGCGTTCGAATTTTGCATGATTTGCTCCAAAACTTGCTCGATTGGAACTTCTTTAGCATTAGCCAAATTGGTGAAACAAAGTGAGAGTAGTGCGGTTTTGACGATAAATTTTTTCATTTAGAAAAAGTTTTTACTTTGACCGCCCAATTTTTTGACGATCCACGCCATTGGACAGAATTTTGTGAAAGCTGATTGAAACATCATCACGCCGACAAACAGGCTTAAATAGATAAAATTATGGTTTACGAAAAGTGCTAGCAAACAGCCGGTGATTACCATGAAACCAGCGAATCCGAGGATAAATCTGTCGATGCTCATAAATTTTAAATTAGTTTTTTAATATTGTATTTCCGGCAGAAGCCCAAGCCATAATTCCACCATCAAGGTTATAAATTTCTAAGTCGGGATTTTCTTCCAAAAGTCTTTCGCAAGCCATTTCGCTGCGTTTGCCAGAGCGGCAATGAATCACTAATTTTTTATCGCGGCATTTACAGTTTTGATGTCCGCAATCTTTGCAGTTGCAGTTTGGATTGCCGCATTTGGCGCTGGCAATTTTTTCGAGGCACACTTCGGAGAGAGGAACCAATTTTGCACCTTCAATTCTTGCGGCTTTATTTTCTTCAACTTCGCGAACATCAACCAAAAAGGCTTCGCCGTTTTCCATCCATTTCTTTAACGTAAAAATATCCACAGTTGGTATTTTCTTTTTTTGTGAGCCAAATCCGAAAAACATATTTATGTTATTTTGAGTTAATATTAGAAATTGCTAATAAATAAATTTAATAACTTATTTGCAATAAATTAGATAAAGTGTCGACAATATTGCCTCGACTTCCATGCTTTCAATACGATAAAAAACTTCTTGTCCAACTTTTCTGGTTTCAACCAAATTAAGGGCGCGCATTTTTGCCAAATGTTGTGACAAAGCTGACTGAGAAAGGCCAACCAGAGAGGTTAATTCGTTAACAGTTTTCTCTGATTTTATTAAATGACAAAGAATCATCAGACGATTTGAATTGGCTAAAACCTTCAACATTGCTTCAGCTTTTTTGGAGTTTTTCTCCATATTTTCTAAAGTCTGATTTTTGTCTTTTTTATTGTTTGTAATCACAAAAAATTGCACGATAAATATTAGTAACTTCTAAAGTAATGAATATTATTTTTAATTTGGCAACAATGTAAAAAATCAATTGTTAAACATTTTAAATTTCTCATGAAAAAACCTGAGCTTTTATTGCCCGCCGGAACGTTGGATCGTTTAAAAACCGCTATTCTTTATGGTGCTGATGCAGTTTATTGTGGAACTCCAGACATGTCGCTGCGTGTGAAGTCGGCGTTTAGTTTGGAAGATCTTGTTGAAGGCATTGAATATGCACACTCAAAAGGAAAAAAAGTTTATCTGACTCTCAATCTTTTTTCGCATAACAAAGACATCGAGAAACTGCCGCAATTTATCGAAACTGTACAAAAAGTTAAACCGGATGGCTTGATTGTTTCTGATCCTGGGGTTTTTCAATTTGTGCGTGAACGTGCGCCAGAGTTGGAGTTGCACATTTCTACTCAAGCCAATGTTTGCTCTTGGCTCACTGTTGATTTTTGGGAAAAGCAAGGCGCGAAGTTGGTGGTGATGGCGCGCGAAGTAAGTTTTGAAGAGCTTGCGCAAGTGCGCCAAAAATGTCCGAATATCAAAATTGAAACCTTCGTTCATGGTTCAATGTGTATGACTTATTCGGGTCGTTGTTTGTTGTCGAATTTTATGGCGGAGCGCGGAGCCAATCAGGGTAGCTGCGCACATTCTTGTCGTTGGGGTTATAAGTTGAAAATCAAACTGAAAGACAACACTGAGCACGAAATTGAAATTAACGAAAACAACAAAGATTTATTCGACTTTTTCTTGGAAGAAGAAATACGTCCAGGTGCGCTGATGCCTTTTGAAGAAGATGTTAACGGTTCATATATTTTGAATTCCAAAGATTTGTGTTTGTTGCCGAAACTCGATGAATACATCAAACTTGGACTCGATTCTTTCAAAGTTGAAGGACGTAACAAAACTGAATTTTATGCAGGTTCTGTAGCTCGTGTTTATCGCGCAGCCATTGATGATTATATCGCAAATCCAACGGATTGGAGCGCCGAAGATTATATGGATGAAATCAATTCTGTGGCAAATCGCGGTTATACTTTAGCTTTCCACGAAGGTCGTTTAACCAATTTGGCGCATGACTATGAATCAACTGGCTCAACTTCTTTTTATGAATATGCGGCGCGAGTGATTGATTGGGACGGAGATAATGTGATTTTAGAAGGAAAAAACCGTCTTGATGCTGGTGATGTATTGGAATTTTTATCGCCAAGTCAACGTGAACCAATTTTGCTGAGAATTTACGAGTTCAAGAAAGTTCGTCAAAATCCTGAAGGTGCTTATGTTGATCATGAGATTTCCGACAAACTTCATGCAGGGCAACGTCCACTTTTCAAAATTCCAGCGGCAGATTTTCACCTTTTTGAGGCTGCAAAATTGAAACAACTTTTGGTGCCAATGACTTTGGTGCGCAAAGAAAAAATGAATATTGAAGCAGAGAAGTTGAAAGTGGAATCGCGTCAACTTTCTCACCAACTTGAAGCTGGTGAAATTCGTGAAGAAAAATACGAAAATAAACGCAAAAAATATTTCACAGCCTTGGAAGTAGGAGACGAACAAGTTTCCCCGAGAACTCCAAGAATTGGTACTGATGGCTGTTGTGGAAAAGGTTGCAACGGTTGTTTGATTTTCTGGCATGATGAGAAATATGCCAAAGCCCGTGAAATTCTGAAAACTAAAAAAATTGGTGAGATGCTTTAAATGGGGCCTGTGCCAATAACAAATTCAATTTGAAAAAATGCGATCTGATAATCCAGGCAAAAAGAGAGCTATTGAAAAATATGTTGGAAGAGTCGATCGCAGAGAAGGCATTTCTGATGAGCAAGAGGTTCTAGACATTTCGGACAGTAGCTCTTCTGTTGATGGTGAAGATAATCTATTAAAGGAAATCAGTATTTCAGAGCTTAGTTTGAAGTACAAATTCATTAAAGAAGTCACTAAAGACAGCGGTAAAATTTATCTGCGATTTATTCCAAATGATAGCAGAGTGACTTTGGAAGAACAAAAGCGCGACACAGCAGTTATTTTTAGGAATGTAATCTCTGTCTTGAAAGATCAGTTTGATGCTGATTCCAAAGAAATTCGTAAACGCCCTAACTATATAACTTTTGCTAATACTGATTTAATTGATCTGTGGAGTAGAAAAGTTGGTGTTCAATTATCTAGCGGTGAAACAAAGCCAGAAAAGACAATTGTTGTTATAGGTGCGGGAGATGTTGGAGAATCTGTGGTAAAAGATTTGATCAATTATCACGAACGTCGGGAAACCAATTGTAAAATAGTTTGGGTTAATCGTACTCAAGAATATGTAGAACATCGTATTCGCGATTTGAGTAGCGATCATTTGACATCTTGTGTTAGAATCTCAACTGATTTGGAAGATTGTAAAGAAGCTGATATGATTGTTATGACGGCTGGTGTTAAAGCGGGAAGAATTGGTGCCGCAACTCGTGAGAAAGCTTTGGTTCATAATTTGGATATTATAGAAACATATTCTCACCTGATAAAATCATGGGTTAAAAAAAATGGTAGCACTAAGCTCGCGATGTTGACAAATCCGGTTGAAATTTCGGCACAATTAATGTGTGAACAAACCGATATTGCTCCAGAAAATATTGTCGCGTTAGGAACTCATCTTGATACTAAGCGTTATGTTAGGTTTTTGGAAGAAGAACTGGCAAGAATTGGTTGCCGTGGGCAAGAAATCAAAGCTTTGGTGTTGGGAAGACACACGGCTAGTGGTATGATTTTTCAATCAGAAAATATTACTTTTGGCGGTGAGCCAATTACAAGATTGGTAGATTACGGTGCTATTTCTCAGGATCAGCTTGATGAAGTTTTAAAAGTTGCGCAATACAGAGCTAGAGAAGAAGGAATAGTGATGAGTAAATCAAAATATGGTAAAGGAGCTTATGAAAAACCAGCAAAAGCTGGAGTGGAAATTATAACTAACTGGCTTTACGGACCAGAAGAAGGAAAAGAGCATGAAGTGTTGTCAGCAGGTATTTTGACAGTCTTGGAAGACAAAACTTGTTATTTAGGTTTTCCTGTAACTTTCGCTGCTGATGGGTCAATACAGAGACGTGATGAATATCTAATGAATCAAGGATTGCGTGATGAATTAACAAAAGTTGCACAAGGTTTGATTGAAGATCGTGCTAGGTTAGGAGAATGGACCGATTATTTAGTTCCGTTATCGCGTGGAATGAATCGTCTTTTAGAAGAAGCGGAAAAGCGTTCGATCACGATTGCTAAATTTGCTCCAATTGGAATTTATTCACGACAAGAATTTGAAAGTAATTTGAGTAAAATCATGGAAATTTACGATATTTCCGAAGTGCCTCAAATTAAAGATTCAATTAAAGTTAGCGTTAAAGGAGAGAATAGAAGATTTTCTAGTGAATTATTGGGTATTTTCGTTAATGCTCTTAATTCTATTGGAATGATTGATAAATCTGAAACTCCGAGTAGGTTCTTAGATGCTGATAGAGTTGAAGGATTAGTTATTAAAACTACTCAAGAGTGTGTAGATATCTTAAAAAGATTTCCTACCACAACTGAAGCTACATCAACTTTGAAAGAATCTCCATCGACAAATCTGACGGTAAAAAATTCTACAAATTTAAAGAATCTTTTCAAGACAACTACTAGATAAGACCGAATATGAATAGGTTAATAATAAGAAATTTAACCGTGACAAAATCTTAGATACTTAATGATCAAAAACTTTCTCAATTCCAATTTTAATTCAATCAACAAGCTTTTCCTAACCTACAGCATTGTAACATTTATTTTGTTGGGTGGAGTTTTGTTGTGGTTGATGGGAAAGACTTACGCGTCTTACATGGAGGTCAAGAAACTCGAGATGGAATATGCCATGGCTAAAATCGAGATGGGATATACCAACGTGCTTGATTATGCCGAATCGATCATGGGACATATTGGAAAACAAGTTGGTGCTTCTGATGGTTCACCTTATGAAATTAAAGAAATATTAACTTCTTTTAGTCGTAGAAGTGGTAGCGGTAACGATTCAATTAAGGATAGTCTTTCGATTAGCATGTTCTCTTGGGTTAACGACAAGATGATGGTTACGATTAATAGTGAATATGGCATAATCAGAGCACCTTACGACGTTTCAAATCGCGAATATTTGGCAGCAACAAGAAAAGATCCTTGGGTGATGAAGGTTGGTTCTCCTGTAATTGGTGTAGTGAGTGGTCAGCAAATTATTCCTGCTGGTCTTGGTGTCGAAAATATTAAGAGAAAAAAATATATCGGAACTGTGGTTCTTGGTTTTACCGTTAATAGTTTAGCCGATAAAATCAGCAGAACTATTAACAATCACAACCTTGATTTCACGATTCTCAACAAAAATGGCGAAATAATGTTGGAATCAACTTCGGGAATTTTTTCTGAAGATGCGGCATTTTTACGTAATGTAGCAGCAAGTCGTATAACTCACGATGCGACAGTTTCGCCATTTTCGTTATTTGAACCAGATGAAAGTTATTTAATCGCTAAAACGGTTCACAAACGTCCTTATGTTATCATTGCTGGATACCAGAATTTGGTCATCACCAAGGGATTAATCATGGTGTTGTGGCCTTATGTTATCGGTTTTATCATTTTATCCCTGATATTTTTCAGCGTGTGGTACGCCTTGAGATTGCAAATTATCAGCCCAATTTTGCAGCTCTCAAATGTTTCAAGATTAGTGGTGCAAGATCGTGATGATGAAGTGGTTATGCCAGTTTCCAAAGTTGCGGAAATTGTGGAATTAACCCAGCAAGTACAGTTGATTGAGCGTTACAAATTAAATCTAATTCAAGCCAAAAAATCGCAAGAAAGATTTTTTGCTAACATGAGTCACGAGCTGCGTACGCCTCTAAATGGTATTTTAAATTTCTCGCTGATGATGAAAAAAGAAATGTTTGGACCACTCGATCCAGACTACAAAGAAATGGCTTCCGATATTTATTCTTCTGGTTCACATCTTTTAAATTTGGTGAATGATATTTTGGATTTTTCCAAAATGGACATCGGAAAAATGAAGCTCCACGAAGAAGAATTTGACATGATTGAAGAAGTCAAAGTTGCGATGAAAATTGTATTATCGGATGTGGATCGTTACGGTGAAAATTCTCCGGTTAGTGTAACTTCTAAGATCGAAATCGATAATATGAATTTTTATGGTGATCGTAGAATGTTCAAACAAATATTGTTAAACCTATTATCTAACGCCTCGAAATTCGTTGAAGAAGGTACAATTGTTCTAAAGCTTTTCACTAACGTTGAAAAAAATTTGGTGTTAGAAATTGAGGACACCGGAGTTGGAATTAAAGAAGAAGATTTGATGAAGTTAGTAGTTGAGTTCGGACAAGTTGGCGACGGTTATTATCGTGGCAAAAAACAAGGTAGTGGTTTGGGATTATTTTTAGTAAAAAAGATGGCGGAATTGCATCAAGGCAAATTTGAAATCAGAAGTATTTATGGTAAAGGAACTGTGGTGGCAGTTACTTTCCCAGGCTCAAGATTAATTCCACTAAAACTTAAAAATGCATAATCATGACCGAAAATTTTATCGTAAAAAAAATCATGATTGTTGAAGACAATCCGGTGAATCAAAAAGTAATGCAAAAATTGGTGAAAATTTTTGGTCACGATTCTTTGGTAGTTGATGATGGTTTTAAAGTTGTTGAAACGGCAAAATCTTATCAACCAGATCTAATTTTGATGGATATCCAATTGGTTGGAATTTCCGGAATTGAAGTGACGAGAAATGTTAAAGAAGATCCTGAATTAAAATCGATTCCAGTTATCGCAGTTACTGCATCTGCAACTACCGAAGACCGTGAGAAAATTGTTCGTGAATCTAAATGTAACGATTATCTCGCCAAACCTTTCGCTCCCAAAGAATTGTCAAACGTTATGTCGCAATTCTTCGCGGTAAAAGATGTCGAGTTTTAGAAAAAAATTTCACAAAAAAATTAAATGAAAAAATCTTTAGTAATTGCAATTGATGGGCCTTCGGCTTCGGGAAAAGGAACTTTGGCAAAAAAAATCGCTCGTCATTTTGATCTGCCTTATCTCAATACTGGTGCTCTTTATCGCCTTGTCGCTTTTCGTGCAATTGAACAAAAAATCGATACTAACAGCTTCGAAAATAAAATTTCCGACTTGGTGAAAAATATCACTGAAGCCGATTTAGAACCAGATGAACTCTTTAGCGAGAAGGTTGGAGCAGTTGCTTCCGTAATTGCCAAAAATCCGAAATTACGCGCTGCACTTTTTGATTTTCAGAAAGATTTTGTTGCAGTAGGGAAAAAAGAAAAAGGTGGTGCGGTGCTTGATGGGCGCGATACCACAACCGTAATTTGTCCTGATGCCGACTTTAAATTTTATGTGACAGCAGATGTTGAAATTCGTGCGCAGCGCCGCTTTAACCAGCTGCAAACTAGTTACGATGAAATTCTCGCTCAGCTAAAAAAGCGTGATGAAAATGATTTGAATCGTTCAGACGCTCCGCTTAAAATCGCTGCCGATGCCAATGTGATCGATAATGGTAATTTATCAATCGAAGAAGGTTTCCAAAAAATTCTCACAATCGTTAATCGTTAAAATGCAAAATTTACAAAAAATTAAACGTTGTCTGATTTCAGTTTCAGACAAAACAGGAATCATTGAACTAGCCAAATCTCTGGTTTCACAAGGTGTTGAAATTATTTCTACTGGTGGCACTTCCAAACTTTTAACCCAAAATAATATCGCCAATAAAGACATTTCAGATTTTACCGGATTTCCTGAAATGATGGACGGACGCGTGAAAACTTTGCATCCAAAAGTTCACGGCGCGTTGTTGGCAGTTCTTGATAATCCTGAACACGTCGCTGCTGCAAAAGCTCACGGAATTGAATCAATCGATCTTTTGGTAATTAATCTTTACCCATTTGTTGAAACAGTTGCTAAAACTTCTGACGAAGAAGAAATCATCGAAAACATTGATATTGGTGGGCCAGCGATGGTTCGTTCGGCTTCAAAAAATTTCGCTTATAAAACTGTAATTACTGATGCTTCGCAATATGCAGACTTAATTGCAGAATTAAAAAATAATTCTGGCGCAACTTCGTTTGAATTCAGAAAAGCGATGGCAGTTGCGGCTTTCAAGAATATTGCTGATTACGACATCGCAATTTCTAACTGGTTCTCTTCAGGATTTGCGCTGAACGGCAGTTTAAAACAAAGCTTGCGTTACGGTGAAAATTCGCACCAAAAAGCGGCGCTTTATGCCACATCAAATTCAGGAATTGTTGGTGCAAAACAAATTCAAGGCAAAGAGCTGAGCTACAACAATTTAAACGATTCTGATGCGGCTTATAATTTGGTTTTAGAATTTGAGAAACCTGCAGCTGCGATCATCAAACATGCAAATCCGTGCGGAACGGCGATTGGTTCGAACTTGCTTGAAGCTTACAAAAGTGCACTTTCGTCTGATCCAAAATCAGCTTTTGGTGGAATTGTGGCGCTTAACGGAAAAATTGATTCAGCTTTGGCAACTGAACTTTCAAAAATGTTTTTCGAGGTAATTATTGCCAAAGAAATTGATGCTGAAGCAACTGCAATTTTAGCGGCGAAAAAAAATCTGCGTGTGCTTTTAGCGGACTTCAAAAAAACTACTGAAACTCAAGTAAAATCAGTTTCTGGTGGATTTTTAGTTCAAGATTTAGACCAAAAAAATATCACCAAAAATGATTTAAAATTGGTGAGTAAAACAACCGTTTCTGACGTGGAAATTGAGCAATTAATTTTCGCCATGTCGGTTTGTAAACACGTAAAATCAAACGCGATTGTGGTGGTGCAAGATTCACAAACTGTTGGTGTTGGTGCTGGTCAAATGAGTCGCGTGGATGCTTGTGAAATTGCTTGTAAAAAAGCTTCAGAATTTTTTGATGGCGAAAAGAAGTCTAATAAAGCACAAGGCGGTTTCTTAGCTTCTGACGCTTTCTTTCCATTTGCTGACAATATTGAAATTGCCGCATCTTACGGAATCAAAGCAATAATCGCACCTGGTGGATCGGTGCGTGACGAAGAAGTGATTGCAAAAGCCAATGAAAAAGGCATTGCGCTTTACTTCATCGAAACCAGACATTTCAAACATTAGGTTTTTTAATGAAGTTTTTTACGAACTTATTCGAAAGAGAAGGCAGTGCCAATAGCCCTGAGGCGGAGCAAGAAAAAAAAGCAGCAACAGAGCTTAACTCAAAAATGGAAACCGGTGTCCGTGAACTTGAAACTGGTATTAGCGATGGTGTTTTGAATGATATAAGAGGAGCAATCTCAAATGAAGCCAATCCTGCAGTTAAGGATATGCTACAGAAAGCTCTTGATCGCATGATCATTCGCCAGCAAGAGATCGAAAGAATGAAGAAAAAAGAGCAAGAAGAGGAAAAAACACAGGATAACTTTGTCTCTTCCCATGATCAGGTTCAATCTCAAATAAGCGCTAAGCAAATTGCGATTATACTTTTTAGTGCGATTACTAAAAACATTGATCAATTAAGTGCAATGGCTATCGGGTTCTTTGATTCTGAAGGTAAACAAACATCGCAAAGCAGCTCTTCATCTATCGTACAAATTAGCGAAGACCGTACAGAAGATGCAATTTTGGGTGTTAATTCTATGCTCGACAAATTTGCTCAATATGGCTTCGAAGTAAAAAGGGAAATGTATGAGAGTGTAAATAAAAGCGGTAGAGCCGCTTCAACGTTAGCTTACTCTATCCAATTCCCGCAGGGTTTTGAGGTGCAAGATATTTCTACGATGACAGAAAAAGATTTAGAGCTAGCAGTTACCATGAATAGAGAACAAAGAAACCAGAACCAATCTGATAAACCAAATGTATTTAAACAAGTTGTCGGTTCTCATGAAGTTGATCAATTAAGAGATTTTTTTGAAAAATTCTCGAAACAATTTGGCCAAGAATTAGGTAGTGAACTGGCTTCCAGTGTTAAAGATGTGATGCGTGATGCAAGGTTGTCTGAACAACAAACCGTTTCTCAATTTAGTGCTGGTGATGCTTTAAAAGGGATAAAAAAAGCCGTTAGTTCCAGCGTTGAAAGGTAAGTTTAATTTTGGAGTTTAATCATGAAAAAATTTACGATTTTTTTTCTGATTTTCTGCGTTATCTCAGCATTTAGCTTTGCTAATGCTGTAAATAAAGATGGCTTTTACGTTGGTGTCGATCCCGAAAAAACTAACAATAAAATCGGTAATATTAATAACGCAGTTTCTCTCGAAAGTAAGATTGCCGAAGATCATTATTACGGTTACAAATTTAGCGGTGGTGGCTTTTTTGTGTCTCCGGAACTCTTCATGCAAAATGGCAACAAGTTGGTCAGCAATAATATTTCTTCGCCAAATTCAACTGGCCAAAATTCTCCTCAAATTGGCGGCGCTTTAGGTGCAACTTACGATGTTAAAGCCAATGTTGGTTATGAATTTAATAAATATTTTTCGGGATTTTTGACTTATAACGTTGGCAGTTTTGCTTATAATCCACAGCAAAGAAATATTGCGATTGGTTCAGGAACTGCAACAAACAGCGCAATTGGAATTGGTTCACAAATAAATTTATCCAACAGTTTTGGAATTAAATTTATGTACACCCAGCAACAGTTTGAAAATAGCGCGACTGGTAATGGTCAAATCAGATCAGACGTGGTGAAGTTCGGCACAGTTTATTCTTTTTAAGAGTTGATTATACGCAGAATTTTTTCGTGTAATTCTTTGTTGGCACTAGCGATCAATTGTACGTTTGATTGTAAATTTAAATCATTTCCCTGCCAGTCAGTTACAACGCCGCCGGCATTTTCGATGATTGGGATTAGTGCGGCATAATCATAAATTTTAAGTCCGGTATCAATCACAATATCAACAAAGCCGGCAGCTAAAGACGCATAAGAATAACAGTCACCTCCATAAATTACGCCGCCGATTTTTTGATATTTGGTTAATCCAGAAAGTTGCTTAAGCACTTTTTCTTCGCCATTTTGGAAATAAAAAGATGATGCAGAACACATCACCGCGTCGGAAATTTCTTTGCAATTTCTGGTAGCAATTTTTTTTCCGCCAAAGAATGAACCTTGTCCTTCCAAACCAATCCAGCGTTCCTTCGCGATTGGTTGATTCATGATTCCTAAAATCGGTTTTCCTTTGTGAATTAGTGCAATCAAAGTGCCAAAAATTGCGCGACCGATGATGAAGGAAGAAGTGCCATCAATTGGATCTAAAACCCAAACGTAATCAGCATTAACATTTTTATCGCCAAATTCTTCGCCGATAATTCCGTGATAGGGAAATTTTTTTTCAATCGCTTCACGAATAACTTTTTCAATTTCGCGATCAGCTTTAGTTACGGGAGAATCATCTTCTTTCGCTACTTCGCCGTTATTTACGCGAAAATATTTTTGGGCAATTGCTTCAGAAATGTCGGCCAAATAATTGGCAAAATCGATAATTTCTTTCGTTGGCATAATTTTTAATTTTAGATTTTATATTTAGGGTTTAATTAGCTGCGACAACTTACAAATCATAAATCAAAAATCAAAATTATGAAAGAACGTATTGCAATTATTTCTGGCTTCAGATCGCCAATGGGAAAAGCTGGTGGCGCTTTAAAAAATGTTACAGCACCTGATCTTGGTGCGCGAATTGCCAAAGAAGTTTTGCTGCGTTCAAAGGTTGATCCACAAAAAATTGATGAGGTAATCGTCGGAAATTGCGGACAGCCGGCAGACTCTGCAAATATTGCTCGCGTAATTGCTTTGAAAGCGGGAGTTCCACAATCAGTTCCAGCTTTCACCGTTCACAGAAATTGTGCTTCAGGAATGGAAGCAATCACCAATGGTGCGACAAAAATTTTGCATGGTGATGCTGAAATTATCTTGGCTGGTGGTGTGGAATCGATGAGTAATTTTCCACTGATGTTTAACAAAAAAATGACCGGGTTTTTTGCTAATTTAGCTAAATCAAAAACTTTGGGTCAGAAAATAAAAACAATTTTGTCTTTCCGACTTTCTTTTTTAAGTCCAGTTGTTGGTGTCGTGCAAGGTTTGACCGACCCAATTTCCGGTTTGATCATGGGCTGCACAGCTGAGAATGTTGCGAAAGATTTTGTCATTACTCGTGAAGAACAAGATCAGTATTCACTTCGTTCTCATCAAAAAGCTGAAGCAGCAATTGCTTCGGGAGTTTTTAAGGAAGAAATCATTCCAGTTTTCAATAATGACGAAAGAAATTCATTGATGATTGAAGAAGATGAAGGTGTGCGTAAAGGTCAAACCATCGAAGCTTTGGCAAAATTAAAACCTTATTTTGAGAAGGTGACAGGAACGGTTACCGTTGGAAATGCTTCACAAATTACTGATGGTGCAGCTTTCACAATTCTGATGCGTGAATCAAAAGCCAAAGAATTAGGTCTAGAACCACTTGGTTATATTCGTGATTTTGCTTACGCTGGTCTTGATCCATCACGCATGGGTCTGGGTCCAGTTTTTGCCACAAAGAAAGTTTTCGATAAAACAGGCTTAACTTTGCAAGACATGGATTTGGTTGAAATTAACGAAGCTTTTGCGGCACAAATCATTGGTTGCCAGCGTGCTTTTGCTTCAGAAGAATTTTGTCAAAAACACTTTAACTCTGCGCCTTTGGGTGAGTTAAAAGATGAAATTCTCAACGTAAATGGTGGTGGTGTTGCCCTTGGTCATCCAGTTGGAATGTCTGGCGCAAGAATCATCATTCACTTGCTGCGCGAATTGAAACGTCGTGGTAAAAATCGTGGTCTTGCAACTTTGTGTGTTGGTGGCGGACAAGGTGGTGCGGTGATTGTGGAAGTTAATTAAAAAATATTTTCAAAATTGCTTTCAGAAAACTCGTTGAGCTAAAATGCCAAAAAGCAGTAACTAATCTTTAAAAAATCTACAAATCTCTATTAAATCAAACTTATGAATATCGAAAAAATTGCCATTGGCAAAGACGCGCCAAATTATGTTAACGTTATCATCGAAGTGCCGATGAATGCTGATCCAGTAAAATATGAAATGGACAAAGATTCTGGTGCAATTTTTGTTGATCGTTTTGTGGCAACTCCAATGTTCTATCCATGTAATTACGGTTTCGTGCCAAACACTTTGTCAGATGATGGCGATCCTTGCGACGTTTTGGTTGTATCAGATTATCCAGTTGTTCCTGGTGCCGTGATTTCTGCGAAGCCAGTTGGAGTTTTGATTATGGAAGATGAAAAAGGTATGGATGAAAAAATCATCGCCGTGCCTGGAAAAAAATTGAACTCACAATATGAAAATGTTGAGTCTTACGAACAGCTTCCAGAAACTTTAGTGAACAAAATCCGTCACTTTTTTGAAAACTACAAAGGTTTGGAAAAAGGTAAGTGGGTAAAAGTGAAAGGTTTTGAAGGTGCACAAAAAGCTAAAGATTTGATTCAAGAAGGAATCGAACGCGCCAAAAAGTAGTGAAATTTTTCACAACTTTTTTTCAAAAAAAATCGTAAAATTAAAAAGGCTGATAACCCTTAATAATCTAGGGGTTATCGGCCTTTTTTTTAAATTCTTTGCGTACGCAAAGAATTACAAAATTTCATCAACATTTTTACCGGAAACTTTTTCTTTCAGCACCGCATTAACTTTTTGTAGAATCAAATTTTCTGCTGCTTTTCCAAGTTGTTCTTGAGCTTCTAAAATAGAATCTCGTGAAGTTTTCTCAGCAATTAATTTTTCTAATTCAGAAATTTTTTCTGTGATTGATTTTCGTTCTTCTTCTGAAATTTCTTGATCAATTATCGCCAAATCTTTTTTCAAAATATCAATGTCGTGATTGGCTTCGGTAATTGCTTGAATCATCAAACGATTTTCCATGTCGACTTTGGAATTTTTTAGTGAATCAAGCAGCATTTGTTTCACTTCATTTTCATCAATTCCGTAAGAAGGTTTGACGGCGATTTCTTGTTTCTCGCCGGTGTATTTTTCTTGTGCGCTCACAGTTAAAAGTCCATCAGCATCAATTTTGAAAGTGACGGCAACGCGTGCCAATCCTGCTTTCATCGCTGGAATTTTTTTGATCTCAAATTCAGCTAAGCTACGACAATCTGCAGCAAGTTCACGTTCACCTTGAGTGATGTGCAATTTCATTCCGGTTTGATTATCGGCGTAAGTTGTAAATTCTTTGGTGACTGACATCGGAATTGTCGAATTGCGCGTAATTACTTTATCAACAATGCCGCCCATCATTTCAATTCCTAAAGAAAGTGGCACAACATCAAGCAATAAATTTTCCGCGCGACCACTTAAGTTATAAGCTTGCCAAGCTGCACCAGCAGCGACAATTCGATCAGGATCAAGCTTATCTAAAATTTTTTGTGCACCAAAAATTTCCGCGAGTTTTTGTTTGATTAAAGGAATTCGTGTTGAACCGCCAACCAAGATCACGCCTTTAATATCAGCCGTTTCGAGATCTAAATCATCAATCAAATTTGTGGTTAGCGAAATAGTTTTGTTAATTTTTTCGGCGATTAAATTTTCGAATTTTTCGCGCGTTAAATTTTGTGAAGTGTTTTGGACGGAAAGTTCTTCTTTGATTTTTCTGGCTTCCGCACGACTTACGCCAAGATGTTTAGAAATTGCGTCATCAAAATCATCGCCACCTAAAGCGTTGTCACCAGCAACTCCAAGAACTTTAAAAACACCTTTTTGCATTTTTAAAATTGAAACGTCAAAAGTGCCACCGCCTAAATCGAAAACGCAGTAAGTTCCTTCAGCAGCGTTGTCTAGACCATAAGCAAGTGCTGCAGCTGTTGGTTCATTAACCAATCGTAAAACTTCTAATCCGGCTAAATTTGCTGCCAGTTTTGTGGCATTTTTTGCTGCTTCATCAAAGTACGCTGGAACTGTGATTACGGCTTTTTTAATTTCAGTTTTTAGCGTTTCTTCCGCTAAAGTTTTGAGATAGTTTAAAATATAAGAAGAGATTTGCGCTGGTGTAACTTTGTCTTCGCCGATAATTAATTGCAGCGCTTCTTTTTCGTTTGTTTGCGGGTTTAATTTAAAAGGTAATTCGAGATCTTTTACGTCGTTATATCCTTTTCCCATCAAACGTTTGATTGAGTTGATTTCGACATTGTTGTAAGTGACCAATGACGGAATGATTTCTTTGTCTTTTTCGTCAGAAAAAAATCGTACTTTTTCGTTCTCAATAATCGCGATTAAAGAATTTGTTGTGCCCAAATCGATGCCAACAACAATTTCTTGTGAACGTTCTTCGTTAGATTCGGCGATTGGTTCGGAGATGTTTATTAAGGCCATTGTATTTTTTTATTTTCTGCGCTTCAAATCCTGCAAAGTTTTATCGAAATATTTTGCTTTGATTAAAATTTGAGAAGCGGTTTCAAACTCTTTATTATTAAGCTTCTGTGCGCTTTCAGTAATTAAAGATTTTACTTTTTTGCTTAAATCTTTTTTTAGATTTTCAATTTCATCAGCGCTGCTTTCAAAGATTTTTTCACGAATTTCCAAAACTTCCATCAAGGTTGCAGAATCAACTTTTGGAGCTGTGGAATCGTTTTCTAAATCGATGCCATTAAGTTGTAAAATGTGAGAAGCGCGACGCAAATTATTTTTCAGAACATCGTAAGCTTCGTTGACAGCGATCGATTTTTCAATATCGGCGGAGCTTGAATTGTCTGGGTGGAAAGCTTTTTGAAATTCGAGATATTTTTTTTCGAGATTGTCTAAATCGATCTCAAAAGAAATTGGCAAAGCGAAAATTTCGAAGTGATTTTTCATGATTTCTGACTTAGGCTTTGAAAGATTCTCCACAGCCACAGCGGCCTTTCTCGTTAGGATTTACGAAGTCGAAGCCTGAATTTAAATCATCATTTTTGAAGATCATTTGGCTGCCAATCAAAAACATTGAAGCTTTGGGATCGATGAAAATTGACACACCATCGCGAATTACAACGTCGTCAAATTTGGTGATATTTTTGTCTTTAATGGCGTATTCGATGGTGTAGCTCATGCCAGAACAACCGCGGGTTCGCACGCCAACGCGAATGCCTTCGCAAGGCTCTGATCTTGCTTGTAATAATTCTTTAATTTGCACGAAAGCATCGTCGGTCACGGTGACGTAATCGACGATTGGATTTCCAGATGCTGAAAAATTAAAAGCCATTTTACTCAGATTTTTTGTGCTTTTTGTAATCTTCAATCGCAGCTTTGATCGCTTCTTCCGCCAAGACTGAACAGTGAATTTTTACTGGCGGTAAAGACAATTCGTCAGCAATTTCTTTGTTAGTAATTTTGGCGGCATCATCAATATTTTTGCCTTTGATCCATTCAGTTGCCAAAGAGCTTGAAGCAATCGCCGAACCGCAGCCGAAAGTTTTAAATTTTGCATCTTCAATAACGCCGGCATCGGAAACTTTGATTTGTAGTTTCATCACGTCGCCACAAGCTGGCGCGCCGACTAATCCAGTTCCGATATTTTCTTCTTCTTTACCAAATGATCCGACGTTTTGTGGATTTTCGTAATGGTTTAAAAGTTTTTGTGAGTAGGCCATGTAAGTCTCCGTAAATTAATGTGCTTTCCAGTTGATTGATTTCAGATCGATGCCGTCTTGCATCATTTCCCAAAGCGGACTTAAGTCGCGCAGTTTTTGGATTTTGCTTTGTAATAAATTGATCGCGTAATCGATTTCTTCTTCGGTTGTAAAACGACCAATGCCGAAGCGAATTGAAGTATGAGCCAGCTCGTCTTCAACGCCTAAAGAATGTAAAACGTAAGATGGTTCAAGTGACGAAGAAGTGCAGGCTGATCCAGAAGAAACTGCTAAATCTTTAATCGCCATAATCATTGATTCGCCTTCAATGCCAGCGAAAGAAAAATTTAAATTTCCGGGATAACGGTGTTCGTGATCGCCATTCAAATAAACAAATTTGTTTTGCATTACGGCGTTGTACATTTTGTCGCTCAATTTTTTGATGTGAGCGTAATCTTTAGCCATTTCATTTTTAGCGATTTCGGCAGCTTTGCCAAGACCAACAACTAAAGGTGTGGCCAAAGTTCCTGAACGAATTCCGCGTTCTTGTCCGCCGCCAGAAATGATCGATTTAATTCTAACGCGTGGTTTGCGACGAACATAAAGTGCGCCGATGCCTTTTGGGCCGTAAATTTTGTGGCCAGAAATGCTCATCAAATCGATGTTCATTGCATCAACATCAAGTGGAATTTTGCCGAAAGCTTGCGCAGCGTCGGTGTGGAAAAATACGCCTTTTTTGCGGCATAATGCACCGATTTCTTTAAGTGGCTGAATGACGCCGATTTCGTTGTTGACGGCCATTACTGAAACCAAACAAGTTTTTTCAGTAATTGCTGCTTCAAGTGCTGCAAGGTCAATTAAGCCATTTGCTTGAACTGGTAAGAAAGTAACTGCGAAACCTTCTTGTTCTAAATCACGAGCCGAGTTGATGATACATTTATGTTCGGTGGCAACGGTGATGATGTGATTTTTACCAGTCGCTCCGTAAAAATTGGCAACGCCTTTGATGGCGATATTGTTGGACTCAGTTGCACCAGAAGTGAATGAAATTTCTTTTTCATCAGCGTTGATTAATTCGGCAACTTGTTTGCGAGCAATTTCGACCAGTTCTTCTGCCTTCCAACCAAAAGCATGAGTGCGCGAATGTGGATTGCCGAAGTCGTTTTTCATACAATCTACCATCACGTCAATAACGCGGGGATCCATTGGAGTTGTAGCTTGATAGTCGAGGTAAATTGGTAATTTGGCTGTCATATTATTTTTTGGTTCTTTCGTAAAATTCTTTCCAGACTTGAATAAATTTATTGATTTCTTCCTGAGTATTTTCTGGAGAAAGGCTGATGCGAATAGCGCTGCTTGCAAAAGCTAATTCAACTTCCATCGCGGCTAAAATTCGTGAGCCGGTAACTGTCCCTGAAGAGCAGGCTGATCCTGAGCTGACACAGATTCCGTTTAAGTCGAAGTTAATTAATTGAGTTTGGGCATCGCAATTTTTAAGTGCTACGAAACAAGTGTGAGGTAAACGTGCAGTTTCTTCGCAGAAAATTCTGATATTATCGCCGCTAATTTTTTTGATCTCGCTTTCCAAATAATCGCGTAATTTTTTGACGTTTTCATATTCAGCGATTTTGGTGGTGCTAAGTTTGCAAGCTTCGCCAAAACCGGCAATTCCTGCGGTATTACTTGTTCCTGCGCGTTTTGATTTTTCTTGTTTACCACCAACAATTAGAGGTTTGATGTCTAAACCTTTGCGCATTAAAAGCGCGCCAACACCTTGTGGACCGTTGATTTTGTGAGCTGAGATTGAAGCGAAATCGGCGTTAATTTTTTCTAAATCGAGTGCAACTTTCCCAACGCCTTGCACGATGTCGCAATGAAATAATCCACCTTTTTGGTGAACTAATTTCGAGATCTCTTCAACTGGTTGTAATGCGCCAGTCTCATTATTGGCGAACATTACTGACACTAAAAAATTGGGATCGCTGATTGCTTCGAGCTGAGATTTTAAATCTTCCAAATCAACAACACCATTTTTCAAAACTTTGATTTCACTAACTTCTTTGCCCTGTGGGCGACAAGAATAAACCGATGCGTGTTCAATTTTGCTGACGATAATTTTTTTAACGTCAAGGCCATTAAATAGCGTGTTTGTGGCTTCTGTGGCACTTGAAGTAAAAATAACTTCGTAATTTTGGGCGTTCAAAAATTTCTTAACTTCTTTGCGGGCATCTTCGACAAATTTGGTAGCGATGCGACCGTAATGATGAACCGCAGAATTATTCAGTGGCAATTGATAAACATCGTTAATTTTAGCAAGAACCTGAGTAGCAACTTTGGTAGTCGCGTTATTGTCGAAGTAAATTATTTGCATATGTCGGCTAACGAAATTGAATTAAGATATTCGTAAATTTTATTTTCTAAACCATTCCATAAGTGGTGGGTTTTACATTTGGCATTACTGCTTATGCAGCTTTTTTTCACATTACCACAGCGTGTCATTTTTATGGGTTCATTCATGGCTTTTATGACTTCATCAATCGTGATTGATTTAGAACTTTTTGCTAAAATGTAGCCGCCGCCTGGTCCTTTTACAGATTCGACAAGACCAGCTTTACGTAGGCGCGAAAAAATCTGTTCCAAATAGCCAAGTGAAATTTTCTGGCGTTCGGAGATTGTAATGAGAGATGTTGGCTGGCCAGAGTTGTTTTCGGCAATGTCAATGACTGCCATTACTGCGTATCTGGCCTTAGTTGTTAAAATCATGATCCTTGTAAAAAATTGAGGGCGCAGATTTTAAAGACCTAGTGAAATAGTCAACTATTTAATTCCATCAAAGAAGGGCTTGCATCTTAGTTGGGGTAAAAATATTTTGCCGGCCTCTTTTTTTGAGGGTTCTCTTCAAATTTTTCGAAAATTTTTAGTTCTCAATTTCAGGGTTTTAAGACCTAAACCTAACGTCTTGAAACGGCCTCAGAGCCGTTATTTTATTAACTTTAACTTACAAAAACATGACAAACAAAGCAGCTGCTGACGCTCACGCAATCAGCGATCAAGAGAAATTATTCGCGCAAGAAAACTTCGCCGAATTGTTCGAAGAATATGAAAAAGACAGCCAAAAATTGGTTGAAGGCACCGTTGTAAAAGGTGTTATTGTCGGAATTTCTGACAAAGGTGTTGCTGTTGATATTGGCGCAAAATCTGTTGGATTCGTTGATATTGCTGAATTCAAAAGAGATGGTGAAATTAATGAAGGTGACGTTGTAGACGTTTTCCTTGAAAGATTAGAAAACAAAAAAGGTGAATTGGTTATCAGCCGCGACAACGCTCGCCGCTACAATAACTGGCACTTCTTGAAAAATTGTTTAGAAGACAAAACTGTGATCGAAGGTCACATTCTTGGTAAAGTAAAAGGTGGTTACGCTGTTGACGTTAATGGCATCACTTGTTTCTTGCCGCGCAGCCAAGTTGATACAATGTTGTTGTCTGATGACACTTTCTTGATCAACAAAATCGAAAAATTACAAGTTTTGAAAATCGATGAAATCCGCGGAAACGTTGTCGTTTCTCGTCGTGCGATTCTTGAAACTCAACGTAACGTCGAAAAAGATAAAGTTCTTGCTAAAATCAAAGTTGGCGACGTTCTTGACGGTGTTATCAAAAATATCACTGACTACGGTGCGTTCATCGACTTCGGTTCATTCGATGGTTTGTTGCACTTAACTGACATTTCTTGGTGCCGTGTGCGTCACCCATCTGAAGTGTTGAAAGTTGGTCAAGAAGTTAAAGTTCAAGTTATCAAATACGATGAAGACAGCAAACGCGTGTCTTTAGGTATGAAACAATTACAACAAAATCCTTGGGATACTATCGCTCAAAGATACCCAGTTGGTGCAGTTGTTAAAGGTAACGTGACTAATATCACCACTTACGGTGCTTTCGTTGAAATCGAAGAAGGTATCGAAGGTTTGGTTCACGTTTCTGAAATGAGCTGGTTGAAAAACAACTCAACTCCAAACAAATTCTTAGCTCCTAAACAAGAAGTTGAAGTGATGATTTTGGACATCAATCCACAAAATCACCGTATCTCTTTAGGTATGAAACAATGCGAGAAAAACCCATGGCAAGCCTTCTCAGACGCTCACAAAGTTGGTGACGTTGTTGAAGGTGTTGTGAAAAACTTCACTGAATTCGGTTTGTTCGTTGGTTTTGATTCTGGAGTTGACGGTCTAGTTCACGTTTCAGATATCGCTGCTGGCGCTTCTGAAGAAGTTTTGAAAAAATTCAAAAAAGACGAAAAAATCAAAGTTATCGTTCTTGGTAGCAACTACGAGAAAGAAAGAATTTCTCTTGGTATCAAACAACTTGATAGCGCTGCTTTCAAAGAAGATCTTGAAAAAATCGACAGCGGCCAAGTAGTTTCTTGTGTTGTTGTGAACATCAAAAAAGACTTCTTGGAAGTTGAACTTGATAGCGGCTTGAAAGCTGTAATCAAACGTCTTGATTTGTCTAAAAACAAACAAGATCAAAAAACTGAGAAGTACGAAGTTGGCGATCGTATCGAAGCTAAAGTTACCTTGTTCAACAAAGTTACTGGTAAACTTTTGCTTTCAATTAAAGATATGGAAGCTGATGAGCACGAAGCTCACCTTTACGGTGGCGAAACAACTGGTACCAACCTTGGTGACGTGTTGAAAGCTGCTAAAGAAGAAGCTGGTCAAGAATAAAATTCTTTTCGCTTTAGACGGGAGGATCTTGTATTAACGAGATCCTCCGGTTTCATCTACAGGATGACAAAAATAACATAGTTTTATGAACATCTCCGACAATCTCGCCGCTCTCATTCATCTAAGAAATAAAGTTCATAAGTGGAAAAATATTGCAGTTTTGTTGGCAGTAATTTCTGTTCTTTTGTTGATGAGAACTATGTTCGGAACTGGTTTGTCAGATGATGTTGCAAATGTTGAAGACTACATCGCCACTATCAAAATCGATGGCGTGATTATGGAAGATGATTATCGTAGCGAAGTTCTAGAAAAAGTTGCTGAAGAAAAATCAATTAAAGCAGTTATCGTAAATATCGACAGCCCAGGTGGCGGAATTGTTGGTAGCGAAATTTTATACGAAGAATTAAGAAATATTGCAGCGCATAAGCCGATTGTAGTTACAATGGGTTCAGTTGCGGCATCGGGTGGCTATATGGCGGCTTTGGCTTCTGATTATATTATTGCTAGAAACGGTACCCTTACTGGTTCAATTGGTGTTTTGATGGAATCTCCTGATGTTACAGAACTAGCTAATAAAGTTGGTGTGAAGTTCCGTAATTACAAATCATCTCCTCTTAAAGGCAGCCCGTCGCCTTTTGAAAAACCCAACCCAGAAGTTGATGCAGCAATGAATGCTTCAATCCAAGATAGCTATAAATTCTTCGCGGATTTAGTTCGCGAAAGAAGAGGCGACAGATTAGTAAAAGATACCAAACACATTTTGGATGGTCGTATTTTTACTGGAAGACAAGCTTTTGATGTTGGTTTAATTGATGAAGTTGGTGGTAAAGATCAGGCAATTTTTTACTTAGAAAAAAACCATAAAATTGACGTAAAAAAATTACCTTTGAAAGCAGTCGAAATTGAAAAACATGAATCAAAATTTCTTGATAAATTTTTAGGAATTTTACCGTTTTTGGATGGAGCAAATGCACTCAATTCTGGTCATAAAATTATGGCAATTATGTCACTTTAAAAACCATGTTGAAACAGCTCCGATATTGCCTTGGTAATTTTTGTTTGCTATTTAATTTACCGTCCTTAAGTTGCCGCCCCACTTGAAGAGGCCAGCAAGGCCTTTATTTCTAAGAAAGTCCCCTAATTTTATTAATAATTAATCATAATTTATGAGCAATAACGAGATCTTCGAAAGAGTTAAAAAAATCATCATTAACCATCTTGGTGCTGAAGAAGCTAAAGTTACTGAAAATGCTAGTTTCATCGATGATTTAGGTGCAGACAGTTTAGACCAAGTTGAATTGGTTATGGCTTTCGAAGAAGAGTTCGGAATCGAAATCCCAGATGATGCTGCTGAAAAAATCACTACAGTAGCAAGCGCTGTAAAATATATTTCTGAAAATATGTAATTTCCTTTTACATGATTTTTTAAAAAGGCTTCCAAGAGAAATTTTGGAAGCCTTTTTTATTGCGCGATTTCTCTGTAATACCAATCGCCGCCGATATTTTCGATTGTTTGTTGTGGCAAAATTCCAGTAACTGCCAAAAGAGAAAATTCGTAAGGAAAGAAATGCACATGCAGATTAGGGCAATGGAAATAAGGACGTTCTTTTGGAACTACGATAATCAGTTGAGATTTCGTCACGCGGCGCAATTCACGTAAAGTTTTTTGAATGTCACGTACATGTTCCAAAGTGTGTGTACAAACCACCACATCGAAAGATTTATCAGCAAAAGGTAATTTTTCTGCGGAAGACTGAGCAAAACGTAAATTGGCATTTTCCGCTTTTTTCAACTCATCACTCAAATAAATATCAACTGCAGTCACATCATTATTCTGTGCTAATTTTTTGGCTAAGAATCCGCCGCCGCAGCCAACTTCTAAAATATTTTTGCCGCTAACTTCGTTTAAAATTTTGGTAACGCATTTTTGATTTAAATCGGTCTCACGCTCAACAATTACATCGCAAATATCGGCATTAAGCTTTGCAAATTCAGCTTCGCTCATTTTATAAACGTCACGACGAAAATTCCAAAATAGCGGATATTTTTTACCGAAAAAAATTTTGAAAGCGGGTTTGAGCAAAATTGAATCGCGCAAAAAAGGCGGCAGAATTTCGTTTAAAACAAAGTTGATCGCTAGATTTACTTCGCGGCTGATTTTCATTTTTGAGTGTCCTTAAAAACAATATTGCGTACTAAAACGAAAGTGATGGCGACACAGCAAACATCAGCGATGAACTTGGCCAACCATTCGACAAGAAATTGTGAGAAAAATAAAAGTAATCCAGAACTAATTACTAAATGAAGTCCGAAAAGAGCAGAGTAACGCAACATTTCTGGAACTAGATCGTCATTATCCTTTTTTTGGAAAGTGAAATATTTGTGAGCAAAAAACGATAAAGTCGCGGCGATTATTTTAGCCAAAGAATTCGATAAAAGCAGCTGAGTTGTAGTTTTGAAACTTAGTAAGAAAATTACAAACTCAATTAAATAGCACAAAAGCTGTACCAGATTATAACGTAGAAATTGTTGCAGATTCTGATTATTCCACAGCTTGAAAAATAACTGCTTCATTTGCTGTCGCTTAAATAATTTATCAGAGCAGTTTGAGGCGTTGAGCTGATATCGTAATTCACGAAGGATAAAATGAATTGTACGCCTAAAATAATCGGCAAGGTGGCGATCATTACGACGCCACTTGAAGAAAATTTGTTCTGATAAACTGATTCAATCCAAGCGTTCGCGCCGTAAATAACACCGAACGTAGTGGCTATGACTCCAACTGCCAACATGATTGAGGCAAATGAAAAATCGCGTACGTAATAATTATAAACTATGCGTTTGAAGCTGTTACGTAAATGTTTAGCCAAGAATGGTGCGATGATTTTTTTTACCGATAAGTTGCTGGTTTCAGAGCCGTAATTAGCTTTGATTGGAATATCGATAACAACCGCACGAATTGTGTTTAGGCGAAATAAAATATCCGATTCAAAAAAATAACCGCGATCAATTTTGTCTAAACTCAGACATTTTAGAACCTTGCTGTGAATAGCAGTATAGCCGTTAGTTGGGTCAAAAATATTCCAATATCCCGAAGAAATTTTGGTGAGAAAGGACAGAATCGCATTGCCAATCAAACGTACACGCGGCATTGCCATTACATCTTCAGGATTAAAGAAGCGATTGCCTTTGGTGTAATCGGCTTTGCGTTTGATAATTGGAGCAACGAATTGCGAAATCAAACTTGGATCCATTTGATCATCGCCGTCAATTTTTACGACAATATCGATTTTATCATCCAAAGCTCTACGATAACCGAGAATTACCGCGCCGCCAACACCAAGATTTTTTTCGTTGTAAAGCACACGAACTCGTAAATCGTGACAATTTTCTTCAACAAATTTTCCTGATTGTTGCGGGCAAAAATCATCAACAACATAAATTGCATCAACTTCGTTGCCGATTTTTTTTATCACATCAAGAATGTGGCTTTTGACTTTGTAACACGGAATTACAACTCCGATAGTTTCTTTATTTTGTGAAGACATGGATTTAAGTAATTCGTCACTAAGAATTTGAGATTTTTACAATATAATCACGGCATGAATAATATTTTAAACAGAATTTCGTTATCGCGTTTCGCGCTGATTTTGCTGATGATTTATGGTGTGTTTTATGTGGGAAATGCTTTGTCGCCTTCTTCTTACGGCGTATTTTTGAATCAGATCGGTGCAAAATCAGAAGGATTATTTTACGGCAAGCCGCGCGAAATAAGATCAGATGAATGGGCGGTTTATACACCTTTATTGCAAGCTACAGTTAACAATAATTTTGAACGCTACAACCAAACTTCACCTTATCACGAAGATTTGCGTCCGAGTTTTTCTTTGCCGTTAAAAGATTGGTCGATTCCTTTTAAACCAGCTTTGTTGGGATTCTATTTTTTGCCGCCGGCTTATGCTTTCTCTCTGTATTATTTTATTGTGATGGCGTTGTTTTTAAGCGGATTTTTTATGATGTTTCGCGCTATGCAAATGGATGAAGTTTATGCGCTGATTTTTACAGCTTTGGTTTATTTTTCTGGCTTTGTGCAGAATTGGTGGTCGATAGTTGGTCCAATGACGGCTTTCTTTGCTTGGAGTTATGTTGTTCTGGTAAGCAGGAAAGATTTCTATCTGCGTCTGGTGCTATTTTATTTCCTGATTAGCTCGATGATGTTTTCGATGTTTTATCCGGTGTTCTTTTATGGCTTTGCAGTAATCACAGTAGTTTTGCTTTATTGTTTTAATCGTAATTTTTTTACAATCAGAAATGTTGCAGCCTTTGGAAGTGCATCAATTTTAGCTTTGCTGACTTATTTATTTTATATTCAAGATTCACTTCTTTTGATGGCGAACACGATTTACCCCGGACAGCGCCAACTAATTTCCGGTGGTGATGTGACTTTGATGCAATGGTTATCGCAATTTTTTCCATCACTAATTGTCAGCGAAGCGCAAGGTTGGGATCTATCAGGAACCTTCAATGTTTGTGAGATGGGCGTAGTTGGATCTTACTTATTTTTATTCTGCGTGCTTTTTGGGAAATGGCGCGATTGCTTCAAAAATCTCAGTAGTGAACAGCTAAAATCGCTAAAAATTTTGTTGGCGGTTTTAACTTTTTTCAGCTGCTGGATGTTGCTGCCGATTCCACCAATTATCGTAAAAATTATTTTGCTTGATCGTGTTAACGGCATCAGATGTTTCTTCATCATCGGCATGTGTTTGCTGGCAATTGCTATGATTATTTTACCTAAATTAGAATTTGTGATTGATGCCAGAAGATCTACAGCAGCGGTTTTTATACTTTGCTTTGTGGCGATGTTACCGATTTTTATTTACAACGTACAAGATTTTGAAGTGATGATGGAAGAGCTGACAATAGTTCTTTTACTTTTGTCGCTGTTAGCTGTGCATTATTTTATAATTGATCTGGGGAAAAATTTTAAGATAGCGGTGCTTGTGATTGTAGTGCTGAACAATGTTTTGGTTTTTGGAAAATTCAATCCGTTGCAATCTGCCAAGCCGATTTTCAACATACCGCAAACTGAGTTTGTGAAGAAATTATACGAAAGAAATCAGTACAATAAAGATGGATTCTTCGTTGGTGAATATATGGTTGGAGCGATCGGAAATGGTATTGGTTTGAAGTCAATTACTCATGTACTTTACGTGCCACAATTGCAATTTTTCCGCTGCTATTTTCCTGAAATGTCTGAGTCTGAATTTAATCAGATTTTTAATCGTTATCTTCGTGTCATCTTGGAGGATAGTTCAGTTGCAAAAAATGTGCAGCCTGATTCATCGGTTTTGCCAAGGTCTAGATTTAAAACATCAAGCGCGCAACAGCATCAATGTTTGGAGGATTTGAACATTCTCTCGAAATAGCGCGCCAGTAGGTCAATCTCAAGATTTACACAATCGCCAACTTTAGCATTCTTGAATTTGGTATTTGCAATTGTGTGAGCAATCAAATTGACGCTGAAAGAATTTTTATCGACTTCATTCACCGTCAGCGAAGTGCCGTCAATTGTGATTGATCCTTTAGCGGCGATAAATTTCATCAACTCTTTTGGCGCGGCGAAAGTGAATTTGTGTGAATCTTTAATTGCCTTAATGGCGCTGATTTTTCCAACAGCATCAACATGGCCGGAAACTAGATGGCCACCAAGCTCGTCACCCATTCTTAAAGCAAATTCGAGATTAATTATATCACCAACTTGCCAGTTTTTTAGCGTAGTTTTTTCCAGAGTTTCTTTTGAGGCTTGAAACGAAAAAATATTTTTTCTGCCTTTAATTTCTTTTTTAATCAAAGTCAGGCAAATGCCGTTACAAGCAATAGAACAGCCAATTTCTAACTTTCTTCTCGCAACTTTTTGTGTCGAAATTTTTAGCAGTAAATCTTTTTTGCTGTTGGTTTTCAGCTCTTCAACAATTCCTAAATTTGTGATTATTCCAGTAAACATTAGCTGAATTTTTTGACTTCTTTTTTGATTTTATTGATGGCGTTTTCTTCGATTTGGCGAATACGTTCGCGTGAAACTTGGTAAATCTGGCTTAGCTCTTCAAGCGTCATCGGATTTTCCGAAAGTTGACGTTTGAACAAAATATCTTTCTCGCGTTCATTCAAAGTTTTTAGAGCATTTTGGAGAGCAATTTCTTGTCGTGATTTTTCTTGATTGTGAATTGCAATTTGCTCTTGGCTTTCATCGTCTGATGCCAATTCGTGGATTACTTCGGTGCCATCTTCTTCGTCGCCAACAAAATTATTCAGCGAAGAATCAGGTTGCTGCAATCTTGAATCCATCTCGGTCACTTCTTTTGGTGTGACATTTAATTCTTTTGAGATTTTCTCAATATGATCTGGAGATAAGCGATTTGTGCCTGAATCAACTCCAACAATCTTTTGTTTGATCTTGCGTAAGTTGAAGAACAATTTTTTTTGTGCTGCAGTTGTACCGATTTTTACCAATGACCACGAGCGCAAAATATATTCTTGGATGTAAGCGCGAATCCACCACATGGCATAAGTTGAGAAGCGAAAACCTTTTTGAGGGTCGAATTTTTTTACAGCCTGAATTAATCCAACGTTGCCTTCAGCAACAATGTCAAACATTGGTAGGCCGTAATTTTTGAATTTGCGTGCCATTTTTACGACTAAACGCAAATGACTTTGAACCAGCATTTTTGCTGCTTCTTTATCGCCAGTTTTTTGGAATTTGGTTCCATATTCAAACTCTTCTTCGGGAGTTAAAATTGGGAATTTTTGAATCTCTCTTAAATATTGTACGAAACCAGCATCACCAGATTTGGCGATCGTAGTCGATTTCGGGATTAAGGAGTTTGTCATTTTTAAGAATTTTGTTTGGGATTTTTTTAGGTTTCTAAAAGTAACTTAGTGATTCAGTGGTTGGCTGTCAAGATTACGAAACGCAAAAAGCAATTATTGTCCTAAAAACCCGAAACTGCGATTTTATATTTGTTGCTCAGATATCTGAGAACGTCTTTGCGCTCAGAATCCTTAAGAGGACGGTTGTAAATAATGATCTCGGAAATTAGACCAGAAAATTGGTAAGAGCCATTGCGATCGGTTCCAACAGTTAATCCTTTAAGAGAGTTCGATCCAGCGTTAATTACAGAATTTCCCGCCATATCTTTACTGTTGTTTAAGTAAGCTTTGGAAGCACTTTGAATTGCATAGGCGACGACGATGTAATTTTGGTCGGTAACAACATTAGCAGAGTTGGAGCCAGTTGCAGTATTAGCAGCACTACCAAAATTTAAATGAATCGAAGCTGATTTAATTCCAACTGCAGCAACTGATCCGCTGCTTGATGAATCGCTCAGAATTTTTGCAGTTGTAGTATCAATTGCTGTAGGTTGGATAACAAAAAATAAAGTCGCGCTTGCTAAGGTTCCTTGATAAAAATTAGACAAAGTTAAATTGCCACTGCCATCAAATTTTAAGCTTGGAATATTGTTGATGCCATCTTGCTGGTAAGTTACGCTGCTTGAAGCGCTGCGGCTTAGAGTATTTTTGCGTAATACGATTGAGGCTGGGTTGTTATCGTACCAAGTGCTGATTTGTGAGCCGTTAAAGCTTTCCGAACTTTTTAAACTGTCGGTCAGTGAAGTTTCGTACCATGCAACCAAGCCTTCAATACTTGGAACCGTAGAGCTGGTGGTAAGTGATCGTGCAGTTGCCAATCTGGAAGATTTAATCAAAGAATTAGCGCCCACAATGCCGGCGGCCAAAATGCCGATTACAATCAAAACTACCGAGATTTCGATTAAACTAAAGGCTGTGCGCTTCATTGGTATTCTAAATTCCAGTTACAGAAATTTTGTATTTGTAGGAAAGATATTTGAAGACATCGCGTCTTTCCTGAATTTGGAGCGGATGATCATAAATAATAATTTCGGAAATCAGGCCGGTAAAAGCACCGCTACCACTTTTGTTGCTGCCGATTGTAAGTCCGGTAATTGAGTTACTTCCACTATCGATATTGGCGTTACCAGCAGAAGTATTAGCATTGTTGACGTAAGCTTTTGAAGAAGAACCATTAAGATAAACAGAAATGATGTAGTCATTGCCAAGGTTGAAAGCGGCAGAATTGCTGCCAGTTCCTGTGCTGACTGATGATCCAGCGTTTAGATTGACGGTAGTGCTAGAAATTCCAATCGAGGCGCTATTTCCAGTGCTGTTTGAATCAAACAAAGTTGTTCCAAATGAAGTAGGGCGGAAGACCAAAAAAACTGTGCTTTGGGCTAAATCACCTTGATAAAAAGCGGATAAAGTTAAGTTGCCACTGCCGTTAAAATGAATTGCTGGAAGGTCGTTGATTGTTGAATCTTGGTAAGTCACAGCAGAAGAGGCGGTGCGACTTAAAACGTTGCGTTGTCCAGTTGCTGATCCGGGAGTTACATCATATCTGTGGTCTACAAGAGAAGCTGGGCTAACATCATACCAAGCGCTGATTTGATTACCATTTGAGGCTTCAGAAGCTTTTAAACTTTCTTTGAGAGAGGTTTCGTACCAAGCTACAAGCCCAGAGATTTGTGGTACGGCTGATTTTACAGTGAATGATCTGGCACTGCTTATTGCTGCGGCTCGGATCATTCCCGCACCGCCAATAACGCCAACGATTAACAAGCCGATAATCAAAACTACAATTGCCATTTCGATTAGCGAGAAAGCCTTTTTATTGGCGATTTGACGGTTTTTGTTCACTAGTTCGAGAACCAAGTTGTTACTGGATTTTTCGCTGCTTTAACGTCATCCAATCTTCTTCTTGGAGTGTGAAGAGGATAGTTGTGGAATCTGTCGCCGCGGCCTTCTTTGATTTCATTAGCAACGTAAATCATAGTGTTGATGAAATCATCAATAGTTTTCTTATTCTCAGTTTCAGTAGGTTCAATCAACATAGCACCCTGAACAACAAGTGGGAAGAACACAGTCATTGGGTGAATACCGTACTCTACCAAAGCTTTCGCGATGTCGAGAGTTGAAATGCCTTGAGCTTTCTGAATTTTGTCAGTCAACAAACATTCGTGCATGCAATTGCCTTCGAAAGGAACGTGATAGAAATCTTTCAGTTTTGCTAAGATATAGTTGGCAGAAAGCACAGCGTCTTCAGCAACTTTTTGTAATCCATCAGCACCGTGAGAAAGCATGTAAGTCAAAGCGCGAACGTGCATACCAAATTGTCCGTTGAAGCCTTTAACTTTACCGCAAGATGATTTTGGAGCGACAAGTTTGTAAGTGTCGCCGTCTTTTTCAACGTGAGGAGTTGGCAAGAATTGCGCCAATTCAGCACGAACTGCGATTGGTCCAGAACCTGGTCCGCCACCACCGTGTGGAGTTGAGAAAGTTTTGTGTAAGTTGAAGTGCATCACGTCAACACCGATATCAGCAGGACGAACTTTACCAACGATGGCGTTATAGTTCGCGCCATCGCAATAAAATAAACCACCGACTGAGTGAATCAAATCAGCAATTTTTTTGATATTTTTTTCGAACTTACCGCAAGTGTTTGGGTTAGTGATCATTGTACCAGCAATTGCTTTGCCATGTTCGGCAACCAATTTTTCTAAAGCTTCAACGTTGATCAAACCTTCAGAGTCAGAAGGAATAACTTTGATTTCGAAACCACACATTGCCGCAGTAGCTGGGTTAGTCCCGTGAGCTGAGTCTGGAATCAAAACGATTTTACGAGTTTGTGCTTCACCTTTAGCTTCGTGAGCTTTTTTGATTACCAACATGCCGGCAAATTCACCTTGTGCACCAGCAGCAGGAGCTAAAGAAGTTGCACCCAAGCCAGTCAAAGTAGAAAGCCAGTTTTGTAAGTTATACATCAATTCCAAAGCGCCTTGAACAGTTGACTGATCTTGCAATGGATGAATGTCGGCGAAACCTGGTAAGCGTGCCATTTTTTCGTTCAAACGCGGATTGTGCTTCATGGTACAAGAACCAAGCGGGTAAAATCCGGCGTCGATTGAATAGTTTTGGTTTGACAAACGTACGAAATGACGAATCACAGTTGGTTCATTAACTTGTGCTAAACCAATTGCTGAACGTGATTTTTGTCCTGTGCGAAGAGAAAAACTCGCAACTTCTGGTAAATCAACACCACAAGCGCCAACGCGTGATTGTTTGATTAGAAGCTCGGTTTCATGATTCAAACCGCCGATTTCTTTTGGAGTAAAAGTCATGTGTTCCTCACTAATTTAAGATTTTTTCTAACTCGCTAGCTAAAGACTCGATGTCTTGCGCGCTAGTTAATTCGCTAACGGCGATGATCATTTTGTTTCCTTGAGCAAAGCCACCGATGATGTTTTTGGCCAAAAGTTTTTTGTTAACTTCGGTAGCATCTTTGGAAAGTTCGATGGTGAATTCATTGAAGAAGCTTTGGTTCAAAAGTTTTACACCTTTAACTTTAGTCAATCTATCAGCTGCGTCGCAGGCTTTTTTGTGATTGATTAAAGCCAATTTTTTGAAGCCAATTTCACCAAGTAAAGAAGTGTGAATTGTGAAAGCAGTTGCACACAAGCCTTGGTTTGAACAGATGTTCGAAGTAGCTTTTTCGCGGCGAATATGTTGTTCACGAGCGTTTAAAGTAAGAACATAACCTGGTTTGCCATCAACGTCCACAGTAGCACCGCAGATACGGCCGGGCATTTGACGAACGAATTCTTTTTTACAAGCGAAGAAACCTAAAAGTGGTCCGCCGAAATTTAATCCAACGCCTAAAGATGAAGCTTCACCAACGCAGATGTCAGCTTGTTTTGGAGCTTCAAGCAAACCAAGAGCAAGAATTTCGTTCGTTACGCAAATTAAAAGTGCACCAGCTGCGTCGCATTTAGCGCGAACTTCGTCTAAATTGCCGATTTCACCGTGGAAGTCTGGATATTGCACAACAACAGCTGCGCAAGATTCATCGATTTGAGAAACCAATTTAGCGTCGTGCAAATCAAGCGAAGTTTTAGTAACTTCTAAATAGTCTGGATGAATATCACCAACAATCGCGATATTTTTACGACCAGATTTAATACGCATCGCCATCAAACAAGCTTCAGACATTGAAGTTGCGCCATCGTACATCGAAGCGTTAGCAATTTCCATTCCGGTCAAAAGAGCAATGATGCTTTGGAATTGGAAGATTACAGCCAAAGTTCCTTGCGAAATTTCTGGCTGGTAAGGTGTGTAAGAAGTAAGAAATTCTGAACGTTGAATGATGTGATCAACTGCAGAAGGAATATGATGTCTATAACAACCAGCGCCAAGGAAAAACGCACCTTGTGAAGCAGCGCGATTTTTATCGGAGTAAGATTTTAAAATATTTTCAACTTCAATTTCGCCTTGATGATTTGGCAAATTGGCAATTGGTTTTTTAAGTAAAAATTCTGACGGAACTGCATCATAAAGTTGGTCAACAGAGGACACGCCAATAGCGGCGAGCATCTCTTTCCGATCTTTCTCGGTTAGGGCTAAGTAACGCATTTTATTGTGATTTATTTTAAAAAAATGAGGGCTGTTTGAAAAGCGCTGCGCAATTTAGAAAGGGGTCGAAAAAAGTCAAATAAAGAGTCAAGAATCTCAAAAGTTTTGCCTATTCTTATGAAAGTAAATGAGACGAAGTCGCGGATTAGAATTTTTGTCGGGTTGACTATTGATTTTCTGATTACTATCTCAGGTTGCAAATGATCTTTAACAAACTTGACCAGCTATGCGCATAAAATCACAGTATCCTGGATTAGAAAGAAAGTTGCAGGGTTTTTTATATGAGATGTCGAATGCTTCAGAGGATTTTGACGAAGATGATTTTATAAGCAGAGTATTTGAAGAGCTTCAAAGCAAAATTCCAAATTTTGACTACGATCAAGAGAAATCATCCTCATTATTCCAACTTATCGATAATAGGTTGGGTCTGAAAGATCAGTTCACAGTAAATGAAATTAGAGATATTGTAAGAGTTATGATTTGTATTGGTTACTATGCCAATGCCATTAATTCTGAAGGGGAAAGATTGTTGAGCATAGCGATTGCTTTTGGTGATCCAAAAGTAGTCGAAAGTTTGATTGAAGGTGGTGCAACAGTTAACACGACTACGACGATTGCTCGTGATTCTAATGAAACAATCTTGCTAAGAGCAGCTTATGGATATGGTCTCTGCAATGAAGCAACTGATCCAGAATCAAAGGAAAATTATTTTGAGATTGTTAAAGTTTTAATGAAAGCTGGCGCAAAGAAAGAGCAGGTATTGGAATCGCGATCAGAACTTGTAACAGAAGAAATGCGTCAATTTATTACAGATATTTATGCGCAACATGAATATCTTCAGATTGCTGCTGCTATTAGTAAAATCAGACCTCCAGCACCTGTAATTGAGGATCACACAAAAGTAACTCATACCAAAACACAAAAACAAAAGACTCAAACAAGACAGTCAGAAGAAAAGACATCTGATATTCCACCGCCACCAGTAAAAAAAGAAACTCTGCAAGAAAAGTTTAATCGCTTGTTTAATGCTTTAGTTGGTGATGCCGAAGTGCTACATTCAAGATCTGGTAAAGCTAGAGGACAATGTGGTAGAGATTGGGAAGAATTATTTCCTTTAATCAAGGCTGAAAATATTGATACTATCGGCAAAAATTTTTCGGTCATGAATTTGGCGATTTTATTCGGTAGTTTTGAGCAGTTGCAAAGTTTAGTTAATAGAAAACCAGAAAATCTTAATTTGCCTGGAGCTACATCAGTTTTGAGCAGCGCGGCGATTGGCACTAATGTTGCCATGAGAGATTTTTTGTTGAAACAAAATCTTACTGTTGCAGTAGTTCAAAGTGGTTTTGAAGAAGCAGTAAGAAGTGGAACAAGAGGAGGCAACCAAGGTTTTGCTGAGAAGATTCTAGAAGCTGTAAGAAATGCGGCTAAAAGTCCGGAAGTATCAAAAAGAACAGGAGATGTTGGTAAGCTTTTATTTTTAGGAGAATCAACAGCTTCTTTGACGAAAGAAGACGCTTTGAAGGCGCTAAATAACAAAAATAAACCAAGCGGTAAGAGTTTAAAGCCGCAGATAATTTCAGATTACTGTAGTGTGATGCAGAAGATTTTTCCAACAAAAGATTTGGTGTCAGCATCGCAAGCACAAACAAAAAAAACTTTACAAATTCCAGTAGATCCAACTGTTGTCCATGACGAATCTAGAGCAGTTAAATCAGATGGTTTAGCAATTATTGGTGTCTCATCTCAAGTAGTTTCTGATAAAGAAGTTTTGTCAGATCAAGATCCGGTATTTCATTCTGATGTGACAGTAAATAGAACCGATGAACCTGCGATTGACATTTTGCAACAACCTTTGAGTGACGAGTTTTACGAAGGTTTAAAAGCAGCTGGAATAGATTTTAAAAGAGATTTTGCTGGTTTGTTTTCAGCAAGCAATTCGGGATTATTACCTCCTGATGAAGTTGCTTTTGAGCCAGATAATTTTACGGCAATCATTCCTGATTCTCAGCTTCAGAAGCTTTCTCAAGTTTTAGAAAAGACTCAGCAAGAACTTGAGGAAGAGCAACAAGTTGCATCGCGCAACGGTTTGCGTCGTGACGCTCCAGCATTTATTCCAGCATCACAAAGTGCGGCACAATTAGTCAGTACTAATAACAAAAATAGATCTTCTCAAGGTAACAGAATAAACTAGCTAGTTACAAATTTATTAGATCGCGCGGATCAATTTTTTTGTCATAAATTGCGCGACCAACAATAGCGCCGATTACGCCGAATTGTTCAAGTTCTTTTACTTTTAAAACATCGTCTAAATTTCCAATTCCACCTGAGGCGATCACGGGAATTTTTAAATTTTGTGCGAGATTTTTTGTGCCACTTAAATCAGTTCCTGTCAAAGTTCCGTCGCGTGAAATGTCGGTGTAAATAATTGCAACTGCGCCGCAATCTTCAAATTTTTTGGCCAGTTCCAAAGATTTAACTTCTGAAGTTTCAACCCAGCCTTCAGTTGCGACAAAACCGTTCTTGGCATCAATTCCAATCACAATTTTTCCGGGAAATTTTTTGCAGGCTTCGCGAACTAATTCAGGATTTTTTGCGGCAATCGTGCCAAGAATCACGCGGTTTATGCCCAGATCGAGCCATTTTTCAATTGTGGCAATTGATCTAATTCCGCCGCCTAATTGTAATGGCATTTTTACCGCTTTCAAAATTTCACGAACCGAATTTTCATTAGCTGTAGAACCTTGAATCGCGCCGTCCAAATCGACTACGTGCAAAAATTTAAAACCAGCATTTTGGAATTCTAAAGCTTGTGCTGCAGGATTGTCGTTGAAAACTGTAGCTTGGTTCATTTCGCCTTTGAACAGACGAACACATTGACCGCCTTTAAGGTCGATTGCGGGGAAAATAATCATTTTTTGGAAAAAATTAAATGAGATCTAAGGTCCCCGAGCAAAGCGTAGCGTCGTCGAGGGGCCGGAAGTTAAACTCACGGCTCCTCGACGACGCGCTACGCGCTTTGCTCGGGGACCTATTTTTTTGCAACTTCAATCCAAAACATTTTAAGTTGCAATTTGTTTGACCAGCCATTAAAAATCCGCCCCGCTTGATTTCCTTCAAGCATCAATCTTACAACAGTTAGCAATTTTGGTGTCCTGTCGAGTCTTTATTTTAAAGAGTCGGCGGATTTTTGCTGCTGTTGCTTAAAAAACCAAAATCAACATTAAAATGTCTAAACAAGAACTTCCTACTTTTACTATTAAACAGCTTCTTGAAGCTGGTGTTCACTTCGGTCACAAGACTATGCGTCGTAACCCGAAAATGGCTAAATACATTCACACAAGCCGTAACGGAATCAGCATTATCGATCTTAACAAAACTGCGACATTGCTTTACAAATCAATGGTTACAGTAAAAGACATCGCGAAAAATAACGGTCGTATCCTTTTCATTTCTACTAAAAAACAAGGTGCTGAACCAATCGCTGAAGCAGCAAAAAGATGTGGTCAATATTACGTTAACTTCCGCTGGTTGGGTGGTATGTTGACTAACTGGAAAACAGTTTCTCAATCAATCAAAACTTTGAAAAAAATCGAAGAGCGTTTGACTTCTGATGA
>CAYUHG010000002.1:38360-133105 GCA_964444545.1 uncultured Rhizobium sp.
TTTCTCAATCAATCAAAACTTTGAAAAAAATCGAAGAGCGTTTGACTTCTGATGAGGTTGATTACAACAAAAAAGAAAAACTCGTTCTTGAAAGACAAAGAGCGAAACTTGAACAAACTCTTGGTGGTATCAAAAACATGGGCGGATATCCTGACCTAGTTGTTGTTATCGATACTTTTAAAGAATCTCTAGCAATTGCTGAAGCTAAAAAACTTGGCGTTCCGATCATGGCAATTCTTGACTCAAACTGTAATCCTGATGGCATCGCTTTCCCAATTCCTGGTAACGATGACTCTGCAAAAGCAATCAAATTATATTGCCGTTTGCTTTCTGACGCTGCGATCGCTGGTGTAAAAGAAAACATGGCAATCTCTGGCGTTGATATCAGCAAGTTCGAAACTGGTGAAGAAATCGCTCAGTACAAAACTTCAGTTGCTGCTAAAACTGAAAAAGAAGAAAAAGACGCTAAAGGCAAAAAAGATTTTAAAGGCAAAAAAGATGCTAAACCGCATCATAAATCAGCTGATAAATCTGAAGAAAAATCAGACAAAAAGCACGCTGATAAAAAAGATGACAAAAAGCCAGCTGCAAAAAAGCCAGCTGCAAAAGCTCCAGCTAAAAAACCAGCTGCGAAAAAATAATTATTTTTTCGCAGCTGTCCTTGACCCGAAAAGGGTCGAGGACCTCTTGAGCAGTATTAAGGCTCATGAGATCCTCGAGCCTGCGGCTCAAGGATGACGAATTGTGTAATACGACTACACGAACCAAGACATACAAAACTAAAAAAAGGTAAAAATATGGCCGATCTAGCATTAATCAAAAAATTACGCGAAGCCACAGGATGCGGCATCGCAGATTGTAACAAAGCTCTAGCTGAAAATGGTGACGATTTTGAAAAGTCAGTTGACTGGCTACGTAAAAAAGGTCTTTCAGCAGCGGTAAAAAAATCTGGCAGAATCACTTCTGAAGGTGCTGTTGCTGTTGCGGTTAATGGTAACAAAGCTGTTGTAGTTGAAGTTAACTCTGAAACTGACTTCGTAGCTCGTAACCAAAAATTCCAAGATTTCGTAGCAGCAATTGCACAACAATCTTTCGGTTGTGGTGATGATGTTGAAAAACTTAAAGCTAATAAATTTTCTGGTGCTTCTCACAGCGTTGATGAAGAACTTAAAAACCAAATCGGTGTTATTGGTGAAAACATCAATATCCGCAGAATCGCTAACTTAGAAGTTTCAAACGGTTTAGTTGTGAGCTATATCCACAACGCAACTGCGCCAAACATGGGTAAAATTGCTGTTCTTGTAGCTTTTGAATCTCAAGCTGACAAAGGCAAATTAGAAGAAATCGGTAAACAAGTTGCTATGCACATCGCGGCTGCAAAACCTGATGCTCTTTCAATTGAATCAGTTGAACCATCTAAACTTCAAAGAGAAGTTGAAGTATTGAAAGATCAAGCTCGCGCTTCTGGCAAACCTGAAAGCATCATCGACAAAATGATCGAAGGCAGAATTAGAAAATACTACGAAGAAGTTGTTCTTTTGGAGCAGCTTTTCGTGATGGATGATAAAGTTAAAATCAAAGACTTGATTGCTAATTTCGGTAAAGAAAATGGCGATACTAAAATTTCTGCTTTCAAACTTTTCATCTTAGGTGAAGGAATTGAGAAAAAAGAAAACGACTTCGCTGCTGAAGTTGCGTCAATGACTAAATAGTTTACTGTCGTCATCCTTGATTCTTTAGCATCGAGGATCTCTTGAGTAGATTTTGAATTATCTCAAGAGATCCTCGGTCTTTCAGTCCAAGGATGACGATTTTGTGTTAGCTCTAAAAATTACTTCCAAATCCAAATGCCATCCGACCTCAAATTCAAACGTATCCTTTTTAAAGTCTCTGGTGAAGCAATGATGGGAGATAAAGGTTTTGGACATGATGTGGATGCAATTAAAAGAATCTGTGACCAAATAGTTGCCGCTCACAAACTGGGCTGTGAAATTTCTTTAGTAGTTGGTGGTGGTAATATTTTCCGTGGCATGTCTGCTGCGGCATCTGGAATGGAGCGCTCTAACGCTGATTATATGGGAATGTTGGCCACTTGTATGAATGGTTTAGCACTTCAAGATGCTCTCGAAAAACGTGGTATTGAAACTAGGATGCAATCGGCAATCCGCATGGACAGTATCTGTGAGCCTTACATTAAACGCAAAGCTTCGCGTCATTTAGAAAAAAATCGTGTCGTAATTTTTACTGCTGGAACTGGTAATCCGTTCTTCACAACTGACACCGCTGCAGTTCTGCGCGCCATTGAAGTTAAATGTGATGTGATCTTAAAAGGTACGCAAGTTGATGGTGTTTACAGCGCCGATCCAAAGATAGACAAAACTGCCACGCGCTACGACAAAATGACTTACCGCGATGTCATTAAACAAGAACTCAAAGTGATGGATCAAACAGCAATTACTTTAGCAAAAGATAACAAATTACCGATCGTAGTATTCTCAATTAAAGGTGAGAATGCTTTGTGTGACGTGATTAAAGGCAAAGGAAAATTTACAATTATCAATTGATTTTAATGTGCTCATTGAGCGAATTAAAATCATCCCGAGGCCTAGCCGAAGGATCTCATGAAACAATAATAAAAAATTTATGATTACTGAATTTACAGATAAATCTCGCAAAAAAATGGAAGAAACTATGGGTTCTTTGAAGCGTGATATGGATTCAATTTCAACTGGTCGCGCCAATCCAAGTTTGCTTGATACTGTGCGCGTTGAAGTTTATGGACAAATGATGCCACTTTCACAACTTGCTAACGTTTCAGTTCCAGAAGCGACAACTTTGGCGGTGCAAGTTTGGGATCGCGGTAACGTTAAAGCTGTAGAAAAAGGTATCATCAACGCCAATCTTGGTTTTAATCCGATGGTTGATGGTTCTACGTTGCGAATTTCTATCCCAAAACTTAGCGAAGAACGCCGTAAAGAGTTGGTAAAATTGGCGAAAAAATACGGTGAAGATAAAAAAATCGCGGTACGCAATATTCGTCGCGATGTTTTGGATGAATTTAAAAGACGTGAAAAAGAACTTGGTGCATCAAAAGATCAAATTCACGGTTGTACTGATGCTGTGCAAAAAATTACTGACGAATTCGTTGCAAAAATTGACGAAGTAGTAGCTGCAAAAGAGAAAGAACTGATGAAAGTCTAGGATGTTTTTTCTTAAAAAATCTGCGACACAAAATCCTCAAAATAAAATTCCAACACACATTGCCATAATTATGGATGGCAATGCGCGTTGGGCTCAGAATAAAGGTTTACCAACTAAGATTGGACATAAACAAGGTTCAGAGAATGTCCGCAAAATTGCTGAAAATTGCATTGAAATTGGTGTTAAAAATTTAACGATTTACGCCTTCTCTTCTGAAAATTGGAATCGTCCACCAGAGGAAGTTGATTACTTGATGACCTTGCTCGACAACTATTTAGAAAAAGAAACCAAGCCTTTGATTGAAAAGGATGTTCGTATTGTAATTTCGGGCAATTTAGATCGTTTGGCGCAAAGCACTAAAGACAAAATTAGTTCTATCGAATCGATAACAAAAAATAATAAAGCACTCACTTTAAATGTTGCCTTCAGCTATGGCTCAAGACAAGAGATCGTTGACGCAGCGAAGAAGATAAGCCTTGCAGTTAGTGAAGGCAAAATTAGCGTGAACGAGATTGATGAAAATTTGTTTTCCCAAAATTTATACCAGCCAGAGATTCCTGATCCCGACCTTTTAATTAGGACTGCTGGAGATTTGCGCCTCAGCAACTTTTTGCTCTGGCAAGCAGCTTATGCCGAACTTTATTTTACCGAAGTTTTTTGGCCTGATTTTGGTAAACAAAACTTACTTCAAGCAATTAATGAATTTAACAAAAGAGAGAGACGATATGGAAAAAGGTAAATCAGAAAAAGTTTCAGACAAAGCTTTGGAAAATACCAAAAAAGTTTTGCACAGTGCTAACGTGATTTTTAACAAAATTTTTGGTAAAATAATCGCCAAAATCGACGAAATTGATCCTTCAGAAAATACCAAACAAAGAGTTATCAGCGCCGTTGTTTTGGTTCCGCTTGCTGTTTACGCGATTTGCTTTTCACAAAGTCTTTTCTTCTTTATAACAATCGTTATTACAATTTTAATGGCATCTGAATGGCTAGATTTAATTAAAACTGCGCAAGATCAGAAAAAATGGCGTTTAATTGGTTTAGCCTACATCGCAATCCCAATGTATTGCGTACTTAAATTGAGATTACAGGACACAAATATCATGCTTTGGATGTTTGCAGTAATCTGGACAACTGACATCTTCGCATTCTTTTCAGGAAAAACTTTCGGCGGCGCGAAACTAGCTCCACAAATAAGCCCAAACAAAACTTGGACAGGTTTGATGGGTGGTGTTGCTGCTAGCATGTTGATCGGTTTTTTGAGTGCTTTCATGTTCCGTGGCGGAATTTTTTTCTTCGTTTTCTTTAGCGCATTATTAGCTCTTATCGAGCAAGCCAGTGATCTTTTGGAATCTAAATTCAAAAGAATTTTTGGTGTAAAAGATTCTGGAAATATCATTCCAGGACATGGTGGAATTCTGGATAGGCTTGATGGCGTAATGCTTTCAGCTCCTTTCGTTTTATTCTTAATTACGTTCTTTTCTGACAAGTTTTAATGTCTTCTGATTTTTTCACTGTTGCTGGAAAAAAGTTCAACTCCCGCCTTTTAGTTGGAACCGGCAAATATAAAGATTTCCAAGAAACTAAAGACGCGATCGAAGCCTCAGGCGCTGAAATTGTTACTGTTGCAGTACGTCGCGTTAACATCGAAAAGAAAGGCGAACCGATGTTACAAGACTTCATCGATCCTAAAAAATACACTTATTTACCAAATACTGCAGGATGTTTTACCGCTGATGACGCGGTACGCACTTTGCGTTTAGCCCGTGTCGCTGGGGGTTGGAATTTGGTTAAATTAGAAGTTTTAGCTGATGAAAGAACACTTTATCCAAAAGTGGTTGAAACCATCAAAGCAGCAGAATTATTGATTAAAGATGGTTTTGACGTAATGGTTTATACGTCAGATGATCCAATAGTTGCTAAAGAGTTAGAAGATATCGGATGTTGCGCAATCATGCCTTTGGCTGCACCAATTGGCTCTGGTTTGGGAATTCAAAATCGTTTAAATATCGAACTAATCGTTCAACAATCAAAAGTTCCAGTTTTAGTTGACGCCGGAGTCGGCACAGCTTCAGACGCTGCAATTGCTATGGAACTTGGTTGCGATGGTGTTTTAATGAATACCGCAATTGCTAAAGCAAAAAATCCAGTTTTGATGGCGCATGCTATGAAACTGGCAATTGAATCAGGACGCGCTGCTTATTTGGCAGGCAGAATGGAAGTCAAAAAATTCGGCGCTGCTTCATCTCCAACAACAGGAAAAATAAATTAAAATGACTCATATCTTTCACCAATCAATCCTTCGTGCTTACGATATTCGTGGTATCTACAACCAAACGCTTTTCGAAAAAGATGCATTTTTCGTTGGCAAATCTTTCGCCAGCTTTTTGCAAAAAAATGGTAAGAAAAAAATCTCAGTTGCTTGCGACGGACGTTTGAGTTCTCCAGCTTTAAAAGCTGAATTAATTAAAGGTTTAATTGAATCTGGTTTAGAAGTTATCGATGTTGGCGTTGGCCCAACTCCGATGCTTTATTTTTCGGTTTATCATCTTGAACAAGATGCCGGAATTATGGTAACTGGCTCGCACAATCCGAAAGATCACAACGGTTTTAAAATTATGCTCAAAGAGCGTCCATTTTACGGCGACGATATTTTGGGTTTGGCAAAAATTGCACAAGCTGGCGATTTTGTTGATGCAGAAGGCAGTTTGAAAAAAAGTGATATTTCTGAAGATTACGTCGATCGCATTCTGTCTGATTGTATTTTAGCCGAAAGCGACAGCCATTTGCTTGATGAAATCGACGAATTTAAACCGAAAAAAGAATTACGCATCGCTTGGGATAACGGCAACGGTGCTGCGGGAGACATCATGGCGCGACTTTCGGAACGTATCGCTTCAGAACATATTTTACTTTATGCTGACATTGATGGAACTTTCCCAAATCACCATCCTGATCCTACAGTTCCGAAGAATCTTGAAGATCTAAAAAAAGTTGTAATTGAACAACAATGCGACATCGGAATTGCTTTCGACGGTGATGGTGACCGCATTGGTGTGATGGACAATAAAGGCGAAATTTTGTGGGGCGATCAGCTGATGGTTTTCTACGCTCGCGAGATTTTACAAAACCGTCGCGGCGCTACAATTATCGCTGACGTTAAAGCTTCCGACGTTTTGTTTAAAGAAATCTCTAAAGCCGGTGGCAAGCCTTTGATGTGGAAGACTGGTCACTCTTTAGTTAAAGCAAAAATGAAAGAAACTAAATCGCCTTTAGCTGGTGAAATGTCAGGTCACATTTTCTTCGCTGATAAATATTACGGTTTCGACGATGCACTTTATGCTGCGATCCGTATCATCAATATTGTGGCATCAAGCAAAGAATCTCTTTCAATGATGCGTCGCTCAATGCCAACGGCAATTTCAACGCCTGAAATCAGAATTGAATGTACTGACGAAAGAAAGTTCGAGATCGTAGAAGAACTTAAAGCAAACCTCAAAAAGAGCGGCTTATCTTTTAACGATGTTGATGGAATTCGTGTCGCTGAAAAAACTGGTTGGTGGTTAATTCGTGCTTCAAATACTCAGCCAGTATTGGTTGCACGTGCAGAAGCTGGTTCGAAAAAAGAACTAGAAGTGCTTAAAAATAATCTCAAACAACATTTAGAATCTTGCCAAGTAACAATTCCTCAAGAGTTAAAATAATTGGCCAAAAAATCATAGGTCTAAAAGTTATTGGTCTTACGGGCGGCATTGCATCTGGTAAAAATTTCGTTGCTGAAATTTTTGCTCAGAATGGTGCCGCCATTTTTGATGCTGATAAAGAAGTTCATAAGTTGCTAGCATCAGACAAGGCAACGATTCTGCAAGTTAAGAAACACTTTCCAGAAAGCTTTGTCGATGGAAAAATTGAGCGTAAAATTCTAGGCAGAATTGTTTTTGCTGATGAAAAAAAACTGCGTCTTTTGGAAGAAATTCTGCACGTAAAAGTACGTGAAAATTATCGAAAATTTTTGTTGGAAGCGGACAAATCAGGAAAAAAACTAGCTGTTCTAAATATTCCGCTATTCCTTGAAACTGAAGGTTACGAGTCTGATTACGTTGTAGCAATTTTAGCTTCGCCATCAATTCGCAAAAAAAGATTTTTAGCGCGTGCCAAAAAATCAAATCCTAAAAATTTTGCTGCGGAGAAAAGAAATTTAGAGAAAAAGTTTACGCAAATAATTGCCAAACAATTAACGAATACTGAAAGAAAATCACGTGCTGATTTTGTAGTTAATACCTCAAAATCGAAGGCTGAAACCGTGAATCAGGTTGAGGATTTTCTTAAGATGATTGCATAAAATTCGAAACCTTAAGGCGACCTTATCACAGTTAGTCCAGTTTTAAATTTCCCTATTTTACTGGTTTAGCAAGTTCATCCGAAACCTTGTCAAACTTCGGCCTTTTTTGCCCTTCAGGATAAGTCAAAGCACCTTTGCGACCGCAAGAGGTGAGGGCGAAAAGAGCAATTAAAATTAAACAAAATGTTTTTTTCATTATTTACCCAAAAACTTTTTTGCTTTGGCGATTTCTTCTTTAACTCTGACTTGCGAGGTTCCGCCAATACTAGTTCGGCTCGCAACAGAATTTTCTACAGAAAGAACATCGAAAATTTTAGCTGTGATTCTTTTTTCAACTTTTTGCATTTCAGCAAGTTTAAGTTCGTGAAGGTCAATCCCTTTGGTTTCAGCCATTTTGACGATTGTGCCAGTGACGTGATGCGCATCACGAAATGGCATTTTTAAATTTTTTACTAACCAATCTGCTAAGTCAGTTGCAGTTGAATAGCCGCCGCCAGCCATCTTAAACATTTGTTCTTTGTTAACTTTCATGTCAGAAATCATGCCAGACATGGCGCGTAGGCACAAACGTGAATTTTCTGAGGCATCAAAAACTGGTTCCTTGTCTTCTTGCATATCTTTGGAATAAGTCAAAGTCAGGCCTTTAATCGTTGTCAGAAGTGAGATTGTTGAGCCAAAAATTCGACCAGATTTTCCGCGAACTAATTCTGCCGCGTCAGGATTTTTTTTCTGTGGCATGATTGAAGAGCCAGAAGTAAAGGCATCAGAGAGTTTGATAAATTCAAAACCTTTGCTCATCCAAATCACAATTTCTTCGGCGAAACGTGAAAGATGTGTCGCGATCAATGACAAGCAGAACAAATATTCGATGGCAAAATCGCGATCAGAAACTGAATCCATCGAGTTGGCTGTCGGACGATCAAAACCAAGTTCTTTGGCGGTAAAATTACGATCAATTGGGAAAGAAGTTCCCGCCAAAGCGCAAGCGCCCAAAGGACATTCATTCATTCGGACACGTAAATCTTGCAGACGAGAAGCATCGCGCTTGAACATTTCGAAATATGCCAACAAATGATGCGAAAATAAAACTGGTTGCGCCACTTGTAAATGAGTGAATCCTGGCAAAATAACTCCGAAATTTTCGTCAGCTTTTTTCACCAAATTTTTCTGTAAATCTTTGATCAGAACTAAAACTTCATCGATTTCTTCACGGACAAAAAGACGAAAATCAACTGCAACTTGGTCGTTGCGTGAGCGCGCGGTGTGAAGCTTTCCGGCTGTGTCGCCAATAATTTCTTTTAAACGTGATTCGATATTCATGTGAATATCTTCAAGTTCGATTTTGAAATTGAATTGGCCACTATCGATTTCTTTTTCGATTTTTTTCAGCCCATCAATAATTTTTTTGCTTTCAGCAATTGTTAAAATTCCAGCTTTCACCAACATTTTTGCGTGAGCTGTAGAGCCTTTAATATCTTGCTTGTAGAGCTTTTTATCGAAAGTAATTGATTGGTTGATTTCTTGCATCAGATCAGACGGTTTGGCATCAAATCTGCCGCCCCACATCTTGTTGGATGATTTTTTTGGCATGAGTAAAATTGTGATTTAACATTTAGCATTTAGCATTTTCATTAATGCTCGACTACAAGTTAGATGTCGTCAGTTAAATGTTAAATAATAAGTTTGTATGCATCAAAGCTGGGATATTCAATCCAATCGTCCGTTTGATCGTCGCCATCTTAATGTTTTTAAAAAATGGTGGATTGATATCGACAAGATCAACTTCCTCATTGTTTTGGGAATCATTATTTTTGGTCTGATGATGACCGCTAGTTCTAGTCCGGCGATTGCCAAAAGAATCGATGTTGAGAAATTTTTCTTCCTAAAAAAACAGCTCATTTTCGCTGCTATTTCTTTGTTTTTGTTGGTTTCAATTTCTTTTCTCGATCAGCAAAAAATTAAAGTGATGTCGGTAGTTGGACTGGTTAGCGTGATATTTTTATTGGTACTGGTTTTATTTTTTGGATCAGAAGCAAAAGGTGCAAAAAGATGGATTGCAATTGCGGGTTTTACCCTACAACCATCTGAGTTTGCCAAAGCATTCTTTGTCATTGCTAACGCTTATATTTTTCAAAGATTTAATCACGATGAATGGTGGAGAAAATACGGAATTTCTTTCTCACTTTATTTGATCATCATTTCTCTTCTCTTACTCCAGCCTGATTTTGGAATGACTTTAACTTTCACTGCACTTTGGTTAGTGCAAATTTTTGCTTACGGTTTACCACTTTTTATTATTGTGGGGATTGGTGTGGCTATTGTGATTGGAGGTGTTGGCGCATATTTGGTTTTCCCTCACGTTGAAGATCGTATTAACAAATTTCTTGATGCTGATGGAAAGAATTATCAGGTGGAAAGATCGCTGGATGCTTTTGTGAATGGCTCTTTTCTTGGTAAAGGGCCGGGAAACGGTGTGGTGAAAAAATTTATTCCTGATGCTCACACTGATTTTATCTTCGCTGTTGTTGGTGAGGAATATGGCATTTTAGCTTGTACTATCATTATTGCGATCTTTGCTTATTTGATTGCACGCATTGTGAAACGTGCTTTGGAAGAAGAAGATTCTTTTATTTATTTAGCCTTGTGCGGCTTGATGATGCAGTTTTCGATGCAGGTAATTGTTAATATTGGTGTAAGTTTGCGCTTAATGCCAACTAAAGGTATGACGTTGCCATTTATTAGTTACGGTGGTTCATCAATGATGTCGACGGCGATTTGTTTCGGATTAATTTTGGCTTTTACCAAACGCAAATATCACCGCGATGTTGATTATGGCAATCTGCGTTTGATGTAATTTTTGCTACAATTTTTATGGACCCTGTCATTCGACGGGGTCTACTTTCAGTAAAATAATCATCCTATTTTTTAAGCGCTGAAGACATCGAAAATCTTACTGTATCTTCGCTATCTTCGGCATCATTTTCGATAAATTCGATTTCAAGTTTTTCGCCGTCGCGTGCAAAACTTGAATGTTTTTGATCATTTTTCATCAACTTCCAGCCCATTTGGGGTAAGGTTTTTAAGTAGAATCCTTGAATTGCCTCTAAATCAATTGAGCTTTTGTAATCAACAACAGCGAAGCTCCCAGATTCAGAATCAAAATTAACATCATCAGTTTCGACTAACTCGAGGTTGCTAACCAAAGGAATATCTTCGCTGCCTTTAACGAAGTCACTTGCTGTGAGGTCGTTATTAATGATTGTGGGTTGTACAGGATCGTTAATCACATCATCTTGAATACAAGAACAGAGCAAAAAAGTGGCGAAAATTATCAGTAAATTTTTCTTCATAATTACCTCTGGCAAGTTGGACAATAAAAGCTGGAGCGACCATTTTGTTTTATCTTGGTAATTGAATCGCTACATTGCAAACAGTTTAATTTTTCACGCCCGTAAACTTTGAAAGTATTTTGGAAATTTCCTAAATCGCCCGATGCTGTAACATAATCTGAAATTGAAGATCCACCCAAATCAATTGCGCGTTTGATGACTTTTTTGATTGATGAAATCAGTTTTTTTATTTCCGAATCTTTAAGTGATGAAGCAGCTCGGAGTGGTGAAATTCCTGAATCAAAAAGTGATTCGTTAATGTAAATATTACCAACTCCAACGACAATTTCGTTATCCATCATAGTGGTTTTGATGTTCATTTTTTTGTCAGATAATTTGCCTTTCAGATCAGCAAAATCAAACTCGTCAGCAAGTGGTTCTGGCCCTAATTTTGCTAACATTTTGTGATTTTTTAGATTTTTAGTTTCGACTAAATCAACAAAACCAAAACGACGCGCATCGTTTAGAATCAAATGTTTGCCATCTGTAAATTCTACTGCAAAATGATCGTGTTTTAACTTTTTGAAATCGCGATTAACTGTGACTTTTCCACTCATTCCCAAATGCACGATCAGACTTTTTTTATTGTCGAAATGAATAATTAAATAACGTGCTCTTCTGGTGATTTCTGTAATCTTAGCATCTTTCAAAGCTTGTAAATCAAGGCTTGAGTTAATTCGCATTTTTTTATCTGAGCGAAAAACTTTGATAATTTTCTGACCAACTAAATTTTCCAAACCACGGCGCACCGTTTCAACTTCAGGTAATTCAGGCATAAACTATTTTTGATTTTAGTTTTTTGTTTTAGATTTTGCTAAGTTAGTAAATCTAAAATCCAAAACAAAAAATGCCTCACAAATTAGAATTACCTTCTGATGCTAAAGATAATCGTGTTTTAATGCACAGCTGTTGTGCGCCTTGCGCCGGCGATTTAATGGAACGCATGAAAGAATCGGGAATTGATGTGACGATTTTTTTCTATAATCCAAACATTCATCCCAAAAAAGAATATTTGATTCGTAAGGAAGAAAATATTCGCTTCGCCGAAAAGTTAGGAATTCCTTTTGTTGACGCTGATTACGATGTGCAAAATTGGTTCAAACGCGCCAAAGGAATGGAGTGGGAACCAGAGCGCGGAATCCGCTGTACTGCTTGTTTCGATATGCGTTTTGAACGTACTGCACTTCATGCTTTTGAAAATGGTTTTTCCACAATCACTTCTTCTTTGGGAATTTCGCGCTGGAAAAATATGGATCAAATTAACGACTGCGGAATCCGTGCTGCTGGTCATTACGAAGGTGTGAATTATTGGACTTACAATTGGCGCAAAGAAGGTGGTGCAGCGCGAATGTATGAAATCGCTAAACGCGAAGAATTTTATAAACAGGAATATTGTGGTTGCATTTTTTCCCTTAGAGATTCAAACGCTTGGCGTGTAAAAAACGGTCGCGAAGAAATCAAGATCGGAGAAGAGTTCTACTGTGAAAGCGGAATCGAAAAAAGTCTAACTACGAATAAAGAATAATTCAGTGTCACGCCAGCATAAAGAATTAGGTACGGAACATCTTGCAACTTTGTGGGGAAAGATTCTTGCAACAGAAGTTAACGTTGAGAGCGGCTTTAACCAAGTAACAGAGTTTTTTGCTAATAAGGCTAATAAAAAATCTTGTGACTTAGCTTTATTAAATGTGTTCCTCGAGTTTTTTAATAAGCATAAAGAACAGGCTGGCAAATTTTTCCCAGATATTGCAATACATGGGTTTGAAGGATTTTGTCTTAAAGTTATCACATCTTACTTGTCTGAAAATATTAACACGAGATCAGAAATTGAAACGTTGCTAAAATTTTTCCCAACTGCCGAAGTGCGCGATAAATTAGTTATTCATGAAGTGAAGAAACATACAATAAATGCTGATGGATGGTCGAAAGTATCTAAATTATTGCCAATGATTTCAAATGAAACTTGGTGTTGTGAGGCAATGTTAAGATTTTCTAGATTGCCTGGTGAAGAGTTTGGAATTGGGTTTTTGCAAGAATGTGTTGCTATGTTGAGTGATGATCGCAACAAATCAAATTTGATTATGCAATGGAGTGAATCAGGTCACAGTTTTGACTTACAATCTATTAACGGAATTGCTTATTTTCGCCAAATTTTTTCTACACTTTCTGATCAAAGTGTCAGAAGTAATTTAGCTTCTCAAATTTTGATGGCTGAAAAAGCTGAAGACAAAAGAGCGCAGAATTTAATGGGAATGATTCAGTCCGATATTTTTAGCGATCAAGATTTTATTGAGATAAAAAGAAAAATTGGATTTGCTGATAAGAATCCATTCGCATTAATCAGAGTTGCACAGCTATCGACTGCAGCAGAGGTGCATGTTGTTTCTGATAATGAAGTTGCATCATTTCCTACAGCTATAGAAGTTATAAATCACCATGATAAGGAAGTTTTACCAGAGCAAAAAGTTAGACCGAAATCAAATATAAAACCGATCAGTTCTGTCAATCATGGTGTTGTAAATCCAAGTGCTGGATGGGAAATAAAATTTTTTATTAAAAACTATTCTTCTCGTTGATGAAAATTACAAAACTATTTTTTTGGGTAATTTTTTTAACTTTTTCGCTGTCGGCTCACGCTAAAAATATCGTGATTCTAGCAACTGGTGGAACGATTTCCGGAGCTGGCGCTTCTTCAACTGGTGCTTCATATTCAACAGGGAAAGTTGACATCGAGCAAATCATCAAAACTGTTCCAGGGATTACCAAACTAGCAGGAATTAAAGCTGAGCAAATTATGCAAGTTTCTAGTCAGGATATGACTTCAGAAACTTGGTTGGAAATTTCAAAGAAAGTGAATGAGATGTTGGCGTTACGCGCCGTTGAAGGTGTAGTGATAACTCATGGAACTGATACGATTGAAGAAACTGCCTATTTCTTGAATCTTACTGTTAAAAGCAGAAAGCCGGTGGTGATTGTTGGTTCAATGCGTCCTGGTACTTCATTAAGTGCTGACGGTCCGCTAAATCTTTACAATGCGGTAGCTTTGGTGGCAAGTGATGTTGCCTTCAATAAAGGTGTTTTGGTGATGTTAAATGATGAAGTTTTCGCCGCGCGTGATGTGGCTAAAACTCACACAACCAACGTTTCATCTTTCAAATCAAATAATTCCGGCGCGATTGGCATTGTGCATTATGGTAAACCAGAAATCTATTATGCGCCGCTTAGACTGCATACTGCTGATACGATGTTTAATATCAGAAAAACTGAAGTTTTGCCAAAGGTTGATATCGTTTACGCCTATGCTGGATCTAATGCGAGTATGATTGATAAGCTTGTTGAATCTGGTTCAAAAGCTATAATTGTCGCAGGAGTTGGTGATGGCAACATCGACAAAGCTAGTGTCGAAAAATTAAGAGAAGCGGCGAAAAAAGGAGTTCTGGTAGTTAGAAGTTCCCACCTTGGTGCAGGGATTGTGGCCAGAAATGCTGAAATTAATGATGATGAATTTGGTTTTGTAACAGCGGATAATTTGAGTCCGCAAAAAGCTCGAGTGTTAGCGATGCTTGCTCTGACGAAGACTGATGACGTGAAAATAATTAAAGAGATGTTTGAAAGATATTGATCCAAAACAACGCAAAAAAAAAGCCAGACCCGATAAAGGTCTGGCTTTTTTTTGGAGCGGGCGAAGGGTAGAAAACGTGCTAAAACGCACGTTTTCGGTGCAGATCTTTATTTGAAATGAGATATGAAATGGGCAACGCCGGAACAATTTAGCGCAAAAAAAAAGGTCCGACCTTTTAAGGTCAGACCTTTTTTTGGAGCGGGCGAAGGGATTCGAACCCTCGACATTCACCTTGGCAAGGTGACACTCTACCACTGAGCTACGCCCGCGTAAATTATCAATTTTTTGTAATTGAGAAAAACGAAGGGTGCGCAACTTATGAACCCTAAAAATAATTTGCAATGTTCAAATCGAAAAACTAATTTGCCGACGTTTTGATATATGCTGTCCTTCCTTTATTTTAAAGCCTTCCAAAGATTATAGAGACATGAAAATTTTTAACAGCTTTCGTTTTTTCTTGGCGATTTTCCTTTTAACTTTCTCAGCTTCATGTGTTGAAACTGTCGTGGGAGGATCTTTTGTTACTGCTGCAGTTGCCACTCGTGAAAAAAGTTTAAAAAATACTCGTTATGACATTCAAATCTACACGACTTTGAGTGCTGATTTTGTTCAAAACGGTTTGAAAAATTTTGGTAATTCAATCGACGTAACGGTGAATGAAGGACGTGTTTTATTGACAGGTATTGCTCGCGATGTGCAAAAAGCTAAACTTGCTTCTGATCTTGCGTGGAAAGTGATCGGCGTGAAAGAGGTAATTGACGAAATCCAAGTTCGTGATGGCGAAGGAATGCATATTTCTGATTATACCTCTGCTGTGTATGATTATTTCATTACCGGCAAAATCGAAGGTCGCCTTTTCATGAGCAAAAAAGTTTCAACCTTTAACTACAAAGTCACTACTGTAAGCGGAACTGTTTACATGATTGGCGTAGCGCAAAATGAATCTGAACTGGAAAAAGTTATCAGTATCGTTTCAAAAATGCGTGGCGTTAATAAAGTTGTAAGTCACGTGATTTTGGTCAATGACCGTAGAAGAAATGGCTAATGTTGACGGCGACAATCAAATTATAACCTTCGGTTGTCGCTTAAATGCCTATGAATCTGAAGGCATAAAAGAAGCTCTCAAGCAAACTGATCAAAAAAATCTTATCGTTTTCAATTCTTGTGCGGTGACTTCGCAAGCGGAAAGAGATTTGCGAGCTGCTTTGCGCAAAGCTCGAAAAAATAATCCTCAAGCAAAGATTGTTGTTACTGGTTGCGCGGCGCAAGTTAATCCAGAAAAATATGCCAAAATGGCGGAAGTGGATTTGGTGTTGGGGAATGTTGAGAAATCTGATCCGGCTAGCTATTCCACTCAAACGTCATCCTTGGATCATAGAGCCGAGGATCTCGATAGTTTAAGTTCCGAAGAAAACCTAAAAAGATCTTCGATACTGCGTATCAAGGATGACGTTTACGAGCCCGATATTTCTCACAAAGATCGCATTTTTTTTGCAGAGAAGAAATCTGCTCAACCTTTTTTAACCGACTTCGAAACCTCTAAAATCAAGGTTAACGACATTATGTCGGTGCGCGAAACTGCGCCACAACTGGTTTCTTATTTTGAAAATCAAACTCGCGCTTTTTTAGAAATTCAAAATGGCTGTAACCATCGTTGTACTTTTTGCGTAATTCCGTTTGGTCGCGGTAATTCTCGTTCGGTGGCTTTTGGTGAAATCGTTGCACAAGTTAAAAAAATGGTTGCTGCAGGCCACAAAGAAGTGGTGTTTACAGGAGTTGATATTTCTGGTTATGGCGAAGATTTGGCGATTAAAATCACTTTGTCGCAGATGATTAAGCGTTTGCTCAAGTTGGTTCCCGAGCTGCCACGTTTACGTTTATCCTCAATTGATGTTGCTGAAATTGACGAAGAATTTTTTGAAATATTGCGTACCGAACCACGTTTTATGCCGTACTTGCATTTGAGTGTGCAATCAGGAGACGACATAATTTTGAAAAGAATGAAACGCCGTCATACGCGCCAGCAAGTTTTAGATTTTTGTGAAAAAGCTCGCCAAATCAGACCAGACATGACTTTCGGTGCTGATATTATCGCCGGATTTCCGACAGAAACGGACGAGATGTTTGAAAATTCGCGCAAATTAATTGAAGAGGCGGGAATAATTTTTACTCATATTTTCCCTTATTCAAAACGCGATGGAACGCCAGCTGCCAAGATGCCGCAGCTTAATGGACAGATTATCAAAGAACGTGCTAAAATTTTGCGTGAAGTTGGTGCTTCAGAAATGCAAAAATCTTTACAAAGGCAAATTGGCAAAACTTGTAGCGTAATCATTGAGAAAGGCGGTGTTGGAAAAACCGAGAATTTTTTGGATGTAAAAATTAATGATGGCGAAAAAATAACTGCTGGCTCTATTATCAACGTCACTATTGCTAGTCTCAACGACGATGGAACTCTGCAAGCAAATCTCTCAAAATAAATTTAAGAAAAACGTGAAACTCGATCTCAACAATTTACCAAAAAACTGGGTCTTTGAAGAAGCAAAAAGAATTTATGATAAAATTGGCGGCAAAACCCCAGCTAAGGGTTATGTGCTTTTTGAAACTGGTTACGGCCCGTCTGGTTTGCCGCATATCGGAACTTTCGGAGAAGTTGTGCGCACATCTTTCGTGCGTCATGCTTTCACGCTAATTGCACCAGAAATTCCGACAAAAATGTTTTGTGTTTCTGACGATATTGATGGTTTGCGTAAAGTCCCAGATAACGTGCCGCAACAAGAAATGGTGCGCGCAAATTTAGGTCGTCCACTTACTTCAGTTCCTGATCCTTTCGCGACTCATGAATCTTATGGACATCACATGAATGCACGTCTGCGTGGCTTTCTTGATGGTTTTGGTTTCCAGTACGAATTTATTTCGGCGACCCAAAAATATAAATCAGGCGCCTTTGATTCTACAATGTTACGTGTTTTGGAAAAATATGAAGAGTTGATGGATCTAATGTTACCAAGCCTTGGCGAAGAACGCCAAGCAACTTATTCACCATTTATGCCAATTGATCCGGATTCTGGAATTGTGATCGATAAAGGTGTAAAAGGCGTAAATAAAGAGCGCGGAACGGTGATTTACGTTGATGCCAAAGGCGTTGAAAAAGAAATCCCGGTAACAGGTGGTAATTGTAAATTGCAATGGAAGATCGACTTCGGAGCTCGTTGGTACAGCCTTGGCGTTGATTACGAAATCTACGGAAAAGATCACCAACCAAATGAAAAAATTTATCGTCGTGTTTGCGAAATATTGGGTGGTGTGCCTCCAGTTAATTTCACTTACGAAATGTTTTTATCAGATTCAGGTGAAAAAATTTCGAAATCGAAAGGAAACGGTATTTCAGTTGAAGAATGGTTAACTTACGCGCCAGCTGAGTCGATGGCACTTTTTATGTATCAAAAACCAAAGACAGCGAAGCGTTTATATTTTGATGTAATTCCAAAAGCTGCTGACGAATATTTAACTTTTGCGCAAAGTTATCCAACGCAAGAAGAAGCGGCAAAGCTTGATAATCCGGCTTTCCACATTCACGAAGGTAAAGTTCCAGCGATCAATTTTAATTTAAGCTATTCCCTTTTGTTAAATTTGGCATCGGCTTGCAACCCAGAAAATGACTCGGTGCTTTGGGGTTTCATTTCGAAATACCAAGCTGGTTTGACTAAAGAAAATTCACCTTATTTAGCGAAATTAGTTGGCAACGCCATCAACTATTACAACGATTTCATCAAGAAAAATAAAAAATATCGTGAAGCAACTGACGCAGAAAAATCAGCACTTCGTGAGCTTGTTGTAACTTTGCAAAATGCAACTGAAGAACAGAAAAATGATGGTGCTTTATTACAAAATTTAGTCTTCCAAGTTGGTAAAAATCACGGTTACGAAAAAAATATGCGTGACTGGTTTTTAGCTCTTTACCAAATTCTTCTTGGCCAAGACCAAGGGCCGCGTATGGGTTCATTCATCGCACTTTTTGGAATTGATAATTTTGTAGAATTAGTGAATGCCAAAATTTAGTGCAGCGGATGTAAAAAAATTTAGCGAAGAGCTACAGGAAAGTGGTTTTAGTAAGACCGGATTTTTCAGTAAAGATCCAGCCGCTAATCGCAACGATGCGCAAAATGATGTGGTTGCTGGTATGCAACATCGTTTGTCACGATATTCTTCGGAACTTGATCGTGGTGGCATTAGCGATGAAAGACTAACTCACATTGCACAAGAAGTTTTTGTTATTTCCTGCGCTTCGACTAAGTCAGTTGCTGCATCAATTTCCTTTGCTGAAAAATGTGGCCTCAACAACGATCCGAATTTTTTAAATAATTTTAGTAAAGACGATCCAACACTTAATCCGCTGAATGCTGCAGTTGTTGGTGGAGATGCAAAAAAAGTTTCAGACCTTGTTGAAGTTGGTGCTAATCCAAATGTGCCATCCGAGAAAAGTGGCAACACAACTGCTCATTTTGCTGCTGCTCTTGGTGTTAGTGAAAAAATGATGCAAACTTTAGTTGATGTAGGTGCTGATTTGAACCGCGAAAATAATGGTAATATGACGGCTTTAGATTGTGCTAAAATTGGTGGTCACACAGCTTTAGCCGGATTTATTGAAGAGCAGGGTGGTAAAAAAGGATCATTTCAATCTAAATTCGCTAAAACACTTTCTAGTCAAGATGGAGAAGAAGAAACCAAGGAACAAAAACTTGGTAAAGCAATTGATGAAGGGAAGGTACAAGAAGCGCAGTATTTTATTGGAAAAGGAGCAAATGTTAATGCTTCTGAAAACGGTCAAAGTCTTACACAAAGAGCAGTAAATTCTGGTAATATTAGTGTGGTTGAAGCTGTTGCTAGTAGAGCCGATATCCGTACTAAAGAAAATCTTAATGCCGGTAGTGAGGTTTTGGTAGAAGTGGCTCGTGGTGTTGGACCTCAGCAATCACAAGTTCATTCCGGTATTGAAGAGGTGCCAAATAAAACAGTATTTAGCTGGGTAGAAATGTTGGAAGAGAGAAAAAAACGACAAGAATTAGGAAGAGATGGTAGTCAGGGCAACGTTTTAGGTGGTTAGTAATGGCATTTTTTAAAGATCTTTTCGGTACAAAAAAATCAGAAGAGCAACTTCCTAAGTTTGAAATTAATGAAGATGGTTCGGGGAAAATCACCAGAAAGAGTGTATTTAATTTTGCTAAAAAAGTGCTGAACAGTTTGCATTCTGCTAAAAATTCTCAACTTAATGATGAGCAAAAAGCAATTTTGGAAGGTTTGCAACACCAGTTAAAACAAGAACTCAAAGAGTTAGAGAAAGAAGGAAATAATGCCGAAAAGCATTTGCAGGAAATGGCGCATGAAATTTTTATTATGGCCTGTGCATCAGAAATCAGAATGGAAGAAATTGCCCAGTTTTTTGCTGATTGTGGTCTGAATGTTGAGAGTCTGAATAAATTCAATAAAAGCGGAAAGTTAAATGCACTCGCCGCAGCTTTGGTGGGAAAGCGTAGTAAGAAATTTTTAAAATGGTTAATTGCTCTGGGAGCAAATGTAAATTTTCAATCACCTGATGGTAATAATTTAGCTCATTTTGCTGCTTCAATTGATGCTGATGTTGAGACGATGGAATTTCTGATTAAAGAATGTGGAGTCGATATTAACGCTGTGAACAATGATGGCATGACGGCGCTTGATATTGCTTTGATGCGTATTGATCGTGAATTGGCAGCGTGTTTAAAAGATAATGGCGGTAAGACTAATTTTAAAAGTGCAGCGTTTGAGGAAAGTAAAAAAAGTCAGCAAAACTCTTCTGATAAAAAAACCGAGACAGAAGTTGAGGTGAACAAAGAAGAAATGTTGTATCATGCGGTTGTGAAAGGCGATGTTGCTTCTGTTAACAGTTTGATTCTTGATGGTGCTAATGTTAACAGCGTGCAGCATGGTGAAACGATTTTGCAAACAGCGGCGCGAGCTGGTAATTGGGCGATTACAGAAAAAATTGCCGATCGTGCTAGTGTTATAACAAAAGAAAATGTTCGTGGTATTAGTGATGCTTTAGGACAAATGATCGATAATGCTGGATCAGCGCAAACTCACGTAAACAATCCATTCCATCATGGTCAGCACAATCATCATGCAGATGACGTAAAATCTTACAATAGTTCCAATAGCGGTGGAATGGGAAGATAATCAGAAAATAAAATGACCAAAACAAAATCAGAATTAGGGCAGGAACTTTTAGATGCAGTTTATTGGGGAGATTTAGCAAGAGCTTCTCGTCTTTTAAGCGATGGTGCAAGTCTAGAATATGTAAATTCAGATGGTTGTAATGCTGGTTTGATGGCCGCGATTGCAGGCAATATTGAGATGTATGATTATTTATCAGCTCAAACAGGATTTAATAAAAACTCGGTCGATAAATTTGGTAATGATGCTGCTCTTCTTGCTGCAGCTTTTGGTAAAGGTGAAATGTATGACCATCTAATTGAGAATCATGATTTTGATGTTAATGCGATTAACAAATCTGGAAATAATGCTTTGATGATGGCGGTGGAAGGAGATGTTAGCGCCGATGTAATCAAGCGTATGATTGCCAAACATCCGATTCAACTTAATCATCCTGGAAAAGATGGAATTGCTCCTTGGAATAGGGCGATGTTGAAAGGGAAGTACGATGTTCAAGAAGTAATCCAGAATCAGCAATCTTTAGATATTAGATTGATAGATGCATTACCAGATGTTGAAAAATTTAAAGCCTTGTGCAGTCAAGGTGCTCATCCAATAAGAGTAAAGTTGGGGGAATATGATTTGGCAAATTTTGCAGTTTTTCAAAATTGTCCAGAATCTTACAAACTGTTAGTGGAACAATATGGATTTGAAGTCAGAAAAGTTGATTTTCTCAGAGCATCGGCAAGAGATAACGAAGCTATTGTCACATATATTGCACAACATCATCACCAGCAATTTAGCGCTTTAGAATTGGAGGAAGCTCGAATCTATTCGAAAAATAAAGTAATCTTAGATGTTTTGTCTGCCGCTAGGAAGAGTCGTGTTAAGCTTGAAGATGTGGTAGATTGTATTTCTCCTAATCCACAAGTATCAAAATGGAGAGAATTAGATGATCCAACGATATATTACAGTTTTGATACGCCATCTTTTCTTCCAAAATTTTATCCTTTCACAGAAGAAGAAAAAGATTTTGCACGAAAAATCATTGCTGAAAATAAGGATTTAATCAACAGGCCAATTCAGGAAATTAGATTGGCGGATAATGAGAGAGGAGTTATAGTACTAAGGTCTGACCCTAGAAATACTATTGTAATTGCAACATCTGACTTAGATCTTTTCCTCAAAGATAATGAACGTGGGATTGTTAGGAGTTATTCAGAGCCAGATAGTCAAGATATCGCCCATAAAAGAGTTATTCTGTACAAAGATTTTTTAGGAAAAGGTAATAGTAGAGAATATGCAGCTTATGTTTTCTTGCATGAATTTTTCGGTCATGCGATAGGTGGCTTAACCCATCCAAATAATTATAGTGGTAGAGAAACCGGACTATTTTGTCAGGAAGATATTTTCGTTGAAGATTCAGTGATGTCATATCGTGATGCTGACAAAATATATTGTGAAGCTCAGAAAAAATCAGCTGAAGTTGATTGTGATATAACATGGCCCCAAAGCCTGAGGAAGGCTGATTTAATAGCAATTAATAGGCATCAGGTTGCTTCAGGTCATTATAGTCGTATTCAAGGAGATGAATTGGTGAGATTGCCTGATCCACTTGTGATTGATGTTGATTCAGCGCAGATTAATTTGGATCTTCCGAATGTTGTGGAATCAAGACAAGACCAGCAATCAGTTAGATCTTCTAATCAAAATGATACTGTGTTGTACGGTAGTTTGGCACTTGCAGGAGTTGTTGCTGCTAAAGCTGTCAGAAGACTTGTCGGAGCACTCGCAAACGCTAAAGGAAACTCGAATAGCAAATAATTATTCTGCTACGATTTTAGTAATTTCGCCGATCAATTTTTTGAAGCTGTCAGTTTCGTAATTATCGTGAACACCTTGCAACACAGAGGTGACGCGCTCTAAACCCATTCCGGTATCGATACAAGGTTTTGGCAAAGGAATCATTTTGCCGTCTTTTTGCTTTTCAAATTGCATGAAAACCAAATTCCAAATTTCGATAAAACGATCGCCATTTTCGTCTTTGCTTCCAGGCACGCCGCCGAAAATTTTATCGCCGTGGTCATAAAAAATTTCTGAGCATGGACCGCATGGGCCGGTATCGCCCATCGACCAGAAGTTGTCGTCAGTTGCGATGCGAATAATTTTTTGTTCAGGAAGTGAAGCGATTTTTTTCCACAAATTTGCTGCTTCGTCGTCATTGTGGTAAACAGTTACCAGAAGCTTATCGCGATTGATTCCGTATTCTTTGGTCAAAAGTTCCCAAGCGAAAAAAATTGCTTCTTCTTTGAAATAATCACCAAACGAAAAATTTCCTAACATCTCGAAGAAAGTGTGATGACGTGCGGTGTATCCAACGTTGTCGAGGTCATTATGTTTTCCACCAGCACGCACACATTTTTGCGAAGTTGCCGCGCGTTTGAATTTCGGAACTTCCACGCCGGTGAAATAATTTTTAAACTGATTCATCCCCGCGTTAGTAAACATCAAAGTCGGATCGTTATGCGGAATTAGAGGACTGGATGCGATAATCTCGTGTCCATTTTTTGCGAAGTAATCGAGGAATTTTGTACGAATTTCGTTGGTTGTAAGCATGAAATTTTATTGAGAATTTATGATATTTTTGGGTTGCTTGACAAAATATTAGCTGTCGCTTTAAATCACCAACACAAATTGGCGATAGCCACACGCAGCCCTTCTAGCAATGGAAGGGCTGACTAAATCAGCTCTATTACCTTCCTTCTGACAAGATCAAACTGATCTTGCGTTATATCTCCCACCTTGTGCGTCAGACGCTTACTATCCCAAACTCTAATCTGAGATAACAATACACTACCGCTTTTTCCTTTAAGGTGAATTGGATGATAAAATTTATTATCCTTAATTTTTGTGCTGAGAGGAACTCCAAGAAATATTTGGTTGTTGAATTTTCGAACTACCAAAACTGGTCGATTGAAAAATTCATTCTTACCATTTTCTTCGTGTCCGACATTAAGACCAACACTACACCACCAAACTTCTCTTTGTTTAAAAGTTGGTGTTCTATGTTTATCGTCCAATGTCTTTTTTACGACATTACACTCGTCAAAATTTTTGTTCATGGTGTTTGGTGATTTGGTGAAATTGTAAGACAAGAATAAGCCGGATTTTGTACTCGTTTGCACGAGCGACGATCATTCATCTAGGATCAGCATTGCTACTGACCTCAAGCAACTTACCCGAATAACATGCGCCAGAGCATTGTTTGTTTCCAAACCGTTATTCCTATTTAGTCTTGCTCCCGATAGGGTTTTTCGAGATGCGTATTACTGCGCAAATCCGTGAGCTCTTACCTCGCGTTTTCACCCTTACCATTTACAAAAAGTCGCGACTAAACACCTCCGATTAAGAGGCCGTGAAATCAAACGAAGCGAATTGCGATGGCGGTATATTCTCTGTGACACTTTCCCTCAACGGCTCTATGTGTTCAAGCCGACGTGGCCAGCCGTTAGCTGGTATCGTTTCTGGCGAGGAGTCCGGACTTTCCTCTGATTTTCAAACACTTGCGTGCTAAAACCAGCGATCATCTACTTGCCTTACAAGATCGCGAAATTAAAGTGCCGCGCTCTTTGGCGCAACCCCCAAATTTGAATAAAATGAAAACTGTTCTTTCAGGAATTCAGCCGACCGGAAATCTGCATTTAGGTAATTATCTCGGTTCAATTGCGAACTGGATTGATCTTCAAGAAACTCACAAATGCATTTTCGGCGTGATGAATTTGCACGCCATCACTTTGCCGCAAGATCCGAAAGCTTTGCGCCAAAATGTTTTGGATGCGGCTGCGGTTTATCTCGCTTGTGGTTTGGATCCGAAAAAAGTTACGTTATTCGCACAAAGTGAAGTTGCGGAGCACGCAGAATTGGCTTGGGTTTTCGGCACGCTTACGCCGATGGGATGGTTGAATCGTATGACGCAGTTTAAAGAGAAATCTGCCAAAGATGAAAATCTCGGACTATATTCTTATCCGGTTTTAATGGCCGCCGACATTTTGCTTTACAAAGCTGATGTCGTTCCAGTAGGCGAAGATCAAAAGCAACATTTAGAACTTACTCGCGATATTGCTGGTGCGTTTAATCGTCGTTTCGGTGTCGAATATTTCAAACTTCCGGAACCGATGATTGTAAAAGCGGTGAAACGCATTATGTCGTTACAAGACGGTACTAAAAAAATGAGTAAGTCGGATGAATCAGATTTGTCGCGCATCAATTTAACCGACAGCGCCGACGAGATTCTGAAAAAAGTCAAAAAAGCTAAAACTGATTCTCTTCCTACAATCACAATGGATGAAGCGCGTCCAGAAATTTATAATTTGTTAAATATTTTTTCAGCGGTGTCGGGCAAAACGCCAGAAGCAATCGCGGCAGAATATGAAACCGCAGGAAACGGAAAATTTAAAACTGATTTAGCAGAAAATTTGATCGAAAAACTTCGTCCAATTCAGGAAAATTTAAGACGTTTTTCGCAAGATCAAAATTATGTTCGTCAAGTTTTGAACCAAGGAAAAGAGCAGGCGAGCGTAATCGCCGCTAAAACCAAAAAAGAAGTTTTTGAAATTGTTGGATTATAATCATGTTTGAAATCCCCGCAAATTTAGAAGAAGAAATTCTTCGCTTAAAAAAAGAACAAAACGCTGTGATTTTGGCGCATTATTATCAAGACGGCGAGATTCAAGATATCGCTGACTTTGTTGGTGATTCGCTTGATTTATCGCGTAATGCTGCAGCGACAAACGCAGATAAAATTGTGTTTTGTGGTGTAAAATTTATGGCGGAAGTGGCGAAAATTTTATCGCCGACAAAAACTGTTTTAGTGCCAGATTTGAAAGCTGGTTGTTCGCTTGAAGATTCTTGCCAACCTGGGCCTTTCGCGGAATTTAAGAAAAAACATCCAAACGCGTTAGTTGTGAGCTACATCAATTGCTCCGCTGATATCAAAGCTTTGTCGGATATTATTGTTACTTCATCAAACGCTAAAAAAATCATCGAACAAATTCCGGCGGATCGTGAAATTATTTTCGCTCCCGATCAACATCTTGGTCGTTATTTACAGAAAACGACTGGCCGTAACATGATTTTGTGGAATGGATCTTGTATGGTTCACGAACAATTCTCTGAGAAAGAATTGGTGAAGTTGATGACTAATCATCCAAATGCCAAAGTGATTGCGCATCCAGAATGTCCAGAGCATTTGTTGACATACGCGCATCATGTTGGTTCGACTTCGGCGTTGTTGAAATATGCGACAGAAAATCAAGGTGGCGAATTTATTGTTTTGACTGAGCCGCACATCATTCACCAAATGCAACGCAGCAATCCAAACGGAAAATTTTTTGAATGTTATTTTGAAGATCGTGCTGGCTGCACCATGTGTAACAATTGTCCGCACATGCAGCTCAACACTTTAGAGAAATTATATTTGGTGTTAAAACACGGTAATAAATCGCCAAGCGGTGGAGAATTACAACTTGATGAAGATTTAAGATTAAAGGCTGAAGCGCCTTTGCGTAAGATGTTGGCGATGTCTTAAATTCTAAATCAAATCTTCTTCTGGTTTATAATCTGCAATTTCGGCACATTCTTTTTTCAAACTATCAACATAATCCTGCACTTCCTTGGCCGCGTTTTGCTGACAAGACATAATATATTTTTGGCGCAATCTGGTTAAGCCATATCTGCCATAAATTCCTCTTTTGGAATTAATATTTTTCTCCAGCTCTTTTTGTTTTTGTCGTTCATAATATTTCGCATCAGCGGTTTCTTCTGATTCAAATAATTCAACATCATCTTTATCAATTCCGAGGGCGCTAAAGCTGTTATTGTTATAGTTGTCAGCTCTGATTTTTGCTTGTTCAATGTCTTGCTGTCTTTCGTCGCCTTCACGTAAAAGTGCATCAGGAAATTTTACGTAAGCTTGTTTTTGGCAGATGGTTTTTTGTGCCGATTCTTTCTTAAATTTCTTGATGACGATATCTTTAACGCATTGTGCAGAGTTGTCTTGCGCTGTTTTACAAGGTATCAAATTTTTCTTGTCGTTAAAGAATTTTAGACAAATTGGATAATCTTTTTCCAAATCAGCATATCGTTTATTTTCGCTGTCAATGCGTGTATCAAGCACAAAACTTAAGTTGTAGGCGCGGTTAGGATATTTGAGATATTCTTCTTCGCCAAATGCTGGATCGAGTTGATCTTCATCAATCAATCTTTTGCGACAAAGTAAATATTGATCACTTGCCAAGCGATCAGAAATATCGAAATCATAACCCATAGCAACGCATTTAGCATGGTCGCGGGCATCAAGTTTTTTATTTTCTTTGATGAAAACTGATTCCTTAGCATCAGCTAAACGCAACGAAATCGTGGTTACAAGATCACTAATTTCTTTATTATAGTTTGCGATGTCGCGTGAATCTTGGTTACGAGTTTGTAACTTGTATTTCGCCATGGAAAGGCGGCAATGCCAATAAAGATCAGCACTAAAGCTTTTATTAGTTGAGCCAGAATTGAGATCTAGAGAGTTACAGAATTTATGATCTTGGCGTTCTAAATCTCTGATTTTTGGATTGTTAGAAAGAAGGTAGGGTTCACTTTCCGGTGTTGTGTTGCAGGAGAAAGCAGCACAGAAAATTATAATGAGAAAAATTTTTAATGATTTTTTTTGCATCTCAAGTTGAGTTTGGAGAGGAAGTATTTACTTAGTTCTGTCTAAAAACTTGTCGCACTTTTGCAATAAAATTTATCACTTATGTATCTGTTGGTTGGGCTTGGAAATATTGGTTCTGAATATGAGTTGACGCGTCACAATTTTGGCTTTTTGTTGCTTGACCAAATTGTTGAAGATTATGGCTTTGTGGTGCAATCAAAGAAATTTAAAAGCGAAGTTTTTAGTGGTACAATTGCTGGGCAAAAAGTTTTAGCCATTAAGCCGCAAACCTACATGAATCGCTCTGGAGTGGCAGTTGCGGAAGCAATCAATTTTTATAAAATTGATTTGAAAAATGTCTTGGTTTTTCACGATGATCTCGATTTAGCTTTAGGGAAAATCAAACTAAAAATTGGTGGCGGACATGCAGGACACAACGGTCTTCGTTCAATTGATGAATGTTGTGGTAAAGATTATTGGCGTTTGCGTCTTGGAATAGGGCGTCCGGATAATAAAGGTTATGATACAGCAGATTATGTTTTAGGGAAATTCAACTCTGAAGAAATTAAGTTAATTGAGAAAACGAATTTAAAAATTTCTGATCTTATAGAAGAGATGATCCTGGGTAAAGCAGAGAATTTTATGAATAAGTTTTACCAATAATAAATCTTATTTTTTCATTTGTTTTTCTTCTGTTTGTAGTCGTTTAGCCTCATTTTTAGGAACACATGATGTTCTGGGAGAAGAACCATTAATCATTTCTTAATATACTCGATGAAAGTCTTCACGAGATTCTTTAGGCTTAGAAGGAGACAGTGAATAAATGATTTGTTTTCCGTCAGAATAATTTGAGTCAGAAGTTGAAAGTTGCTTCTTGTTGTCTTCCATATGTTTTAAGAAATAGTTTTTTTTCCTTTATTCTTTTATATCTATAAAGACTCAGAATCCTGACAATAGACTGTATCATAAAAAAAGCCGGACAAGTTATTCACTTGTCCGGCTTTGAAATGCGGGATGAAATCAGATTACTGATTCTTCAAAAATTCTTTGTAAGAAGCTTCATCCATTGCATCAGATAAATCAGCAGCGTTGCTCATTTTAACTTTAGCAATCCAGCCATTCTCATAAGAAGAGTTGTTTACTAATTCTGGTTGAGAAGCTAGAGCTTCGTTAACCGCAACAACTTCGCCAGCAACTGGAATGTAAACGTCACTTGCAGATTTAGAAGATTCAACAACTGCGAAAGCATCGTGAACTTTGTAAGTGTTACCAACTTTTGGAAGTTCAACGTAAACTAATTCGCCCAAAGCATCAGCTGCATATTCGGTAATTCCGATTGTAGCAACATCGCCTTCAACTTTGATCCATTCGTGGTCTTTAGTAAATTTCATACTTTCTCCTTTTGTTATTGTTAATCTTGTCATCCTGAGCATAGCGAAGGATCTTGTTAATTTATCAAACAAGACCCTTCGCCATGCTCAGGATGACAACTAAGTTATTAATTATTTTTTAACTGATTTGGTTTTTGCTTCGACAAAAACTGGCGAAGTTAAAACTGCAGGAATTTCGCGATCGCGAACAACTGCTGTAACATTATCTCCAACCTTGGCCAAAGCGGTTTCAAAATAGCCTTGTCCGATTGAAACTTTTAGATTTGGTGAAAATCCGCCGCTTGATAAAACGCCGATTTTTTTACCATCTTTTCTGATTTCTGTGCCTTCGCGAGCGATGCCGCGATCAAGCAATTTAACACCGATTCTTTTGCGTGACGCGCCTTCAGCTTTTTCTTTTAAAACACGATCAGCACCAATGAAACTTGTATTGCTTTTGCTAACAACCCAACCAAGAGCGGCTTCGATTGGTGAAGTTGTATCGTCCAAATCGTGACCGTAAAGTGGGTAACCCATTTCTAAACGAAGTGAATCGCGAGCGCCAAGTCCGATTGGTTTAACTTCTGATTGAGCTGAAAGATCAAGCCAGAATTTCGCCGCGGCAGAGTTTGGAATTGAAACTTCAAAACCATCTTCGCCGGTGTAGCCAGTACGGCTGATGAAAACTTCTTCGCCAGATTTCAATTTGTAGAAACCGATATTCATGTAAGGCAATTCAGCCAAGTTTCCGGCAGCTAAAAATTTATTTAAAACTTCTTCAGCTTTGCCACCTTGAACCGCGATTAGAGAGCGATCAGATAGTTCGGTAAAATTAATTCCTGCTGGAAGATTTTTTCTGATCCAAGCTGAATCTTTTTCTTTGCAGCCGGCGTTTAATACGATGAAAAATTTTGTATCGGTCAATTTGGTGATGATCAAATCATCAATAATGCCGCCTTGTGGATTGGTTAAAACTGTGTATTTCGCAAGATTTGGAGTGCTGAGAGAAAAATCAGTTGGCGTGATGTGAGACAAGAATTTTACAACGTCTGCGCCTTCGATGAAGAATTGTCCCATGTGCGAAACATCAAAAATTCCAACATTGCCAGAACGAGTCCATTCATGTTCTTTCAACATGCCGTCAGCATATTGAACTGGCATGTCGTAGCCAGCAAATTCAACCATTTTTGCGCCTTGATCGCGGTGAGTTTGATTTAGAGCTGTAACTTTCATGTTAATTTTGAGATTTAGTTATCGACCTTTGGAGTCGCAGGAGTTTCTTCAACTGCAGGTGCAGTTGGTGCAGCTTTTTCTTGTTCTTGAATTGTTTGTTCGAGTTCTTGTTGGATCGATTTTTTTGCCGAGTTGGAAATTGAAGCCAATATCAGGCAGTTTAGCATAAAAATTCCGATCAAAATCATCGTTGCTTTGGTCAAAGCGCTGGCTGAAGCTTTGCTCGACATTACAGAATTAAGACCACCAGAACCTCCACCGATACCGCTTAAAGAATCGCCATCAGATTTTTGGATTAACACCAAAACAATCATAACAACAGCAATTATGACCTGCAAAATCAGCAGGAATAGTTGAAGATTTTCCATTTTTAAATTGAATTTAATTTGTGCGAGGGGACAACTAGTTCCAATAAGTGCCGCAACATAAAAAACAATTTTTATCCCACAAGTTTTTTCATGACTAAAAACATAAAAATTTCTTACAGCCTGAGACCACAAGAATTAAAGTTTGCGGGTAAAAAAATTCTTTTTGTGACCGATGAAAAAATTTGGAAAAATTGCGCTAGATTTTTTACTCCAGATTTTTTGGCGCAAAATCATCAAAAATTGATTCTAAAAAATCCCAAAGCTGATGACAAAAATCTCAAAAAAATTTCGGCAGCGCTAAAGAATTGTGATTTTATTTTAGCGCTTGGAAGTGGGACGATCAACGATCTGTGCAAATATAATTCGGCACAAAAAAATATTCCTTACGCAATTATTGCTTCAGCTGCGTCGATGAATGGCTATTTGTCGAAAAATGCTTCGATCACAATTTCAGGACATAAAAAAACTTTGCCAGCAACTTTGCCAGAAATGGTGTTTTGTGATTTAGAAATTTTAAAATCTGCGCCAGCAAGACTTACAAAAGCAGGGATTGGCGATAGTTTGTGTTTTTATTCTTGTTGGTTCGATTGGTATTTATCGCACAAAATTTTAGGCACAAAATTTGACGAGAAATTGTTTACTGAACTACAGCCAAAAGTTGATTTTCTGCTAAAAAATTATCGTAAATTTTCGCTGCGAGATGAGAAGTTATTAAAAATTTTAATCGAAATTCTATTGCTTTCTGGACAAGCAATGACAAAGGCTGGTGGTTCTTATCCAGCAAGCCAATCTGAGCACATGATTTCGCACACAATCGACATGAAATATCCCAAGATTTCCGAAGAAAAACTGCACGGAGAACTGATCGCGGTTACAACTTTGAGTGCGGCAAAATTGCAGAAAAATATCTTAACTGGAAATGCGTCGGAAATTTTTTCAGACGATAAAAATGCGATTAAAAATGTGACAAATTTTTTCGGCAAAAAAGTTGCGGCACAATGTTTAGAAGAATATCACCAAAAAATTGTGCAAAAACCAAAACCACTTGATGAGAAGTTAAAAAAAGAACTACAAAAAATTCATCTTGAAGAATCACGTTTAAAAGAAATTTTTTCTCACTTTAAAATTTCTAAATCACCCAAATCTTTGGGGCTGTCAAAGCAAGAATATCAAGATTGCATGACTTATGCCAAATTCACGCGCAACCGTTTTACGTGTTTAGATTTGAACTAAAATAAGATAATCTATTCGTAAATCACATAACCGTGATTCCTTACAGTTTGTAAGTAATGAGGTTGTTTGGGATTGGTTTCGATTTTTCTGCGAAGTCTGGTTATTTGAACATCGATGCTGCGTTCGTCAATGTCTCCGCAAAGGTTAGAAAGTTTTTCGCGGCTGACTGCCTTGCCTTTCTCTTTGCACAAAATTGCTAAAATTTTGGCTTCAGAATCGGTGATGTGAACGAAGCTATCACCTTTTTTCAAACGTGAATCAATCAGGTTAAAAGAGAAATCGCCGAAGCGGCAAATGTTTGGATCAGAGCTTGCAACGCCAACTCGTTTCAAAACGTTATTGATGCGCAGAAGAAGTTCTTTTGGTTCGAAAGGTTTTTGCAAATAATCGTCAGCGCCAGCTTCTAAACCTTTGATGCGGTCTTCAAATTCACCTCGTGCGGTCAGCATAATCACTGGAATAGTCGAAGATTGACGCAAGTTTGAGGTAAATTCGACACCGGTTTCGCCAGGTAGCATCACGTCAACGATCAATAAATCGAACTTATTTTCAGCAATGAGATTTTTAGCTTCAATAGTGTCCTTAGCTACCGAAACTTTAAAGCCGCTTTCCTCAAGAAAACGACATAAAAGATTACGCAGTCTGGTATCGTCGTCGATTACTAAAAGATGAAGTGAATTATTGCTCATATTTCGAATGATTTTTTATGAAGCTTTGGCGATTTCGTCCAATTTTTTTAGCTTAGTTAAAAGTTTTTCCAAATGATCTAAACGCACCATGCAAGGGCCATCAGAAGGAGCATTATCCGGATCTTGATGTACTTCCATAAATACAGCAGCAACACCAACCGCAACTGCAGCTGAAGCCAAAGTATCAACGAATTTACGCTCACCGCCACTTGCGCCACCCAAACCACCTGGTTGTTGAACTGAATGTGTTGCATCAAAAACAACTGGGCAACCAGTTTGCGCCATAATTGGCAAGCTGCGCATGTCAGAAACTAAAGTGTTATATCCGAAGCTTACGCCACGTTCAGTCAACATCACATTTTGATTTCCAAAGTGATCCATTTTTTTAACAATATTAGCTGCATCCCAAGGTGCTAAAAATTGACCTTTCTTAATGTTGATGACTTTGCCCGTTTTTGCTGCAGCTTCTAACAAGTCAGTTTGACGGCACAAGAAGGCTGGGATTTGCAAAATATCGACTTCTTCGCGATCAGCCAAAATACGGCAATGTTCTTCGCTGTGAATGTCGGTAATGATTGGACATTTAAATTGTTTTTTGACTTCAGCGAAGATTGGCAAAGTTTTTTCCAAACCAGCGCCGCGTTGGCCGCCAATGCTTGATCTGTTGGCTTTATCGAAAGATGATTTGTAGATGAAATTAATGCCGAGTTTATCGCAAATTCTTTTGATGTTGCTTGCCATCATCAAGCTATGATCCATCGACTCAGTCTGGCAAGGGCCAGCAATTAAAGTGAAAGGAAGGTTGTTAGAGATTTTAAGATTTTGAACTTGGATCGTGCGCATTTTTTTAAGAGAACAGATATTAAAGAATTGAAAACTTCATGACTTAAGTAATAAGTTAGCAAAAAAAATCAAACATCTTTCTTCCTAATTTTCCTTTTAAATCCATGTTTGCTAAGCCGATAAATCTTATTTTGGTCTATGTGATCACTGTGTTTAACATTGTGGTTCTAGCTTCGCCATTTGCTGTGGCTCTGTTACCTTTACTTAATTTTGGTCACCGTTCTTTTACGATTAGTGAAGGTGTTTTGTCTGAAATCAAATTGGCAGTATTCCTACTGCTTTTTGTCGTTAGCTTTTTGATGTTATTTTATTTGTTTCTCGATTTTCTTTTCGGATTTTCTGTTCGTTCTTCGCTAAAGAATTGTAGCCGTTTTGAAAAGATTAAAGATTATGATTTTTTAAGTGATATTTTCGACCAGGTGAAAACCAGATTTGGTGAAAAAAACGTTCATCTTTACATAAAAAATTCAGATGAAATTAACGCTTTTGCAGTCAGTAGTTTCAACAAAAGAGCGATTGTTTTAACTCAAGGATTAATAAAACATTATTTAGTTGAGTGCCCAGATCCAAAAAGATTCTTAAATGCGATCCGCAGCATTATGGGACACGAGATGTCTCACTTAGTTAACAAAGATTTTTTGCCGGGTTTTTTGATTATCACTAATCAAAAAGTGACGAATTTTGTTTCCTCAATCATGAGTTTTTTCTTTAGATTGTTGTCGCGCTTCATGTTGTTTGTTCCCGGCGTTAGATCTTATGCATTTTTGATGAATGATCTGTATTCAATTGTGCGTTTTATTCTGACTTCATTTAACCGTTTTATTGTTTATAATATTTACGAATTTTTACGCCGTTTTGTTAGCCGTGCTATTGAATATCGCTGTGATCGTCAATCAGCTTACGCCTTTGGTGGACACAACATGGCATTAGCTTTATCAATGCTTGGAAAAAGTGGATATTTTACACTTTTCTCAACTCATCCCGGAACTGTAAGACGAATCAAAAAAGTGCAAGATGTTAAGATGACAGAATCCACAATTGGTGCACGTTTTATTGATTCGATTGCCAATTATTTTTCCGTCATGTTTTTGATGATTATCTGTCTTTATTTTGCCAAAGAGGCTGGCGTTGATATGATGATACGCTCTTATCTTCGTGATCATGAAGTAATTCATCGTAAACTTTTGATGTTGTTAGCATTGGTTAAAAATATTTTATAAAATTGATGCAAGATTTTGTAACGCTATCGCAAATCTTATCTTTTCAGGCCAATAAATTTGCCAATCCACGTGCACTTAACTTTAAAGAAAATGGTGTGTGGAGAAGTTTTTCTAATCAGGAATTTTTAGAAAAATCATTTCATTTTGCTTGCGGTCTTAAAGAAATTGGCCTGACTAAAAATCAATCTTTCGCCATTTGTTCTTACCAAAATCCAATTTGGTTGATCGCTGATTTAGGAGCTATTTTAGCGGGTGCGGTAACTGTTCCAATTTTCAGTAATATATCGAAAGAAAATCTGCTCTTCGAAATTGCTGATGCTAAAGTTCAATATTTTTTCACCGACAGTTCTGAAATTATCAAACAAGTAAAGGCGACGAATTCGGCAGTTAGAATTATTGGTTATAATGTTGACGAAAAAGATTGCCTCGGCTTTGAAGATTTGATTTTATTGGGTAAAAAAGCGGCTGATGAGAAAAAATATGTTCTCGAAGATCTGCTAAAAATTGCACAGCCACAAGATTTAGCGACAATAATTTATACTTCAGGTAGTACAGGAAAGCCAAAAGGTGTTGAATTAACTCACGATAATTTGGTCTCGCAAATTCACGATACCGCAGTTTGTTTTCCGCTTTATCAAGAAGACGTGATAATTTCTTTTCTGCCGCTGGCCCATATTTTTGAACGTATGGTGATGTTATTTTATATCACGCAAGGTGTATCAGTTCACTTTGTTGATGATGTAAAGAATGTTGGAATCTTTTTGCGAGAAGTGCGTCCAACTCTTATGACAACAGTTCCGCGTGTGATGGAAAAAGTTTTTTCTCGTATCAAAGAAGGTGTTGATTCATCTTCATTCTTAAAAAAATATTTAGGACAAAAAGCTTTGAAACGAGCTCTAATCAAGGATGTAGATGCTAAGAAAAATTTATTCGATAAAATTTTTGATATACTTATTTACAAAAAATTTCGCATAGCTTTGGGCGGAAATATGCGTATGATGATTTGTGGCGGAGCTGCTCTTTCAGTTGATATGGAACGTTTTTACCAAAATATTGGTATCGATTTATTTTGTGGTTATGGCATGACTGAAAGCTCTCCCGTGATTGGTGCTAATAATCCAAAACATCATAAATTCGCAACTATCGGCAAAGCTTTCCCATCAGTCCAAGTTAGAATCGCTGAAGATGGTGAGTTATTAGTCAAAGGTCCAAACGTGATGCGTGGTTACCATAATGACCCGAAAAAAACTGCAGAAGTGATTGAAAACAACTGGCTTAAAACTGGTGACTTAGCAGCAATTGACGATGAAGGTTTTATCAAAATTATCGGTCGTAAAAAAGAAGTTTTTAAAAATGCTAATGGCAAATATGTTCGTCCAGTACCTCTGGAACAAAAGTTAGCGACCAGTTTAGAATTTCTCATTGGTGCAGTTGTTATTGCGGAAGGTAGAAAATTTACCAGCGCGTTATTGTTTCCCGATTTTGAAATTTTAACAAAATTCAAAAAGAAATTTGACTTTTCTGGTAGTGATGAGGAATTTTTAGCTTCGCAAATTTTGCAAAAATTTGTCCAAAAAAATGTCGATCGCATTAACGCTAATTGCGATCACTGGGAACAAATTCAGAAATTTCACATCGCTTTGGAATCTATATCCATTGAGTCTGGAGACATTACTCCTTCCATGAAATTGAAACGTAATGTTTTGGAAGAAAAGTACAAAAATGTGATCGACAGATTTTACCACGAATAATTTTTTTCAAACCAAACTTAAATTTTCATGACCAATTGTATTTCGCTGGCCAAGAACTTTGTTGCGATAATTTTTTTATGCTCTCTTTCAACGCAAGTTTTTGCTTATGCTGGTGCAACAAAAGGGCACTATTTCCAAGTTGATGCAGTTGGTATTAATAGTACAAATCGCTTGAGCGCTTCTTCTGAATATAAAGCATATAGTACCTCAACTTTTGGTGATACTTATGTTGATGGGCAGAGATATTACGTATCTAACGAATATCCAAATCCTGATGGTGTAGGTTATGGTTTCACCTATAAATATGCTTTCAGTGCTGAAAAAACTTTGATTGATCCTTTAAAATGGTTGTTTGTCGCCCCGGCGGTTTTTTATGAAAATCTTGGAGTGAGTGGAGCTGGAAAGTCTTATGGAAACGTGGTTGAACTAAATAATCGCTACGGATTTAAAGTTGATGTTGGTTACGATTTTGATTACGGTATTGCGCCATTTTTGGTTGGAGGTTTATCGTCAACTAACTATACGATCAGAATGTCAGATTCAGTTAACAAAGATGTTAAAAGTGGTAGTGATATGGCGACTTTTTACGGTGCCGGCATTGGATATAGTCCGTTTGATAAATTCTCTTTTGTTTTGGAATATAACGAACAGTCTAATATTTTTAAATCACATGTTAGCGGTGATTATACCACCACTGGAGCTTATTTCGACAAGGTTTACAGTAAGAATCGTATTTTAAAATTTGGTATCGCATACCACTTCTAATTCTAACTCGCTGTCATCCTGAACGAAGTGAAGGATCTTGTTAGAAAAATTTGGAGTTTGGCTAACGAGATCATTCACTTTGTTCAGGATGACAATGTAAGAAAAATTGCATCGGTAATTTTTCTCAGCTCTGACTTTTTGATGTTAAGCGCTGGCATTACGTAAACGCAATTCGAAAAAGGACGTAAGAAAACTCCGGCGGCGACAAAATCTTTCCGCAATCTTTTCATCAATTCAAAATCACCATCAACTTCGACAACGCCAATTGCACCAAGAACTCGTATATCTTTAACTTTTGGCAGTTTACGACATTTTTTTAATTCTTTGCTTAAGAATTTTTCGATTTCAGAAACTTTTTGCTCGTAATTTTCCTTTTCAAAAATATCGAGAGAAGCATTCGCAGCAGCGCAGGCTAGGGGATTTCCCATAAAAGTTGGGCCATGCATCAAAGCAAAATTAAGTGACTCGTTTAAGAATTTTGTAAAAATTTCTTCTTTGACCAAAGTTGCGGCTAAGGTCATAGTGCCGCCAGTTAAAGCCTTCCCAACCACTAAAATATCTGGTGAAATTTCGGCGATGTCGCAAGCAAATTTTTTACCTAAACGATAAAATCCAACAGCACATTCATCAGCGACAAAAAGAATTTGATGTTTTTTGGCGATGTTAAAAATTTCGTGCAGAATTGTTGTGTCACTAAAAATCATGCCGCCAGCACATTGAACTAGAGGTTCAACAAAAATTCCGGCTAAAATATTTTTGTTCTCAACGACAAATTTTTCAAAATTTTCTAAGTCAGTTTTATTTTTTGGTAGATCTAGTGAAAAATTTTTCAGCAAAATTGGTTGAAATTTTTCATGCATGCCAGAATCAAGATCAGCAAGAGACATTGCCCCAGTAGTGTCACCGTGATAAGAATTTTTGAAAGAAATAAATTTTGTTTTATTGCGATCGCCAGAATTGATATGAAATTGCCAGCAAATTTTCATCGCAACTTCTATGGCAGTTGATCCAGAATCAGAGAAAAATACGCGATCCATTTTGCTAAACTGACAAAGACGATGTGCTAGCTTGTAAGTTGGATCGGTAGCAAATCCAGCTAACATAATGTGCGATAATTTTTTCGCCTGACTCGCAATCGTTTTGACTAAATTAGGATGTTTGTAACCATGTGCTGTTGACCACCAAGAGCTGATACCATCAATTAAAACTCTACCATCTTTTAAGAAAATCTTACTACCTTTCGCATCAATAACTTCAAGCTGCGGGACGTGATTCTGCATTTGAGTATAAGGGAGCCAAATATGATGACTTCCTTTCTGAAAATTAGACTCAAAATTATTTTTCATTGAACAAAACCGGATCAATTTTTTCTGCTGTTTCTACCCAAACATTTTGCGGAAAGTAAGATTTGAGTAAACGAAAAGCTGCCAAAGATTCTTTTTGTAAACCGATTTTGTAATACACTTCCGTAAGTCGGAAGAAGGCTTCTGGAACTTGATTGGTGCCGCGATAGCGCTCAGTAACTTCGGTAAAATTATGAATCGCACCAACATAGTTTTTATTATACATCTGGTAACGTCCAATTGACATTTTTGCTCCAGCCAAATGTTCATCAACAAAAGATAATTTATTGCGAGCATCAATTGAATGTTCATCAGCGGGAAAACGTGCAATCAACTCTCGGAAAGTCATAGAAGCTTCGTGAGTATTATCTTGTGCGCGATTGATTTCAGGAATCTGGTTATAAAAGGATAATCCCTTCATATACATCATATAAGGCACAGCTTCATTTGCTGGATTGAGTCGAATAAAATCATCGACTGTAGAAACTAATTTGGTGTGATCTTCATCTTTATAATAGGCGTAAACCGCCATGGTTTGTGCTTTGATCGCCCATTTTGAAAAAGGATAATCATCATCAATTTTCGAAAAAGCTTCAGCGGCGGTGGTATAGTTTTTATCTTTTAACTGCTTCATTGCTTTGGTGTAAGCTATTTCAGCATTTTCTTTTTCTTCCTTCTTCTTAGCACAAGAAAAGAGCAACAAGCTGATTGATAAAATGGTTAATGCGATGCGGAAATTTTTTTTCATCTTCTGATATCAATACTTAGTTGGTGGGCGTGTAAACCTTCACACTCTGCAAGAACAGAAGTGTTTTTTGCCAGTTTGGCGAAAGATTGTTTATCGCAAGAAATTAGTGAAATTCGTTTTAGAAAATCAAAAACCGAAAGTCCGCTGGAAAATTTAGCACAAGCTGATGTTGGTAATGTGTGGCTTGGGCCGGCCATGTAGTCACCAATTGCTTCTGGAGTATGATTTCCCAAGAAAATTGCTCCAGCATTTTGAATTTTGTCGACGAATTTTTGCGGATTTTTGATGGCAATTTCTAAATGTTCTGGGGCGATAAAATTCGCTAAATGAATTGAATCGGACAAATTTTTAATCACAAAAATTGCTGAGTTTTCCAAGCTTTTTTCGATAATGGCGAAGCGCGGTAAATCGTTGGCAATTCTGTGAATTGAAGTTGCAATTTGCATGGCAAAATCTTGATTGTCGGTGATTATAAATGCTTTCGAATCAATGCCATGTTCAAGTTGTGAAAGTGCGTCAGCGGCGATCCAATCAGCATTGTTATTTTTATCAGCAATAATTGTGATGTCAGTTGGCCCTGCAATCATGTCAATTCCAACGTCTCCGAAGAGAATCTTTTTAGCGCAAGCAACGTAAGAATTTCCTGGTCCGACAATTTTATTAACTTTGGCGATCGTTTTTGTACCATAAGTTAGAGCAGTAATAGCTTGCGCTCCGCCCACTTTGTAGATTTTTTTGATACCACAAATTTTTGCCGCAACCAAAACTGCGGGATTAATTTTTCCGCCACTTGTGGGAACACACATGCTGATATCTTTAACGCCGGCGACCAATGCCGGAACTGCAGACATTAAAACTGAACTTGGATAAGATGCAGTTCCACCCGGTGTGTAAATTCCAACTGATTCAATGGCGCGCCATAAATTTCCAAGTTCAACACCATCTTTGTCGTGATAGCGAAAATCTTTCGGTAGTTGTTTCTCGTGGTAAGATTTAATGCGTTTAAACGCTTGATTGAGAGCTGATTTTATTGATTTGGTAACTTGTTTTTCAGCAGCGAGAATTTCTTTTTCGGTAACAACAAAATCTGACGCTTTTTTGAAAGTGGTTTTATCGAATTGATTAGAAAGCTTGATAAGAGCAGAGTCGCCAGATTTTTTAGTTTGGGTGATAATTTTGTTAACTTGTTCGCTAACATTAAAATCATCTTTTTGTGATTTGGTGATAAAGCTGTAAAAGGCTGATTTTGTTGAAGATTTAAGGTTATTTTCCAGCTTTTCGCTGACTAAAAAAATTTTCATTATTTCAAGAGTCTGATTTTGTCACCAATTTCAATTCCGAGCTTTTGGCAAATTCCGCCATTGATTTCGAGAACTTGTTGTACGTGTTTTTCTGAAGAAATTACTTCTAAAGAACGAGGTTCAGCATTGTGTTTGATATTTACGATAATGCCATCGCCATCAATAAATAACATATCGAGTGGAATCAAAGTGTTCTTCATCCACATGGTGGCGATGATATTGTGATTGAAATTGAAGAGCATGGCAAAATTTTCAGGAAGATCTTTTACAAACATTAAGCCGTACATTTTTTTGTAATCATCATCTGCGATTGCGGTCATGAATTCGGCAATTTGGGAATTGTCCTGATTAAAAATTTGCAACTTAACATTGTAGCTCTTAGGATCTTGATTGAATCGCTTCAGCTCTTCAGCGTCAAGGCTTTTGGGGGTATTAAAGATTATAATGCCGGCAATTAAGCTGATAAAAATAAAGAAGACAAAACGTCCGAAATTAAATTTCATGTTCAGGTTTTTCATTTTTCTAAAATTTTTTTTGCTGCTGATTTTTTGCGTTTCGTCTAATGCGCAAGAAGGAAAAAATGTCGTAAAAAAATCTGTAGCTAAACCAGCTAAAGAAGCTCCGACGAAAATAAGATCTGATATAATCGACATCAAGAGAAAATCTCAGGCTGTGAACTTTATCGGCAATGTTGTTATTGAAAAAGAAGACAGCACTTTGCTTTCGCAAAAAATGACGGTTCTTTATGATGAAAGTAAAGAGAACAAAAAAAATACTGAAGCAGTTGAAGATACAGAAGAAAAGACTTCTGAAGAAAATTCTGCACCTAAGTCAGAAAAACAATCATCGATAAAAAAAATCTACACTGATGAGAAGGTAAAAATTTTTAGTGATGAATTTGTTGCAACTGGCGATAGTGGATATTACGACCCTAAAGAAGATACTTTTGTTTTGGAAAAAAATGTGGTTGTGAACAATGGTGTTTCAATCGCTAAAGGCGATAAATTTATCCATCACATTTCAACTAAGAAAAGTAACTTTGTCGGACAAAAGGAAGATAAGACGTTGGATGAAGACAAGCGAGTCGTAGTCATACTTGGTGACGATGCCAAAGAATTTAAAAAAACCAAAAAGAAAAATAATGAGTAAAGTTTTAAGCGCTCAACATTTAAGCAAAAAATACGGTAAGAAAACTGTTATTCGTGATATTAGTTTTGAAATAAAACAAGGCGAAGTTGTTGGTCTTCTAGGGCCAAATGGTGCAGGTAAAACCACCTGTTTTTACATGATTGTTGGATTGGTTAATGTGGGAAAAGGTCATATTTTTATCGATCAAATCGATATTACTAGTATGCCGATGTATCAAAGAGCACGCTTGGGTGTTGGTTATTTGCCACAAGAAGCGTCGATCTTTCGTGATATGAATGTCGAAGATAATATTTACTCGGTACTTGAGATTGTTGAGAAAGATGAAGCGGTGCGCAAAGCACGTTTAGAAGAATTGTTGCAGGAGTTTTCAATTACTCACATCAGAAAATCTCACGCTTTGGCGTTGTCTGGCGGTGAAAGAAGACGTGTCGAAATCGCTCGTGCTCTTGCTACAAATCCTTCATTTATTTTGCTTGATGAACCTTTCGCTGGTATTGACCCGATTGCGGTTAATGACATCAGATTGATGGTTTCGCATCTAACCAACAAAAATATTGGCGTTTTGATCACTGATCACAACGTACGTGAAACTTTATCAATTGTTGATCGTGCTTATATTGTTTATGATGGTATGATTTTAACTTCCGGTTCGAAAGAAGAAATTGTCAACAACATGGAAGTTAAGAAAGTTTATCTTGGTGAAGATTTTAAAATTTAGTAAATGATCTTTAGAAAGCTGAAAAACTTTTTTGAATTAGAAGCCGCAACTGCAATTTTATTGTGTGTCGCTACATTTATTGCGATGTCTTGGGTTAACTCTCCTTTTTCTCAAGTTTACTCGCAGACGTTAAAAATTTCACTACCGCTGGTTGTTGATTTTTTGCAAATTGAAAAAAATTTATCTCTAAAAGACTGGATCAACGATGCTTTAATGGCATTGTTCTTTTTTTTGATTGGTCTGGAACTAAAAAAAGAAGTTTTAATTGGTGAATTAAACAACATTAAAAAAATCATCTTACCGGCGATTGCCGCTTTTGGTGGTGTTATTGTTCCTGCGCTGATTTTTTTCGCCTTTAATTTTAATCAGCCGCAAAATCTTTCAGGATTTGCAATCCCAACTGCAACTGACATCGCTTTTGCTTACGGAATATTATGTTTTTTTGGCAAAAGAATTCCGCATTCTCTCAAAATTTTTATCGTAACTTTGGCAGTTCTTGATGACCTGTTGGCGATTTTAATAATTGCGATTTTTTACACTCATGAATTGCATCTGACGCATTTATTTTTGGCGCTAGTACCTCTTACAGCCTTGTTCTTACTCAACTATAGCAAATCAGATAACATCTTCTTTTATATTCTTTGTGGAATTTTTCTATGGTTGATGATTTTGCAGTCAGGAATACACGCTACTTTGGCCGGAGTTTTGTCAGCTTTATTCGTGCCACTAAAAGTTGGTCGTAAAGACTTTTTGAATGACTTGGCTCATAAAATTTCTCCAGCAGTAAATTTTGTTATTTTACCGATTTTTGCATTGGCAAATAGTGGTGTAAAAATTTCTCAAAACTTTGCGACTGAAATTTCAAATCCACTTACTTTGGGAATAATTTTTGGTCTATTTTTTGGTAAACAAATTGGTGTGATGTTGTTTAGTTTTTTAGCGGTAAGATTTAGAATTGCTGTTTTGCCAAAAAATCTCTTTACTACTGTTTCTTGGTTACAATTCTACTCCGTGTCAATTTTTACAGGTATCGGATTCACTATGAGTTTATTTATTGGTGAGCTCTCTTTTGTACAAAATAATATATCTCCAGAATTGCTTGAGATAATTCTTGACCGCCTAAAAATTGGAATTTTAATCGCCTCAATCCTTTCCATTTTCTGCGGAAGTTTTGTTATCCTGTTTCTCAATAAATCAGTACAATTTAAGTATGAAAAATAAATCTAGTGCCTTTTCATTGATTGAGCTTTCAATCGTTATCCTAATTATTGGGGTACTAATCGCTGGCGTTACGCAAGCAAGTCGTCTTGTTAGACAATCGAAATTAACAACTGCCAGAACTCTTACTCAAAGCTCTGCAGTTAATAGTATCAAAGGTCTAGTGCTATGGTTGGAACCAACTATGGAAAACAGCTTCAAATCTACTGAAGCAGTTGATGGAACTACTTTGACAACTTGGTACGACATCAATCCACAGCTTTCTATCCCTAACACTTTTTCTGCTGGTACTGGTATAACTTACAAAGCTTCGAGTGGTATCAACTCTTTGCCAGCAGTTGCTTTTGCAGATAATAATACGTCTTTCTCAAATGTACTTGCTGTTCCAATTAATGCCGCTTTTGGTGCTTACACAGTTTGTTACGTTGCTCGTTCAACTAACCTTACTGCGGAAAATACTGTATTATATAACGGAACTAGCGGTACTAACGGTTTCGGTATCAGCATTACTTCAGCAGGTTTGACTAAAGTTACTTATGGTGTTTCTTCAACTTTCAACTTCGGTATTACAGCTACTTCTGGTGGTACTGCTGATATTGTTTGTGTAACTCTTGATCCAAATTCTGTAAATGGTGTTCCACAATCAACTGCTGCTGCTAAAGCTTACAAAAATGGTGGCGGTGTTTCTAGCGATACTGCTAAAACTATCACCGTTTCTAACTGGGTTGACCCAACTAGCGGTGCGGTTCGTATTGGTAACTCAACTGCAAGCAGCACTACTACCGACTTTATCGGTGAAATTGCTGAAATCATTGTTTTCGACAACGCTTTGAAAAAAGCTGATCGTCAAGAAGTTGAAAAATACTTGAGCAAAAAATATGGAATCACAATTGCTCAAGGTGCTAACTAGTCTTTGAGTTGATTGAAATTAAAAAGCCGAGTCAGTTTTAAACTGACTCGGCTTTTTTTTGTCTATTTTTAGGGGAGTGATATATTGGATATTCGCTAGAGAAACCCCTCGACCCTACGGGCCATCCCCCTTGACAGGGGGGAAAGTTGACTAAGCCCCCCTGTCAAGGGGGATGGCCCGTAGGGTCGGGGGGTTTTCCAGCAGAACTTAAATCATTTATAATCCACGTAAAAACCTACGCGTTAATGCACTCAATAATCTCATCAATAATTCTAGCTATCTGAGCTTTATCTTTTCCTTCAGCCATAACACGAATCAAATTTTCAGTGCCAGATTTGCGTACCAAGATTCGACCATTACTGCCTAATTCTTGTTCTTTTGCTTTGATAAAATCTTGAACAAATTTTTCTTCGAGAGGGTTTTTCTTACCGGCATCAAATTTGGTATTCTTCAGAATTTGTGGGAACAGCTCAAAAAGATTTACCGCTTCACTTACTGGTTTTTTTGCATCACAAACTACCGATAAAACCTGCAGCGCAGCAATTAAACCATCTCCCGTTGTTGAATAATCTGACAATACGATGTGACCAGATTGTTCGCCACCAAAGTTACATTTATTTTTCTTCATTTCTTCCAAAACGTAACGATCACCAACTTGCGAGCGAATTGTTGAAACACCGATATAGCTCAAATAATTTTCGAGAGCCAAATTCGACATTTGCGTAACAACAACAGTATCACGTTTTAAACTGCCATCATTGTGTAATTTTTCAGCGATCATGGCGATTAATTTATCGCCATCAATTGCATTGCCTTTTTCATCAACAATTAAAAGACGATCAGCATCGCCATCCAACGCAATTCCGATGTCGGCTTTTTCTTCGAGCACTTTTTTGCACAGTGCTTCAGGATGAGTTGATCCACAATGTTCGTTAATGTTAAAGCCATTTGGTTCAGTACCAATTTCGAAAACGTCAGCTCCAAGTTCCCAGAAAATTTTTGGCGCGATTTTGTATGCCGCACCATTGGCGCAATCGACGACAATTTTCATGCCAGTCAAAGTTTTATCTTTAGGGAAAGAATTTTTTACGAACTCGATATAACGATTAGAAGCATCATCAAGACGAGTTACACGGCCGAAATTTTTTGATTCAGCTAAATGCGGCGTGATATCGCCTTCGATCAATTCTTCAATTTCTCTTTCTAGCTTATCGCTGAGTTTGTGGCCATCGCGGGTGAAAATTTTGATCCCGTTATCGTGATAAGGATTGTGTGAAGCGGAAATCATAATCCCAATGTCAGCGCGAATTGAACGAGTCAGCATTGATACTGCAGGAGTTGGAACTGGACCAACTAAAAACACATCCATGCCGACAGCTGCCAAACCAGCGGTCAAAGCCGGTTCAATTACATAACCAGAAAGTCGCGTATCTTTTCCAATCACAACGCGATGACGGTGATCGCCATCAATAAATTTCGCCCCAATCGCCATGCCAACCTTTAGGGCGATTTCTGCAGTCATAGGGAATTTATTCGCTGTGCCGCGAATTCCATCAGTTCCGAAATATTTTTTTGTCATATTATCCGATCAAATTTTTTACTGCTGTGATTGCTGCTGCAATACCGTCTTTATTGATTCCACCGCCCATCGCTAAATCTTTTTTTCCACCGCCACCTTTGCCACCAACAGCTTCAACAGCTGGTGCGATTAATTTTGCGGCATCGAATTTTTCCAACAAATCAGCGCTGATGGAAATACAGACCGCAACTTTATCGTCTTTACAACCAAAAAATGCGAAGATGCAATTTGATTGGAATTCTTTTTTAGCTTTGGCATCAGACAAAATTTCGCGAATATCTTTAGCGTCACCATTAGCAAATGTATAGCTCACTAGGTTTACAGCGCCAACGCTTTCAGCTTTGAGATTATTTAATTCCGCAACTAGTTTTTCTTTTTTCAGACGCTCAATTTCTTTGTCGCGTTTCTTCAAAATTTCTTCTAAGTTTTTGGCATCAGATTCTTGTAAGTAAGACTGATCTGATTTCGCGCCGCCAATTGTCAAAATTTCTTCATCTTTTTTGGCGATTTTTTCTTTTAATTCTGCGATTTGATTTTGTGCTTTTTCTTGTTGCGCACGTAAAAACTCTTTCGCCGCTTCACCGCTTACAGCCTCGATTCTTCTAATTCCAGAAGCTACTGACTTTTCAGAAATGATTTTAAAAATTTCGATGTCAGAAGTATTTTTAACGTGAGTTCCGCCGCAAAGCTCTACGGAATTTCCCATCGCGACAACGCGAACTTCAGAATCGTATTTTTCCCCGAACAAAGCCTCAGCGCCGCTGTTTCTCGCATCTTCTAAGCCCATTAATTTTGTGTTAACGTCAGCAGAATTTTTGATTTGCGAGTTTACCATTTCTTCAACTTTTTTGATTTCATCGGCAGTCATGGCGCGATTGAAATTGAAGTCGAAAGTGAAGTAAGACGCATCAACATTTGAACCTTTTTGCGAAATCGAATTGCCCAAAACTTCTTTCAAAGCTTTGTGCATCAAATGTGTTGCTGAGTGGTTGCTGGCTCTGGCTTGGCGGGTTTGAGAATTTACGTTTGTTTCAACTTCATCACCAACTTTTAAATCACATTTTTGATTAGCAAAAAAATGCGCGAACAAACCGCCAGCGAATTTTTTAGTTTCAGAAATTTCGATGTTATTAATTTTTCCATCGTCACCTTTCTGACCGCCAGAAGTGGCGTAAAATGGAGTTTGATCTAGGATGATGAAGTTTGGATACACGGCCAAAACTTTGGCTTTCGCGCTTAAAGTTTCATAACCCAAAAATTTGGTTTCGCCGAATTGTTCTTTCAAATCGAAGAAGATTTTTTCTTCGGCCGTCTCGCCAGAACCTTTCCAATTTGCTCTTGCGCGTTCACGCTGATTTTCCATTTCTTGATTAAATTCCGCTACATCTACTCCATTTTTTATTCCTTTCGTTTGAAGAATAATTTGAGTTAGATCAAGGGGAAAACCATAAGTATCGTAAAGTTTGAAAGCAGTTTTTCCTGAAAATTTGTAGTCTCCAGTCCAAATTAATTCTGGTTTGGCTAGTTCTTTGTCGATGATATCGAATCCTTTTTCTAAAGTTTCGCGGAATTTTTCTTCTTCGTTTTTTAGTGTTTCAACGATTACAGCTTTGGCACGAGATAATTCAGGATAAGCTGCACCCATTTCGGCAATTAAGGCATCAACAAGTTTGTACATTTTTGCTTCTTTGGCACCAAGTTTATGAAGTTGAAGCATAGCGCGGCGCATAATGCGTCGTAGAACATAACCGCGTCCTTCGTTGCTTGGCAAAACGCCATCAGCGATTAAAAATGATGTTGAGCGTAAATGGTCAGCAATGATTTTAAATTCGGCTTTCATGGTAATTTACAATATTTGTCATCCTGAGCGTGAGCGAAGGATATCGAAATTCAGTTCTGAATTTGGCTAACTAGATCCTGCGCTGCGCTTAGGATGACAGAAAATTATTTTTTTAGATTAAGTGTACTGTCACTTCCAACGCTGGTCGTTTGCCCATTAAATCCTCAAAAATTTTGAGTAATTTTCCGCGCAACGCTTTTTCAATTTCAGCAGTTGAAATTGTGTCTTTTAATTTCTTTTTCTTCTTTTTCAAAAAGCTCAAACCTTTGCTGGCTTTGTGTAAACCAAGTTCTTTAGCTTTGTGACGTAAGAAAATTTGGATTTCTTGATTAATTGCGTGTTCAGCATCGCGATCAGATTTTAAATCATACGATCCAATACATTGAACGCGTGGTTTCGCCATTAATTCCAGATTGTCATCGAGTGCTAAAGAAACGGTAACAATTCCGGCACTTTGTAATTTACGACGTTCGCGAATCACTTCGCCATCAAGGTTGAGAAGCTGTTTGCCGTCAACGCCGAAATAGCCGTGTTTAACGAATCCGACAATTCCGCAAGATGCTTGAAAATCTTCTTGTAATTTTACCGCCAAACCATTTTCGATTTGGATAGTTTTAGGAACGCCGCAATCACGCGCCAATTCTGCGTGGGTTTTGGTGTGCAAAAATTCGCCGTGAACTGGAATAGCAATTTTTGGACGCGCCAGCGCATACATTTCTTTCAACTCATCTTGCGAAGGATGGCCAGAAACGTGGACGAAATGATCTTTTTCCGTCATCACATCGATTTGTTTTTTGGCCAAAGCATCAAACAATCCGAAGATTTTTTTCTCATTTCCCGGAATAATTTTTGACGAGAAAATCATCAAATCGCCAACAGTAAATTTGATGCTTGGATGATGGCCAGTAGCGATCTTGCGTGCTGCAGCGTTTGGTTCGCCTTGGCAGCCAGTACAGATCACCAACAAATCTTTTTTGTCGTGAAATTTGATTTCGCGATCGGAAATAAATTCGAAACCAGAAAAGTCGTAGCCGCTTTTTTTAGCGACTTCATAAATTCGGTGTAGCGAAAATCCTGCGAGCACAATTTTGCGTCCAACTTCTTTGGCAATTGACGCGATGGTGTAAATACGCGCAATGTTGGATGCAAAAGTTGTAACGCCAACGATGCCTTTGCGGCCTTCGATCAAGTATTTTAGAGATTTGTGAAGATCGCCTTCTGATCTGGAATGTCCTTCAGAAATGGCGTTGGTTGAATCGCAAATTACCGCGAGGAACTTTCCTTGATCGCCCCATTCGCGAATTTTTTCTTTTTCAGAAACTTCGCCGATAACAGGATTTGGATCGAATTTCCAATCTCCTGTGTGCAAAATATTTCCTTTCGGAGTTTTGATGATGAGCGCTTTCATCTCAGGAACTGAGTGCGTCAAGCCAAGAAATTCAACGGCGAAAGGACCGATTTGCAAATCTTTGCTGGAGTCGATCAAACGAATTGGAACTTGTTTATCGAGTTTAAATTCTTCGAGTTTGGTGCGCAAAAAATTTGCTGCTAAGTTGGAAGCGTAAATTGGAACTTCAAGCTCGCGCCATAAATATTGTACCGCGCCTAGGTGATCTTCGTGAATGTGAGTTAAAATAATCCCAAGAAGATTTTTTTTGTTGGCTTTGATGAAGGAAATATCGGGAGTCATCATGTCGATTCCCGGCACGTCGGACGCGAACCCAACACCGCAATCAACCATCAGCCATTTACCGTCGAGATGGTAAAGATTTAAATTCATCCCAATTTCGTTAGCGCCGCCGAGAGGCAGAAATAGCAAATCGGAAAAGTGTTTTTTTAAGTTAAGATCCATTTGATTTATTCATTTCGTAAACAATGCGAAGGCCATCAAGAGTTAAGTCTGGTTCATGATGTTGTACTGAATCTTTCAAAGCGTCTTTGAAAATTTCAGCAAGGCCGCCGGTAATAATGCGGGTCGTTTTGTGGTTTAATTCTGTTTCGATTTTGGCAATCAATCCTTCAATCAATGAAATATATCCGAAGTAAACGCCGGAGTTCATTGCTTCAATCGTGTTTTTGCCGATAACATTTTTTTGCGCACGAACAGAAATTTTTGGCAATTTCGCCGTCATGTCGTGTAAAGCTTTAAGCGAAAGATTAATCCCTGGGGCAATAATTCCGCCAAGATATTCGCCGTTTTTTCCTACAACATCAAAAGTTGTTGCGGTGCCGAAATCAATAACAATCAAGCTGTTACCAAATTTTTGGCGAGCAGCAATTGAGTTGATTAAACGGTCATCGCCAACTTCATTTTTATTTTGAACTTGAATATCGATGTCGAGTTTTACGTTTTTTTCGCCGATCACCAAAATTTGTTCGCTGGTGAATTTTTTTAAAGCTTCATGAATTTTATTGGTAATGGCAGGTACAACAGATGCGATTATTGATCCGGTAACTTTCAAGCAATCAACTTTCTCGTTCAAAAAAAGTTCAATTAAATCAACAGCGTAATCGTCAGCAGATTTTTTGGTGTCAGAAATCATTCGCCATTTATGCGTAAGTTTTTCTCCGTCAAAAAGGCCGATGACGATGTTGGTGTTTCCGATGTCGAAGGTGAGTAACATAAAAAATTATGGGTGTCATCCTGAGCGTTAGCGAAGGATCTCGTTAAGCAAACTCGGAGTTTGTCTCATGAGATCCTTGGTTACGCTTAGGATGACAGGAGAATGTTTATTTTAATTTAGAACAAGCGTTAGCAATTCTTTCCATCGCATTTTGCAAGAACTCTTCTGAAGCGGCGTAAGAAATTCTGAAGAAATCAGGAGCGCCGAAAGCAACACCTGGAACAACTGCAACCAAAGCTTCTTCAAGCAAGTAAGCTGCAAAATCATTGTCGTTTTCAATCACTTTTCCGCTCATAGTTTTTTTGCCGAATAGGCCTTTGCATGAAGGGAAAACGTAAAACGCGCCGTTTGGCATGTTACAGTTAATGCCATCAATTTTGTTGAGCATTTTTACCACCATATCACGACGAGCTTGGAAAACTGCTTTGCTATTTTGGATGTAATCTTGTGGGCCATTCAAAGCTTCAACTGCAGCAGCTTGAGAAATTGAAGAAGTGCTAGAAGTGCTTTGAGATTGGATCATCGACATTGCTTTCAACAATTTTTCTGGGCCAGCGCCGTAGCCAATTCTCCAGCCAGTCATTGAATAAGCTTTAGAAACGCCATTTACGATCAAAGTGCGATCTTTCAACTTTGGTTCAACTTCGCAGATGGTAGTGAATTTCAAATCGTCGAAAACCAAATGTTCGTAAATGTCATCAGCCATTATGTGAACTTGTGGGTGACGTAATAAAACATCAGCTAAAAGTTTTAATTCATGCTCAGAGTAGCAAGAACCAGTTGGATTGCTTGGTGAGTTCAAAATTATCCATTTAGTTTTTGGAGTGATTTTTTCTTCCAAAGCAGTTGGTGAAATTTTGAAGTTAGTTTTTTCAGAAGATTCAACAATCACAGGAGTTCCGCCGCAAAGCAAAACCATGTCTGGGTAAGAAACCCAGTACGGAGCAGGGATGATAACTTCGTCACCAGGATTGATGGTGGCAACTAAAGCGTTGTAGATCACTTGTTTTGCGCCGGTTGATACACAGATTTCTGAAGGTTTATATTCTAAATTATTTTCGCGTTTGAATTTGGCGATTACGGCTTTTTTAAGAGCTGCTGTTCCATCAACTGCAGTGTATTTTGTATCGCCTTTTTTGATCGCGGCAATTGCAGCTTCCTTGATGTTATCTGGAGTATCATAATCAGGTTCGCCCATACTTAGCGAAATGATGTCTTTGCCTGAAGCCTTTAATTCTGCGGCTTTCATTGAAATGGCAATGGTTGGAGAAGGTTTAACGTTTGAAAGACAAGAAGCTAAAAATGACATATTGCAAAAATTAGATTTTGTAAGGAAGGAAGTTGACTTTTTGTGAGGCCGCGCTTTTTATGTGCAGCGCAGTCCTTTGTCAATTTATTTTCACGAAAAATTATGGCTGGTACCGTCGGCACCGATCCACTATTCTTGGGTTTAACGCGACCACCGATGCTTCTTGGCGTGAGCTACACTTTTGCGGCTCTAAACGGTATGGTTTCGCTTTTGGCTTTCGTTTTGACGAACAAATTCTTCTACCTTTTGGTTTTATTGCCGGTGAATCACATGTTTGCGTGGTTCATTTGTTTGAAAGAACCGCGAGCTTTGGAGTTGTTGTTGGCAAAGACTTCGAAATGTAACGTGTGTCCGAACCGTATGCATCACGGTGGAACTAACTCATATGATGCTTATTAAATACAGTAAATTCAAAACTTCGTTTTGAATTTAGGTTTTAAGTTGAGTTGCTACGCATTGGCAAAGCCAATGCCTCCGCAACAAATTTTTATTTTTAGTCGGATGAAAATTTCATCCGATTTTTTTTGTTTTAAATTATGCACAAATATCGCACGCACAATTGTTCTGAGCTTAACATAAATCATTACAAAAACTCTGATGGTTCTATTAAAACAGTTGAAGAAAGAACTGTAAAACTTTCAGGTTGGGTTCATTCGAAAAGAGATCACGGAAGTTTGATCTTTATCGATTTGCGCGATCATTTTGGTATTACGCAAATCGTGATTGATAGAGATTTATTGCATTCCTCATTCAAAAAAAACGAAGGCTCTTCATCAGAAGGAGCGGTAACTTTTTTGTTAAATCAAATCGCTTCAATTAAACTTGAATCAGTAATCACAATTGTCGGCGAAGTTTTGGCTCGTGGTGCGGAAGTGGTGAATGCGAAAATTCCGACTGGTGAAATTGAAGTTAAAGTTAATGAGTTAAGCATCGAATCTTTGGCCGAACAAATTCCTTTCCAGATCAATGACGGCAACGAATATCCAGAAGAATTACGTTTGAAATATCGTTTTCTTGATCTGCGTCGTGAAAAAACTCACAAAAATATTGTGTTGCGCAGCCAGGTAATTTCAGAGATTCGCGCTGAAATGACCAAACAAGGTTTCTTAGAAATTCAAACTCCGATTTTGACTGCTTCATCTCCAGAAGGTGCACGCGATTATTTGGTTCCAGCGCGTCTTCACCCGGGAAAATTTTACGCTTTACCGCAAGCACCACAACAGTTCAAACAGCTTTTGATGGTTTCAGGTTTCAACCGTTATTTCCAAATCGCGCCATGTTTTCGTGATGAAGATTTGCGCGCTGATCGCAGCCCAGAATTTTATCAACTCGATATGGAAATGTCGTTTGTTGAACAAGAAGACGTGTTCAACGCTATCGAGCCAGTTCTTAAAAATATTTTTACCAAATTTGGTACTAAACGCACTTTAGAAGAAAAATTTATTCACATTCCTTACTCGGAAGCGATGTTAAAATATGGCATCGACAAGCCAGATTTGCGTAACCCAATTTTGATTTCAGATGCGACTGAAATTTTCCGTGGTTCAGAATTTTCGATTTTTGTAAAACAAATTGAACAAGGTGCGTCAATCCGCGCTATTCCTGCACCGAAATGTGCAGCGCAACCACGTTCATTCTTTGATAAAATGATCGAACATGCACAAGGCTGTGGTGCAAAAGGCTTGGCTTACATTATTTTTGATGAAAATGGTGAAGCGAAAGGTCCAATTGCGAAATTTTTATCAGCGCAAAAATTAGCCGAACTCAAAGAAACTGCTGGTTTGCACAATGGTGATGCTGTTTTCTTCTCATGCGGAAAAGTTTCTGAAGCTGCCAAAATCGCTGGTCAAGTTCGTATCAAACTTGGTCACGACTTAAACTTGATTGACGAATCGATTTACAAATTCTGCTGGATCGTTGATTTCCCGATGTTCGAACTTAACGAAGAAACTGGTAAAGTTGATTTCTCGCACAACCCATTCTCAATGCCACAAGGTGGCTTGGAAGCTTTAAACTCGCAAGATCCGCTGACGATCAACGCTTTCCAATATGACATCGTTTGTAACGGTGTTGAGTTGTCTTCAGGTGCAATTCGTAACCACAAACCAGAAATTATGTATCGTGCTTTCGAGCTTGCTGGCTATGGTCGCGAAGTTGTGGAGAAACAATTTGGTGCGATGCTAAACGCTTTCAAATTCGGTGCTCCTCCACACGGTGGTTTGGCTCCAGGGATTGATCGTATTGTTATGCTTTTAGCTGATGAACCAAACATTCGCGAAGTAATTCCATTCCCAATGAATGGTAAAGCGCAAGATTTGATGATGAATGCTCCAGCGCAAGTTGCTGAAAAACAGTTGCGTGAATTGAGTATTGATCTGAGCAAAAAAGCTAAGGACGCTCTGGCCTAGAATTTTCTAGCTAGAATACCATTCTTGCTAACTAAAATTTTCTCAAAATGACCAATAAAGATTTTCCAGCACTTCTTGCGACTTACGTTGAAAAAGTGAAAGAGCGTTCGCAAAATTTTTTAGGTTATCCGATCTCAATTGATTTCGATTATTCGGAATTATTCCCGTTGCTCAACTATCCGCTTAACAATCTTGGTGATCCGCTGATCGAATCAACTTACGATCTAAACTCTCGTTCGATTGAGCGCCAAGTGGTACAATTTTTCGCCGAAATTTTTAAAGCGCCGAAAGAAAATTCTTGGGGTTACGTTACTAATGGCGGTTCGGAAGGAAATCTTTACGCACTTTATGTAGCGCGTGAGCTTTATCCAAACGGCATGGTTTATTATTCTGAAAGCACGCATTACAGCATTCAAAAAAATATTAACTTGCTTGGAATGCCGTCAATTCTGATTCGTTCGCAAGACAATGGCGAAATGGATTACGAAGATTTTAAAGATGCGGTGCATATGCATCGCGATCGTCCGGCGATTGTGGTTGCCAACATCGGAACTACGATGACGGAAGCAAAAGACGACATTTCACAAATCAAAAAAGCTTTAAAAAATTCTGCAGTTAGAAATCACTACATCCATGTTGATGCTGCGTTGGCAGGCACTTATTTAGCTTTGCTTGAAAAAGAACCGAAGTTTGATTTTGAAAATGGCGCAGATTCAGTCGCAATTTCTGGTCACAAATTTATTGGTTCACCAATTCCTTGTGGCGTTGTGATTGTGAAAAAAAATTACAAAGAACGAGTTGGTCAGGCTATACCATATATCGGTACCTTGGACACTACAATTACTGGTTCGCGCAATGGTCACTCTCCGGTATTTTTATGGTACGCAATTAACAAAATGGGTCATGCAGGTTTGAAAAAACGTGCGGAAATTTGTTTAGAAGTTGCGGATTACGCCGAAGCAAAAATGAAACAACTAGGCATTGAAGCTTGGAGAAATCAAAACGCGATTACGATAGTTTTCCCTAAACCAAGCCAAGAAATCTGTGTAAAATGGCAATTGGCCAGTGAAGGAAAAATGTCGCACATCATTTGTATGCCTGGTGTTACTAAAGAAAAAATCGACGAGTTTTTACAGGATTTAGTGCAATAAATTTTAAAGATATCTTTTAAATAAAAATGAAAAAAACTCCAACTGGACTTAGTGTTGTATCTGATATAGCTGCAGAATACGCTGTAAAAGAATTATCTACTTCAGTATTTCAACTTCGTTTGTCTACTGGCGTACAAAGTGACGATCTTGAAGCGGTACAGACAATTTTGGCAAAAATACCAGATCTTGATAGAAGCAAAAGGGCTGCATTATTTAGCGATGCAATTGCAGTTCTAAAAAGTGATATGGAAAAAGAACAAGATCATGATATCAAAAATGATGTAGCGATTTTTGCTGCTATCTTTAATGCTGCTGGAGACGCAGCACCAGATCTTATTAAAGAGCATGATTTTAGTTTATGTCAGAGCGCAACTATTTATGAGAGGCCAGATTTATTCAGGATTTTTGCTGAGCAATTAAATCAAGCAGAGCGTGATCAGATGGTTGAGTCAACATTAACTCAGGCGATAGATTATTGTCAGCCAATCTTTGAATATATGTGTGAGATTGTGCAGCTTGGTGCAATGTCTGATAAGATGGACGAGAGAACCAAAAATTATGTATTCTTTGCTGCGGCGCATAGAGGAAATCTAGCGTTGGTAAATTTCTTCCTCTCTGATCTTACGCCAGAGAAGCAAATCGCTTTAGTCAAATCAGAAAATAGTACTGGTGAATGTGCTCCATTTCGTTATGCTGCAAATTCTGGTAAAGTTGATGTCGCTGCCAGATTGTTGGAAGTCGCTTCTGAACAAAGTGATCGCAATGATATAATTGCTGCGGAAAGACATTATGCATTGCAATACGCATTGTGTAACGATCATGCAGGAATTGTTGATTTGATTATGGATAAAGCATCGCCGGCAATATTTGAAGAAATGTTTGATCCAACAAATGCGAATTATTCGCCAGAAAGAGATAAAATAGCGGCTGAAATAAAAAAATCTGTTAAAGCTAAATTAGCAATAACTCCAGAAAACGAAGCAGTTCGTCGTTTTATTTCTTCTCCACGTGTTGCAGGCAATCCGCAAATTCTAAATAATTTGTTTGATAGTGAAACTCTCGCTCTTATCCAATCTAAAGATACAAGTACTGAAAGAACTAACTCTGCTAGCCGTCCTACATCTGCCTCTAAACTAAGTCCACGTACCAATCAAAACGAACACAATTAAGATTTTTCCTAAAAAAATAATGCAAAACAAATTCTATCTAACTGAAAAACTTCCTCCTTATATTTTTGCAGCGATGTACAAACTTAAGACTGATGCGGCGGCGCGCGGTGTTGAGATTATCGATTTTGGTATGGGAACACCAGATTCTCCGCCGCCACAATTTGTTCTCGATCGTTTAGCTGAGCTTTCAAAAGACGGTTCGCTTTTTGCTTATTCGGTAACTGGCGGCATTCAAATTTTGCGTGATGCAATTTGCGATTATTACCAACGTCGTTTTGGTGTTAATCTTGATTCTAAGTCGGAAGCCTTGGTGACGATTGGCGCGAAAGAAGGAATTGCATCACTTGCAACGGCGATTTCTAGTCCGGAAAATTACTTTGTTGTACCAACGCCAGCCTATCCAATTCATACTTTCGCTTTTGCACTTTCAAAAAGTAATGTGGTGCATTTGCCAGTTATTAAATCGACAGATTTTTTGCGTGATTTCAAAAAATTTGTTGAAGAAAAAGTCGCTAAAAACGAGCCAAAACCTTTGGCGGTGATTGTGAATTATCCGTGCAATCCAACCACAGAAATTGTGGGTTTAGACTTTTACCAAGAGATGGTCGATTTTTGCAGGAAACATAAAATCTACATCATTTCCGACATCGCTTACTGCGAACTTTATTTTGATGAAAAAGACAAACCACATTCGATCCTTGAAATTGAAGGTGCGAAAGATATTGCGATCGAATTTTCATCAGTTTCAAAAAGCTATTCAATGCCGGGTTGCCGAGTTGGTTTTGCGGTAGGGAATCCAACTTTGATTGATGCGCTTTATCGCATTAAATCTTATCTCGACTATGGCTCGTTTAATCCATTACAGATGGTTGCAGTTGATGCTCTGTCAGAAAAAAGTGATGAATATCTAAAAAATTTGCGTGCACTTTACAAAAATCGCGGCGAATTTTTGTGCGAACTTTTGAAAAATGAACTGGGTTGGCACGTTGAAAAACCTAAAGCCAGTATGTTCATTTGGACACGTTTGCCAGAAAAATTTTCGCACATGACTTCATTTGAATTTTGTAAAAAAATGATCGAAGAAGCTGGAGTTGTGATGACACCAGGAAGTTCATTTGGCGCTAATGGTGAAGGTTATGTCCGTTTTTCTTTAATCCGTGATGAAGAAAAAATGATTCAGGCGGTTAAAGCATTAAAAAAATTCTTCTAAAGAAAAATGAGAAATATTCTGAATCCATCAAATATAGAAGAGCGTTTAGAAGAAGTGCGGGCAAGGATCGATGCTATTATTGCAGATTCAGAATTTATACAGAGTGGTATTCGAACTCTTAAAAAAATTCCGCCAGAATTATTACTGGCATTTCCCGCTGCTGCTTTAGCAATACCTGAGTTACAAGACCCAACAGAAGATAATGCCAGAAAATATGCCATAGTTGGTGCAACGGCTTGGATGTCAAGTAACTTGGGGACTGATAGTGCTTTTATTTTAGGCCGAAAAATGGTCAGAAATTTACATGAAGGCGAAAGATTTGCAGCCTTAAAAAATGCGGCACAAAGCTTACGTGCGTCAGCAACCACAGCAGCTGGAATGGCAATAATCGTTGAAGCTTTGCAATCTGTACCGCAACAAAAAGCATTCGATGCTGCGGCTAAATTTGTTGGTCTTCCCGATGTTAATAATGCAATATTGACCGGAGCAATAATTGGTGGAATTGCTACAGAATTAGTTTTTATAGCTGGTGGTGCGGTTGAAGGGCTTGATATAATTAATCAATCAGAAGCGATGCAATCAGCCAGAGCTTATGCTAGATTGGTTGCGCAAAGAGCGGTTGAAGGATCGCGCAATTGTTTAATTTCACTTTTGGGTGGAGAAGAGCAGGTTGCAGTTTTGATGAATAGAATGGAATTAGTAGCAGATCGAATGGCGCGGAATACAATTCGTGCATTAACTATGCCTGCTGAATCTGATCTGGCTTTTGCAACGGTAATTGCGGGAATTCCTTCTGCTGAAAGTAAAGATGCAAATATGGCAAAAAAAACCTTTGCTATGATGTCTGATAGTACAGCGATGTACAAAAGTTTATTTAAAGCTGCAGAAGCTGGTGTAGAAATGGTTAATGGTCTTAGTCAGGGAGATATGGAAAAGGTCATGAAGGAAATTCAAACAGGTTTAATGGCATCTTTGGTAGTAGCTTATGGTACAGCGCTTATGGTTTCTATTTTAGAATCAATACCGCAGCAGAGAGCATTTAATAAAGCCGCTGAAGCTATGGGATTTTCCGATGTGGAAAATCCAATGTTGCAAGGTGCAATATTGGGAGGAATTACTGCGGGATTATGTTTTGCAATGTTTGCTACGATGCGAGGAGCTGCAGTATTAAGCGAAGAAGAGACACGAAATGCGATAGCTCGAGTTGCAGATCGAGCTTTAAATGGGGCCTATGCTGGAGTATATGGTCTTGCTGCTGGAGTAAATTATTTGATTGCTCCAGCTGATAGAATAGCTGTGGCACAAGATGATCATGAGGGTGATTTGGAAGCAGCTGTTGTTAATACTACTGTGAATAATGCCGTTGCAGGTAATACTACTAATCAAGTAGAGCCTTCGTTAGATCCTATCCAAGAAGAAAATGAGGAAGAGTTAGACAAAGAAATCGAAGGTGATGTTGTTTTAAAGCCTAGAGCTCAAAATTTCGCGAACTCAAATAACATAGTATTTCCTACCACAAATACAGGTCGTACCAGCCGATGATCAATTTTAAAATTTTAACGATTTTCCCTGAGCTTTTTCCTGGGCCTTTAGCGGCTTCAGTTACTGGCTCGGCGCTTGAAAAAAAACTTTGGACAATTGAAGCGATTAACATTCGTAATTACGCCAAAGACAAACGCGGCACAGTTGATGACACACCTTACGGTGGTGGTGCTGGTATGGTTTTGAAAGCTGATGTAATTGCTGATGCGATTGACGAATTACGCTCTTTTGAGAATCTGAAAAATTATAAAAAACTGCCGCGAATTATTTATCTATCGCCGCGTGGAAAAACTTTTACCCAAAAAAAAGCCCGCGAATTAGCTAAAGAAGAAGGAATTATTTTGCTCTGCGGACGCTACGAAGGCGTTGATCAACGCGTTTTGGATGAATATGAAATCGAAGAAATTTCGATTGGTGACTATGTTCTATCTGGCGGTGAAATTGCTGCTTACGTTGTGATTGATGCAGTTTTGCGTAATGTTGAAGGTGTGCTTGGCGCTGATGAATCTTTAGCCGAAGAATCTTTCGGTGCGGCAGAAAATGATGATTACGAAAATTTACTCGAATATCCACATTACACCAAACCACAAGAATGGCGCGGCCAGAAAGTTCCTGAAGTTTTAACTCAAGGTCATCACAAAAAAATTAATGAATGGCGCAAAGAACAGGCGATTGAAATCACTAAAAAAAATCGTCCAGATTTATGGGCAAAATTTTCGCAAAAGTAAAAGCTACTATTTAGAAAATATCACGTTTTAATAGGGATCACTTGTTGATGTAACCAAGATGGTTGATCCTTTTTTTTATCTCTCAAAATGACTTCTTTCTCAGAATTAAATTTAAATCCAAAAATTCTCGTATCCCTTGAAAAAAAAGGTTATGTGAATCCAACTCCAATCCAGCTTCAAGCTATTCCACCGGTTTTAGAAGGCAAAGATCTTTTGGGAATTGCCCAAACTGGAACTGGCAAAACTGCGGCGTTCTCGCTTCCTATCATCCATAATTTAGCGAAAAGCGGAATCTCAGTAAAAAGCGGCTGCGTGCGCGCTTTGATCTTAACCCCAACTCGTGAACTTGCTTCGCAAATCGCCGAAAATGTTGATGCTTACAGCAAAGATTTAAATTTACGTCACGCGGTGATTTACGGTGGAGTTTCTGATCGCGCTCAAATTAATGCTTTGCAACGTGGTGTTGATATTTTGATCGCAACCCCGGGACGATTGCTAGATTTGACTTCTCAAGGTCACATTCGTTTTATGCAAGTTGAAGTTTTGGTTTTGGATGAAGCTGATCGTATGCTTGATATGGGTTTTGTTAACGACATCAAAAAAATCATCGCGCGTTTGACTAACAAAAGACAGACGTTGTTTTTCTCGGCAACTATGCCGCCAGCGATTACTGATTTAGCCAGTTCAATTTTAACCGATCCGATACGCATCGAGGTTACTCCTCAATCAACCACAGTTGAGCGTATTGATCAGAAAATTATGTTTGTGGAATGGCGTGATAAATTGCCGTTGTTGCGTCATCTTCTAAAACAGCCAGATGCAACGAGTGTGATCGTTTTTTCACGTACCAAACATGGCGCCAATGACGTAGAAGATTATTTAGAACGTAATCGTATCGCTGCTGCAGCAATTCACGGCGACAAAGATCAAGATCAGCGCGAGAAAGCTTTAAACAGATTTCGTGAAGGAAAAATTCAGGTGTTAGTCGCAACCGATGTTGCAGCGCGCGGTATTGATATTCCTGCGATCAGCCATGTAATTAATTTCGATATTCCTGTTGATCCAGAAAGTTATGTTCATCGTATTGGTCGTACTGCTAGAGCAGGTCGACAAGGTGTGGCAATTTCGTTTTGTGATCCAAATGATGACAAGCTTTTGTTGGCGGTTGAGAAGGCGATTAACTACAAAATTCCAGTTGATAATTCTCATCCTTTCAGCACCAGAAGATCAAAAGAATCAGTAGCTCAAAATGATTCTCGTAAGCTTGAAAGAAAGCCGCAACGTCAAGAAGATAGAGTTGAGAATCGTGCGCCAAAGCAACGTGAAGAACGTCATGAAAATCGTCAAGAACATCACAGAGAAAATAGCCAACCAAAAAAGAAACAAGGCGGAATTTTAAGTTTTATTCTCGAGCTTTTTGGCATCAAAAAAACAGTTGAGAAAAAACATCATAGAAGAAGAAATAATTCGGGAAAAAACGATTTCAGAAAATCTGATTCAAACAGATCGAGAAAACCAAGAAGAAATCACAGCAATAGATCGCCCAATAATTCAAAAAATTTTAGCTAAAAACTTTATTTAGAGGCTGATTGGCCGGAATTACTTATTCCGGCTAAATTAGTAGCATTAGCTTCAGTTGTTTTTGGTGATCCTTGTGGATTTACAACTTCGTATTCTTGCTCTTGTTCTCTGGTCATTGTTTCGGTTGTAAATTCTACAAAATCATATCCAGCAATTTCATTACTGCGTATTCTTTCTTTTTGCACAGTTATTAATTCTTTATTGCATCTGTAGAACGAAGAATAATTTCTAATTTTGTTGATCATTACTGGTGATGCATCGTGGATAATTGCTGCATTGAAGGCTTGGTGAGTAATATGAGATTTAGGAATATGAGGATCAGCTAGTCTTTTTGTAAGCCTGTCAAACATCTCATCTCTTTTGTGAATAATAGATAAAGTAAGAGCTGTGTAGTCATCTTCATCTAGCACATCAATTTCGGCGCTGCCATTGGTATCAAAAAATCTTTCAAAAGCTTCAAGGTTACCATCTATAACTGCGCGATGTAGGTCGGTGGTTTTTTTTGTACGTTCTGGTGGTTTTGAACCGAAGAGGGAATTGAAAATAGAACTGAACATTTTTCAGCTTAATTTGTAACTATTGAGATTTTTCACTCGTGATCAAAATTTTGATCACGAGTGCGGTGAATCAAATCTTTACCAAGATTTTTGTGGTCTAAAAGATCCGCCACCAGAAGGTCTTCTGTCACCGAAAGGTTTTCTGTTACGATCACCAAAAGGTTTTCTATCGCCGTTACTTGATCTGCGGTCGTTTCTTTGGCCGTCTCTACGATCACTGAATCCGCCGCTAGATCTTTCAGAATTTCCGAAAGACGAGTTTCCTCTGCGATCGTTGTTTCCAAATGAGTTGCCGCGATTGTCGTCGTTACGATCAGATCCGCGAGAATTTCTATCACGGTTACCGCCAAATCCTGAACCGTCTCTGCGGTCGCGATTTGGTCTGCCGAATCCATCGCCGCTTCTACCACCGAAGCCTTCACCACTTCTGCCGCCGCGAGAAGAGTTTCTGTCTCTGCCGCCAAATCCTGAAGAATTTCTTTGACCACCAGATGATCTTTGATCTCTGCCTTGTGGTAAGCCGTCGCGTCCGGTGAAAGAAGGTTGTTCATCACGATTTCTGCGATCTCTACCGCCCCCGTTACGTGATTCAGTTTTTTTACCTTTCAACCAACCTAGACCAAAACCACCGCCTTTTTCTTCTTCTTTAACGCGGAACGGAGTGTTACGATCTACAGATTGAGCTGCTCGTTTTTTACCAAAACCGATGAAGTTCAAAAGGCTGCTTTTTGTGCCGTCAGGTTGTTGATCTTCACTACGTTTTGGTTTTCTGTCGAAATTTCTTTTACCGTCTCTGCGATCAGATCTTTCGCCTCTCTCAGAAGAATGAGGTGAAGATCTTCTATCGTTATTTCTGCCGCCTCTGTTTCTGTCACCAGAACTTCTTCCTTCGCCAGAACTAGCTGGACGAGAACGTTGTCCTGAACGCTGTCCAGAATTTTGTCTTCTAGGACGATCAGAATTGTTAGAATCTTGCGAAGAAGAAGGCGCTGCTTCTACACCGTGATACGCATGGGTGGTATCGACTGGAATATTAAAATTTATAGTTTTTTCCACTGCTTTTAAAAGTCTGGTTTCTGAAGGATCACAAAAAGAAATAGCAACACCTTGGCGACCGGCGCGTGCTGTGCGGCCGATACGGTGCACATAACTTTCTGGATCCATCGGGATGTCAAAATTAATAACATGGCTGATTGAAGGGACATCAATGCCACGTGCTGCGATATCTGTTGCGATAAGAACTTGTACCTTACCTTCGCGGAAGCTGGCAAGTGCTTTTTCACGAGCACCTTGCGATTTGTTTCCGTGTATTGCTGCAACCGCAATCGAATTTTTTTCTAAAAATTCTAAAATGCGATTTGCACCGTGCTTGGTTTTTGAAAATACCAAAACGCTTTGTGCTTCTTCATCTTTCAAGATTCTTTTTAGAAGTGAAAGCTTATTTCCTTTTTGCACCTGCATAAGTTTTTGTTCGATACGCTCAACAGTTGTTGATTGTGGCGTAATTTCGATTTTCACCGGATCTTTCAAAATAGAATGAGCTAAGTCGTTGATTGCGTCAGGCATGGTTGCTGAGAAGAAAAGCGTTTGTCTTTCTTCCGGAATTTTGGCGATAATTTTTTTAACATCGTTAAAGAAACCCATGTCGAGCATGCGATCAGCTTCGTCTAAAACAAAAATTTCCAAATTCGAAAAACGAATGTGACCTTGAGTTGCTAAATCAAGCAAACGTCCGGGAGTTGCGATTAAAATATCGACACCGCGTTTCATCGTAGCGATTTGTGGACGTTCAGAAACGCCGCCAAAAACTACTGTGTGAGTTAAGTGTAAATCTTTGCCGTAAAGTTTGATGTTATCAGCGATTTGCGAAGCGAGTTCGCGAGTTGGAGTTAAAATCAAAGCACGTGCGCCGTTGCTTCTAACCTCTTTATTGCTAGCGGCAAGATTTTGTAAAATAGGTAAAGAAAATGCGGCGGTTTTGCCAGTTCCGGTTTGGGCGATTCCTAAAAGATCTTTGCCTTCAAGAACTGCGGGAATTGCTTGAAGTTGGATCGGAGTTGGTGTTGTGTATCCTTTGCTTTCAAGTGCTGAAAGAATTTTTGAGTTTAAGTTTAAGTTTTGAAAAGTTGTCATTTTAAATGTTAAAAGTTTGGCTCTTGAGTGCGCTTTCAGAGCCTTGTAAGAAGAAAATTAATGAAGCTTCTTTTAAGTTTGTTTTATCCCGCTTGAATCTTTGTTTAAAAGGTCGGTAGGGATCTTATCAGATTTTGAATTAGCCTAAATTCAAGAAATCATCGAAGTGCTTTGGCATCTACAAAGAGGACTGAATTTTATAGAGATTGAAAGGTTTTTTCAGGTCTCAGGTCTGTTACAAGTTATGCTACATCTTTATTTGGCGACACCAAATATTTGTGTGGTGGTTGCATTATGAAAGTCATAATTTATAAATGCTACCATTAACATTTAATTATAAATTTAAATTAGGAAAAACTAAATATAGTCGGTAGAAGCTGAATCTATAAAAACCAGAAAAAATTCTATTATTTTGTGAAAAAAATCAAACTCATTAAAACTAAAAGCACAAAGCGTTTAAAAGCTTTCTCGATGATCGAGTTGTCGATCGTTATTTTGATTATTGGTATTTTGATTTCGGGAATTTTGGCTTCGAATGCGATTATCAAGAAGTTTCGTATTCAGACGGCTCAGACTCTGACGATGTCGTCACCGGTGCAGGGGATTCCGGATTCAGTTTTGTGGTTGGAGAGTAGTTTGGATAAAAGTTTCAAAGAGTCAGAGAGTTCTGATACTACTAGTTTAAGTGCTTGGTATGATGTTCGAGAATCTGTGAACAAGAACAATGCGACCCAGAGCAACAGCGGTAATTATCCAACTTATTCGAATTCGATTAACAGTATTCAAGCTGTGAAGTTTGATGGAACTAATGGTTATTTCAGCGTTGATGGCAGTGTTTTGAACAACACGAATTACACGATTTTTGTTTTAGAGCAGAGGGAGAGCAGCAAGAGCGGGAATTATTTTATTGGCGATTCTTCATCAGGTAATGAGTCGACAACTAATAAGAACTTAGTGTTAGGCTATAGTGCTGATGGTACGATTAAGCATTCTCAATCGAGCGATAATTCTTACACCTCATCAATTTCTTCTTACTCATCTTCGAACGGTAAGCCGAGAGTTTTCACGTTTGTGCATGATAAGGCTTCAGGGAAGAAGACTTATATTAATGGTCTTTTGGCTGCGACTTCTACTGATACGAATCATTTATCTGGGATGACTACTTTGACGATTGGTAAGTCATATCAAGGTCAGATTGGCGAGGTTGTGATGTTTGCGAGAGCGCTGACAACTGAAGAGCGTCAATCGGTTGAAGATTATCTAGGTAAAAAATGGAATAGTAAGATTCTAAGATCAGTTGGATCATCATCTTCATCTGGAGGAATTGGTGGAAGTTGTGTTGGAGGTACGGTGAGTGATTCTGGATGTTTGACTGCTTGTACTGTTACTGCGGCGACTGGGATTACTGATACTACGGTTGGTGGTGGAACAGGATCTTTGACTTGCAATACCGCAGCAAACTTCACTGGCTCTCTGCCGTACACTTGTTTGAATGGAGTATTTGCCTATACTGGTGCGACTTCTTGTTCTTGTGCTACTGGATATACAGCAAGTGGTTCGACTTGCGTAACTTCAGCTTGTACCGGTGGTACAGAATCAACAGCGACGGTTTCTGGTATAACTTATAAAGTTCATACTTTTACTTCTGATGGCAGCTTATCTTGTCCAACAAGTCGTTCTGCTGAGGTTTTGGTAGTGGGTGGTGGTGGTTCAGGTGGTTCTGCAAATCCGAATGCTGGTGGTGGTGGCGGCGGTGGTGGTGGTGTTGTTTATTCCGCATCATATACTCTTTCTACTAGTTCATATACTGTTACTGTCGGTGCTGGTGGTGCTGGTGTTGCGGCTACTGTTGCTCCGCCAGGAGTTCCTGGTAATAATGGTGGTGATTCTTCATTTGGAACTTTGACTGCAAAGGGTGGTGGTGGTGGTGGCGCTCTTTATAATAATTCTACTGGTTTAAGCGGTGGATCTGGTGGTGGTGGATCTTGGTTTGCCAGTGGAGGATCTTCAACTCAAACTGCTCAAGCCAATCAAACCGCTCATTACGGTAGTGTTGGTGGTACTAGTACTGCACAAGCATGCGGTGCTGGCGGTGGCGGTGCTGGTGGTACTGCGAGTGGTACGGGAAACTGTATTGGTGGCTCGGGAGTATTAATTTCAATGACTGGCGGATATTATAGTGCTGGTGGTGGTGGATCTGGTGGAAACCCTAATGGAAGTTTACCGGGTGGTGCTGGTGGTACTGGTGGTGGTGGTGCTGGTGGTAAAGGTGCTCCAAATACAACAGCTGGTGGCAATGGAACGGCGAATACTGGAAGTGGAGGTGGTGGATCAACTAGCTATACATCTAGAGTTACTTATTCTGGAAATGGTGGATCTGGTATTGTAATCGTGCGCTACGCTCAATAGCAATTGCTCAGAAATAAAAAGCCGATGACTTAAAAAATCATCGGCTTCTGACTCCCTATAAAACTTAAGCTATTTTTTCTCTTTCTTTTTTTCTTCGACAATTTCCGAACCTCCGCCCATCACTTTGTAAAGTGTGATGAGGTTAGCGATATATTCTTTTTTTGTTGTAGCTTGATTTTGCGAGGCACTCAAGAAATTAATTTGACTATCAAGCACATCAAGTCTGCTCATAATTCCCATCTCATGTTTGCTTTCAGAAAGATCGAAAGATTTTTTGCGTGCAGCTAAAATATTGTCGTGAGATTTGAGTTGGCTAACTACTGATTTTCTTTCGGCCAAATTATCCAGAGCTTCACGGAAAGCGGTTTGAATCGCTTTTTCATATTGCACAATTTGTAACTGTTTACGGGCATTAGCGATGTCTAAGTTAGCAATATTTCTGCCGCCAGAAAACAAAGGTAGATTGATTTGTGGTGTGAAAGACCAGCTTCTGCCATCCCATAAAGTGTCCAAAGATCGTGAGCCATAACCGTAAGTTCCAGTCAAAGTAATTGACGGGAAAAAGGCAGCTCGAGCCGCTCCAATATTAGCATTGGCACTTTTTAAATTATGTTCAGCTTGTTTGATATCAGGACGCGACAACAGATTTTCAGAGGCAACAGCATCAAGTAAATCTTCGTCAATTACGATATCGTTAAGCGAATTCACACCTTGCGGCAGAGAGCTCTCATCAAAAACTCCGGTTAAAGTCATCAAAGCATTTTTGTCTTGTTCAACGATTTTCTTATAGCCTTCCAAAGTAGATTTAGCGCTTTCGATCAAAGCTTGAGCATTTAGCAGAGTAACCTGCGAATCTATTCCATTTTTGTAACGTAATTCCGAAAAATTATAGCGATCTTCTTGCACCTTAACATTTTCTTCCGCGAGTTTTAGCAATTGTTGATCTAGCAAAAGTTGGGCGTAAGCGTTAGCAGTTTCAGCGATAACGGTGATGTGCATAATATTTCCCGCTTCTTGCGTCGCTAAGAAATCTTCCAAAGCTGATGCTTTTAAGCTGCGTAATCGGCCAAAGAAATCGACTTCATAAGAAGTAAATCCAACGTTAGCGCGAAATTGTTTTTTGGGAGTGAAGCTAGAAAATCCACTAGGAACACCTTGGCGAGTCTCTGAGGCTGTGCCAGTAATTGTTGGAAGAAGATTTGAACGTGCAACACCGTGAGTTCCTTCAGCAACTTCGATGTTTAGTGCGGCAACTTTTAGGTCGCGATTATGATCTAAAGCTAATTGGATAACGCGTTGTAAATCGGGCGATTTAAAATATTCGCGCCACGACACTAAAGCGATTTTTTTCTTGCTGGCGGTGGTTACTTCTACAAAAGGAACTGGTGCATCAGGCTTGACATACTTTGGTGCCATAGTGCAGGCGGTGCCAAGTGCCGTGATGGTTAGAAGTAGTCCGGAGAAATTTTGAATTTTCATTTTTTGTAAAATTTAGAATCGTGTGGTTTTATCGAGTTCGGCTAAAGAAACCCCCCGACTCGCTGCGCGAGCCACCCCCCTTGACAGGGGGGCGATGGTCCGAGTCCCACCCCCCTGTCAAGGGGGGGTGGCCCGCAGGGTCGGGGGGTTTCCTTAACCAAACTCAATATTTCAACTACTCACTACCCAATTCTTTTAGCAAATTTCTGCACCAACACGAAGAACATCGGCACAAATAAAGTAGCAAAGAAAGTAGCGGCAATCATACCGCCCATCACGCCGACACCAATTGCACGTTGGCTTGCTGAACCAGCACCGTGAGCGATTGCTAGTGGAGTAATACCAAGCATAAATGCCATTGAAGTCATGATAATCGGACGGAAACGCATTTTGATCGCGGTTAATGTGGCATCGATCAAGTCTTGTCCTTCGTCGTAAAGATGTTTCGCGAACTCGACAATCAAAATAGCGTTCTTCGCTGACAAACCAATGGTAGTTAAAAGACCAACTTGGAAGTAAACGTCATTGCTCATTTGGAATACGATTGAAGCAACAAGTGCGCCAAAAATCCCGAAAGGTACAACTAGAATTACTGAAAATGGAACTGACCAGCTTTCGTAAAGTGCTGCCAAAGATAAGAATACCACGATCAGCGAGATCAAATACAGCGCCATAGTTTGTGATCCTGAAGCTTTTTCTTCGTAAGACAGTCCTGACCAAGTGTAGTCAATTCCTTCTGGCAAATCCTTAATCATACGTTCCATCTCTGCCATAGCAACACCAGAGCTGACGCCAGGGACTGGGCCACCTTGAATATTCACCGAAGAAACACCGTTGAAGCGTTCCAATTTTGGTGAGCCAAAAATCCAACGTGCTGTGGCAAAACTATCGAAAGACACCATTTGTCCAGCAGAGTTTTTGACGTACCATTTTTTTAAATCTTCCGGATTCATGCGATAAGAAGCGTCACCTTGTAGATAAACTTTTTTGATCCGGCCTTTATCGAGGAAGTCATTGACGTAGCTTGATCCCCAAGCGGTTTGTAAAGTTTGGTTAATGTCAGAAATCGTTACACCTAAAGTTGCTGCTTTCTGGTAATTAATCTCTAACTTATATTGCGCCATGTCGTTGAGACCGTTGGGACGAACCCCGATAAGTAGAGGATTTTTTGCTGCCGCACCTAAAAGTTGATTGCGCGCGGCAATCAAAGCGTCATGGCCAAGTCCGCCGCGATCAAGAAGTTGGAGGTCAAAACCTGAAGCGTTACCAAGTTCGCGAATTGGTGGTGGGAAAAAGGTGAATACCGAAGCATCTTTAATCTGTGAAAGCGCACCCATCGCGCGTCCAGATATTGCCATTACTGACTGATCTGGTCTTTCGCGCTGACTCCAATCTTTTAATCCGATAAACCCGAAACCGGCATTTTGGCCGCGTCCGGCAAAGCTAAATCCTGAAACTGTGAATAAGTGTTCGATATTTTCTTTTTCTTTGGTGAGGAAATATTCTTCGACTTTTTTCAAACTTTCTTGTGTACGTTCCAAGCTTGCTCCACTTGGTGTATTGACCATCAAATACATCATACCTTGATCTTCGGTTGGTAAAAATGAGGTCGGTAATTTGTTAAATAAAAACATCAATCCACCAATCATCACGACATAGATCATAAAAAATCTTAAACTGCGATTGATGATTTTATTGGAGGAGTTGGTGTAAAAATTTCTGAGGCGATCGAGCTTCTGGTTGAAGGAATTGAGGAAGCGATTTTCCGAAAGTTTTTTGCTCTTCTTTTCTGGTTTCAAAATTGTGGCGCACAAGGAAGGCGATAAAATTAAAGCTACCAACACAGAAAGACCCATTGATGAGACGATTGTGATCGAGAATTGGCGATAAATTGCACCAGCTGAGCCACCGAAAAATGCCATTGGAATGAATACTGCTGACAAAACCATGGCGATACCAATCAACGCACCAGTAATTTGTTTCATCGATTTGATCGTCGCTTCTTTTGGTGATAAACCTTCTTCGTGCATGATACGCTCAACGTTTTCGACAACAACGATGGCATCGTCAACCAGCAAACCAATTGCTAGCACTGTGGCAAACATTGTCAGAGTATTAATGGTAAATCCGCAAGAAAACAGAATCGCGAAAGTTCCAAGTAAGACGACAGGAACTGCGATTGTTGGAATTAAAGTAGCGCGGAAGTTTTGCAGGAAAAGTAACATTACCAAAAACACCAATAAAATCGCTTCAAGCAAAGTTTCAACAACGCCGGCGATTGATAGTTTGATGAATGGAGTTGAGTCGTAAGGATAAATTACTTTGACGCCTTTTGGTAAATTTTTTGATAATTCGGCCATTTTAGTTTTAACGGCATCGGCAGTTTTTAAAGCGTTAGCACCTGATGCCAAAATTACTGCCATACCAGCGGCAGGATGTTGTCTGTAGCGTGCTTCGGTACTGTAGCTCAAAAGTCCTAATTCAATTCTAGCAACATCTTGCAATCTAACTTGTGCGCCTCGTGAATTGGCGCGCAGAATAATGTTTTTAAAATCATCAACAGTTTTGAGTTTTGATTGCGAGGTGATTGTGGCGTTAAGTTGTTGTCCTTTTACTGCCGGAAGTCCGCCAAGTTGACCAGCGGAAACGTCAGCGTTTTGAGCTTTGATAGCTGTAATAACGTCGTTGGTGCTAAGTTTGTAGCTATAAAGTTTTTGCGGATTAAGCCAAATACGCATGGCGCGTGGGTTACCGAAAGTTGTAACATCGCCAACACCGTTGATACGAGCGATCGAATCTTTGATATCGGAAAGCAAAATATCGCCAAGCTCGCCTTCGTTTACCGAATCATCTTCAGAATAAAGACCAATTACGACTAGGAAGTTGTTATTAGATTTACGTACTCGCACACCTTGTTGTTGTACTTCTTGCGGAAGAAGGGGCATTGCTGATTGTAAACGGTTCTGAACTTGTACTTGCGCAATGTCGGGATTGGTTTTGGGCTCGAAAGAAAGTGTAACAGAAACGTTGCCATCAGAATCGGAAGTAGAGCTGAAATAACGCACATTATCAATACCAGTGAGGCTTTGTTCGATAACTTGAGTAACGCTATTTTCCAAAGATTGCGCTGAAGCACCTGGAAGTGAAGTTGAAATTGAAACGGCAGGAGCAGCGATGTTTGGGTATTGTTCAACGGGCATTTTAAGTAATGCTAGCGCACCTGACATCATTACGATGATCGCCAAAACCCAAGAAAAAATCGGGCGGTTAATAAAAAAAATCGACATGTTTTATTTTTTAAACTCGTGAGTCGGCGACAAAAAAATCGCCGATTTAAATTATTTTTTTGATTCTGCTTTCAATTCCACAGACGCAAAAACTGGATTAACTTTTGCGCCTTCAGAAATTTTTTGAAAACCTTCGGAAATTACGATATCGCCATCATTCAAGCCTTCTTCAACAATCCAAGAATCGCCTTCAGCTTTATTGGCTTTGAGGACACGTGGTTTGGCAACATTACCGTTTTCAACAACCCAAACTATCAAGCCGCCTTTAGGATTACGAGTAGTAACTTTTTGCGGAATAGTAACAGCTTCGAATGGTCTCAAATGCAGTTTGGCACTGACGAACATTCCGGGTAAAAGTTTTTTATCTTTGTTACGGAAAACGGCGCGCAAGCGTACCGAATCAGTGTCTGGATCAACAAACATTTCAGAGAATTGCAACTCGCCTTGGTTTTTGTAGTTCGGATCTTCAGTAATCAAAGTGACCGGAATTTTAGTATGATGACCAATTGCGATTACATCTTTAGAAGGTTGTTCCATGTCAACGTAAACTGGGTCGAGTTGTGTTATGGTAGCAAGAGGAGTATCTTGGTTAAGCGTAACCAAAGCGCCTTCGGTGTAATTTGATTTTCCGATGTAACCAGAAATTGGTGCTAAAACTTTAGTGTAGTCGAGATTTTTTCTAGCGGCGCTAGCAGTTGATTTTGCTGCATCATAAGCGGCGACGACATCGTCAAATTCTTGTTTGCTAATTGCATCTTGAGCAAGAAGGTTTTGATAACGATCACGCTTTTTTTGCATTGCACGTAAGTTGCTTTGTGCGCTTTCAAAAGCTGATTTTTGAGTATCAGAATCGATTTCGTAAAGTGGTTGACCTTGTTTGACGAAACTACCTTCTTTAAATTTTATTTTTCTGATTAGGCCGCTGATTTGTGGACGTAATTCTGCAATTTTAAACGCGTTAACGCGACCAGGAAGTTCACTAAAAAGTTGAACTTGTTTTTTTGTAGCAGTTATAACGGTAACTTCTGAGATACTATTAGGACTTGCGTTATTTGCTTTTGCTTGATTGTATTTTGGTTTGAACCAAAAAAAATAGCCGCCAACCAGCGCAGCTATTGTGCATACAATAATTAACGGTTTACGATTTTTCTTTTTTCTTTTCATATTTTTGTGAAGAAACGCGGGGGAAATGTAATAACATGCATACGTGAATGTATGGATGCAAATTAACTAGTTCAATAACTTATTTTTTTAAGTATTCGTGGCCGAAATTAAGAAGAAAACACAAAAGAAAATAAAAGATGCCAGCGCAACAAAAAACGATATTTTGCAAGCAGCGATCGAGATATTTGTGCAACATGGTTTCGTAAAATCAACTTTAGAACAAATTGCTGCCAAGGCAAATGTAACAAGGGGTGCGGTCTATTGGCATTTTAAAAATAAACACGACATTTTTGAGGCTCTTCACGAAGCTTTGCATCAACCTTTGACTGCTTCAATTTTGGAAGACATGCAAAAGAATTGTGATGATTCACTTTGTCAGCTGGAAAAACTTTGTGTGAAATTATTGGTCGATTTAGACAACGACGAAATGCGCAAAAAAATCTTAAAAATATTTTTGTGCAAATGTGATTATTCTTGCGGTTTGGAAGATATTTTGGAAAAGCAGCGCAAACGTAAGCTCAAAAATATTGACTTATTTTCTCAATATTTTGATCGCGCGAAGAAAAATAAAAATTTACCAAAAACTCTCGATCCTAAGATTACCGCGATCTCGCTGGTTTGCTACATGTCGGGAATTGTTACCGAATATTTACGAAATCCCCAACTTTTTAATTTGAAGAAACAAGCTCCACATTTGATCGGGCAATTTTTCGCAGCGTTTAAATCTTAAGATTTCACCCCTCAACCGGCGGCAGGGGGAAAATTAATTACTCCTATTTTGATGTTCAAGAATCCTCCAACGCAAGAAATTGAAATTGCTCAAATTAAAATTTTACTGAAGCAAAAAAAAATCAGAAACATGCATTTAAGAGTTTCTGTTCCTGATGGAGAAGTTACTGTTTCCACACCTTTGCGCTATAATATTTCACAAATCAGTGAATTTGTTTTGCAAAAAATTGACTGGATAAAAAAAAGTCAAAATCAAATTCGCAAACTGCGTGATGAAGGAAAAATAGCTTTACCACAAAAATTTATTTCTGGTGAAGAACACGAATTTATGGGCAAAAAATTTAAGCTCGAACTAATTCAAAATAGCTCGCACAATAAGATGCTTCTTGGTGATAAGACAATCACACTTTACGTCAAAAAACTTTCCAACTTCAAACAACGTCAAAAATTATTTGATGATTTTTATCGTGCTAATTTGAAGAAAATTATTCCGCCACTGATTGAAAAATATGAGCAGAAAATGGCTGTGAAGGTGAGGGAGTTCGGAATTAAGAAAATGAAAACACGCTGGGGAACGTGCAACGTTAAAGATCACAGAATCTGGCTTAATCTGGAGTTGGCAAAAAAATCGCCACAATATTTAGAGTCGATTGTTGTACACGAAATGGTGCACTTTTTCGAGCATCGTCACAACAAAAATTTCTTTGCTCTGATGGATAAATTTATGCCAGATTGGAAATCTTGGAGTTAACCGCAAAGTTACTTAAGTGTGCTGCTTGTGTCAGTGTGTTTTGAAAAATGCTGAAGAGCTCTGATAACACCTACAGCACCTCGTAATCCAGTTGAATTACTTGGTTTGCTATCTGATGCTTGATTCGGTGGAAAACGTAATCTTATAACATCTCTATGAGTAAATAAGCTTGATGCTGTTTCACTCATTGCAGTTGAGATTGGTTCAGACGATGGATTGCTTGGATCATAATTTTCTAGACCTTGTAGTGTTATGCTTTTTCCGCGAAAATTATCACAAAAAGAATTCATCACAGAAAATTTTTGTTGATTAGTCAAAGTTTTCCCTTTCAGAACAGATTCGATATCTCCTTTGGAATTGTAGGATCTGAATTTTTCCATGCAGGTTTCTAAAACTTTTATAGTTCTCGCAAAAGCTAAAGCTCCGACTCTTTTTGAAATAAGAGCATCTAGTGCATTTAGTTTTTTTCTATTTTCATCTTCAATTTGAGATGAAGAAGAAGCTGCGGTTTTTCCTTCTGCAGTAACTTCTTGTCTAACGCCACTTCCAATATTTGCGCCAGAAACATTTGTAGGATTAACTGCAGATATTGTTGGAATTAAAGATTCTGTTGATCTTCGATTTATAGCGGCTCCATGTTCTGTAGTAAGAGTTTGAACATCTGTTTCTTTTGTCGATTGACTAAATTGTACTCCAACATCAACTAATCCTTTTGCGACCTCTTCGTGAGGTTTTTGTTGACGCAACTGTTCTTCTAAAAGCAATATCGTTTGTTGTAGTTGAAGATTTTCATCGTGAAATTGAGCGGTTTCAATTTCAAACTTTGATTGTTCGGTTAACAACATTCTACTGAGATCTTCATTTTTTTGAAGCAACTTTTTTTGTAACTCAGATAGCTCTGCTCTTAGTCGAGCATTTTCATCATGTAGTTCGTCATCTTCTATTCCTTTAATTTTAGGAATTTTGCTTTCTGGTTCTTCAAGAGACTCATCTTCTAGTATAGGATACATGAACTTTTTCACATCACTAACTGCATCATCTCTAGGAGATTTTTCATCAGGTATAGGTGTTAAAGGTGTAGGTGTTAAATAAGGAGTTCCTGGCCTGTTAAATCCTAAATTTGTTTGTTGTGTCGGCGCTAATAATCCAATTTTTTCAAGAAAATCTATTACTTCAGGTTCTGTGGGTTTTTGAGTTACATGTTGAGTAGCTAATATCAAAACATCAGAAAGAAATCTACGATTGGGCAGTTTTCTTTGTTCGTAAGAAGGTATTTTTTTGGCATCTTTTGTTTCTACACTATCTGCTGTTTCTCTATGAATTTCATTTTCTAGCTCTTCACCATTCATACCACAGCAGGTAATCAATGTTACAATACGTCCGATAACGTCGTTTAGGTTATCATCGTAATGTCCATTTCCATTTCTTCCTGTTTGTTTTCCTACAGCATCAACCCATTGCTGTAGAACTTCTTTTGCAGCGGCTATTTCTTCTTCCGTATGGGCTTGAGCTTGTCTGCCGGATCTCCTATCTTTTTTAACTTGTAAAGGTGAAGTGTGTGGTCTTCCATAGCGAGTTACATTTGCCCTACCTAGTTCTTCATTTGTAACATTTTCTGATATATCTGGTGCTCTTGTTTCAACTTGTTTCCACTGTGATGGATCAATGTTTCTTCTCAAATTTTGACGACTGGGTACTTGATAATTAAAATCGTCTGGGCTGAAAACGTCTGGGCTGAAAATAGGAGATGACGGATCATCATAGTATATAATACTAGAATTTTCGTCGCTTTCAGAATCTCTGTCAGTAGTAATTCTATTAAGTTTTCTTCTATTAAAGAATTTTACAGAAGGTGAATCACTTCCAAATGCTAGGCGAGTGAAGCCATCAAATTGTGGAGTATTAGGAATTTGTTGTTTTACTTGCTCAATCTTACTTGTAGTATTAGGAGGGAAAATTCTAGTATTTTGACCATTTTGTCCGCCAGCAGGTGCTGTGGCTGGGCGCGTTTTTTTTACAGGAGTTGGTTGTTTTATTTCAAATTTTCTGGAATTCGCCAAATCTAAAAGCATTTCTTTCAGATTGTTTGCCATAGTTCCAGTAAGCGCATCTGTTTGACTACCAATTGCATTAATAAGACTTTGTATCTGTGGCTGAGTTAGATATTTATTAGCTAAGTAGGTGTGAGATAATAGATTCGTTGCTTCCCTACGTTCTGGGTTACTTCTAGGAAATGGGTTTGTTCTGGTGTCGTAGAACGCTACAACACCAGAATCTTTGGTACTTTTGTAAAATTTTACAAGATCTGCAGGATCGATATTCGATGTTTCTACAGCATCTAATTCTGAGAACTTAGTTTTGAATGTATTGCAAACTCTTTGTTTATCAGATGTTATCAGAGATTCTCCGATCAGAGCTTTAATTTCTTCAACTTTTGACATTCCTATTCCCTATTTTATTAGCCAAATTTTTTAACTATTCATAACGCAACGCGTCAATTGGTGCAAGCTTGGCGGCTTTCTTCGCCGGATATATTCCAAACACTAAACCGATAAAGACTGAAAAAGAAAAGGCTAAAATAATTGACTGAATTGAAATCAGAGTATCCCAGCCTGCAAGTAGCGATAAAATCTTCGCTCCCGACGCGCCTAAAATAATTCCCGCCAATCCTCCAACCACGCTGACTACGACTGATTCTGCCAAAAATTGCATTAAAATATCACGCCTTTTTGCGCCAATTGCTTTACGCAAACCAATTTCTTTGGTGCGTTCGGTTACTGAAACCAGCATGATATTCATAATTCCGATGCCGCCAACTAAAAGTGAAATTGCCGCAATTGATGAAAGCAGAATCGACATAGTTTTATTGCTTTCCGAAAGTGTGGCTTTGATGTCAGCCATGTTGCGCACTTGAAAAGCATCGCGGCGTTGCGACATCGGCACGCGTTTTCTACCATACATCAAATTGAGAATTTCATCTTGCATGTCGTCAACCGCTTCGGCGTTTTGAGCTTCGATATCAATGGAATCGACATAGTTTTTGCCCATCAAACGATGCATTGCGGTGGTGATTGGAATAGCGATTGTATCGTCTTGATCTTGAAATCCGTTCGAACCTTTTTGCGGTAAAACGCCGATAATCTGAAAATTGACTTTGTTAATTTTAATCATTTCGCCGATTGGATTAGCATCGCCAAACAGTTCCTGCATTACAGTTACGCCGATTAAAGCCACGCGCAATCTTTTGGAATTTTCTTCATCAGAAAAAAATCTGCCGGCGATTGGTTCAGCGGCGCGAACTTTGGCGTAAACTGGTGTAACGCCAATAACTCGAGTACTCCAATTTTTGTTGGAATAAGTCACTTGGCTTTGCGAGCTGACGTAAGGTGATACTGCTTTGACATTGTCAATTTCTTCTTTGATGGCCACAGCATCTTCAAAAGTGAGGCGAGTAGTTGAGCCGGATTCTTGAGCAACACCAGCAACGCGAATTGATCCAGGGCGCAGCGAAATTAAATTTGATCCCAAAGAGGCGAGTTGTTTTTCGATGGCCTTTTGCGCGCCATTGCCAATTGCTAAAGTTGCAACAACTGCAGCAACGCCGATCAAAATCCCGAGCATCGATAAGCAAGTGCGCACTTTATTGGCAACCAAAGTTTTGAAGCCTTGGCGGAAATATTCGAAAATTTCTTTGCTTTCTAACTTTGTAGTTTCCGTCATCCTTGGATGCTTTAGCATCTGAGGATCTTGTGAGTTTGGATTTTGTGTTAAGAGATCCTCCGATGCTAAAGCATCCAAGGATGACGGTTTAAATATTGATTTACGTTCATCCGATTGAATCACGCCATCGCGCATACGAATCAAGCGATTGGCTTGTTCACCAATTTCATCTTCGTGAGTAATAATTACTACCGTGATGCCTTGCGAATTCAGATCTTTCAAAATCGCCATGATTTCTTTTTCGCTGTGGGAATCGAGATTTCCTGTCGGTTCGTCGGCCAAAATCATTTTGGGGCGATTAATTAGTGATCGTGCAATCGCAACGCGCTGTTGTTGTCCGCCTGAAAGCTCATTTGGTTTGTGATCAGATCTTGTGCCAAGTCCCACTTTGTTCAGCAGTCCGTAAGCGAAATCGAGAACAATATTATGTTGCGAATAAAGCAGCGGCAACGCAACGTTTTCAACGGCGGAAAGGCGAGGGAGCAAATTAAATTGTTGGAAAATAAAGCCGATTTCTTCTCGACGCAAAATTGCTAATTCATCTTCAGAAAGTTTTGAAACTTCGCGACCGTTAAATTTGTAAGAGCCAGAACTTGGAACGTCGAGCAAACCTAAAATATTCGTCATGGTCGATTTGCCCGATCCAGAAGGGCCCATAATCGCCACAAAATCGCCATCATCAATTTTCAAATTTACGCCATTCAAAGCATGAACGATATTATCGCCCATTTGATAAACTTTGGTGATGTTTTGAAGTTCGATCATTTATTTTTTCCCGCCTCCTTTGTGGCCGCCCATCGGACTAAACGGACTTGAACCGCCTTTAGATTTTTCCAATTTTAGTTGCGGCGACAACACAGTTTCGCCTTCCGTGAGGCCTGAAATAATTTCGATTTGTTTGCCGTTGGTAATTCCAGTTACTACTTCTTTAGCGATTTCTTTGCCATCTTGACGAACCATCACAATCGAGCGTCCATCTTTTACTTGCAGCGCGTCAGATGAAATTAAAAGTACATCATGTTTAGAAGTTACGAAGAAAGTTACATTCGCCGTCATGCCGCTGCGCATAAATTCAGGAACTTCTTTGGGTAAAACGTCAACGATATAAGTTGTGACGTTATTCACTGTGGTGGCGTCAAACGCGATTTTATCAACTGCGGCTTTGATTTTTTGGTCGGGATAAGCATCAAGAAAAATCTCGGCTTCTTGTTGTTTCTGGATCGAAGCAATATCGGTTTCGTCAACTTGGGCTTTTACAGTCAAACGATCGGACATCGACATTAGAGAAGTTGAGGTGGAAAAAGTTTCGCCTTGTTCAACATTTTTCAAAACGATCGTGCCAGAAAGTGGTGCGAGAATTGGTGTTGGCGGATAAATATCTTCCCATTTTTTGATTTCTTCCGCGCCTTTCGATCTAGCGGCGTCAATCAAAGCGGCTCTTTCAGTTGAGCTCATCCAAGCTAGAATTTGACCTTTTCTGACTCGATCTCCTTCTTTGATTAAAACTTTTTCAATACGTCCGGCGATTGGAGGGATAATTTCCAAACGATTTTCCGGCTGCACCGTTCCAGTCGCTAAAACTTTGATGTGAATGGTGCCGAGTTCAACTTTGCTTTCATTATAAGTGATTTTTTCGCCGCTATTTTTGTTGAAGAAAAATAATCCAACTAAGCATGCTACAGCTAGCACTAGCGCTAAACGAATTTTTTTTGATTCGAGTTTTTTTATTATTTTTGTCTTAATCATTGCTGAATACTCCTTGTCCTTGAGCTTGTTCCCATGCGGCTTCGTAAACCACACGATTTAATTTACTTTGCAGATAATTTTTTTGACGGTTGATCAGATCAGTTTCAATACCATCCCAATTTTCAAAAGTCAGAAGTCCGTTATTATATTTGCTGCGGGCGATTTCAGCACGTAGCTTTGCCGCTTCTTTAAAGTTTTCGTCAACTTTCAATTTTGCTACCGATTCGATGTAAGAATTGTAGCTTTGACGTAAATTTACTAAAATTTGTTGATCGACATTTTCGCGATTTTCACGAGCAGCGGCATTGGTTGAATAGGCGCTTCGTGTCGTGTAGTAATCTTTACCGCCAGTAAAAAATGGGAAAGATAAGTTCATTCCAACTGACCAATAATCATTTTGTGGAAACAGGCTAGTGCCGCGTTGGCCTTTGGTTGCGGTTAAGTTTAAACTTGGCATAAAAGCCGATTGAGCGATTAAAATTCCAGCTTTGGCTGCTTGTTCCTGTGCCAATGCTTGTAAGTGTTGCGGTGTTTTTTCGACGATATCTTTGAGATCAATTTTTTGCGTCGATGGTTTATTGATTGGAACCGATCCACGTGTATCAAAATCTTTGCAATCAGAAATTCCAAGAGCGCGGCATAGTTGAGCTTTGGCCGATTCGATTAAATTTGTGCCTTGCAAGCGATCATAATTTGCTTGATCCAAATAAGCTTGTGCCAGCAAAAGCGAGCCTTTGTTTTCCATGCCGCTGCGATAGCGTAATTCGATGATGTTTAAGTTATCTTGGCGGCGTTTGATGATACTGTCTAAAAGTGCCACAGTTTCTTTGGCGTAAGATAGGTTTTCGAAAGCATATTTTAAATCGTAGCTAACTTGCGCTTTAACGATTCTTACATTGGCTTTGGATACTATGTTGTTGGCTTTGGTTTGGTCAAATTTTCCGACATCGGAAAAGCCGGAAAATAAATTTTGCGTGACTGAAACTGAACCAACATAAGCTTCAGTAACACCGCCAGAAACAGTTGTTAGAGAAGGGTTGGTTGAGTTGCCATTATTACCACGGTTGGAAGTAAGAGTGGCAGTAGCTTGCGGTAAAAATCCTGAAACGGAGGCGTTTTTTAAATAATTTGTGGAACGCTCAGTCGCGATTGCTGATTTTAAATTATTGTTATTTTTTCGGGCTGCCTCAATACATTCTTGCCACGAAAGCTGTTCGTTAGCAAAAGTTTGATGAGGGAAAAGCAACACAAAAAACAGCAGAAGAGTCTTTAAGGCTCTGCTCATAATTTGTAGTGAGAATGGGGGGATTAAAAAGTCTGATCACTTTTGAAGTGCAGAATTTGGAAGTTTTGAAGAAATGATTCAAGGTGAAATTTCGCCAATTTTGGGTAATTATCCCTTTTTACACAAAAGGACCACTTATGTTGTCATCTAATTTTTTCTCATTCTGTCATACTGAGCGTAACGAAGGATCTCAGAAGATTAATTTTGTAAGATAAATGCACGAGATCCTTCGCTGCGTTCAGGATGACAGATTCTTATTTAATTATCTTACAATACCCTTGGTTAAATATTATGACCACTTGTGGCACCACGTAATCCTCCTATCTGTATATTTAAATCACTTATATTAGCATAGGCTGGGGCGTTACTAGGATGAGTTTTCCTTTCTTTATCTCTACTACAACAGTAGGTTGCAACCAAAGTAGTAAAGCATATTCCTGCTATAAATGCTGCGCCACCTACAACTCCATTTAAAGCACCTTCTGCTACATAAGTTGGATTTGTTGGGTTTTCGGCTCCATGTGGTACGGATTTTGTTCCACTGTATGTGTTTTGATCATCATCTACACGTGTATGGATTCCAGCGGTTCTAATTTCTTGACTGGCTAAATAGTTAGAATGCGAGGATATATTTGCACTAGTAGTATTATATTCTTGGAAGGTGGGTTGTGAAGTAGGTTGTCCACTTGGAGATGAGGTTTCCTGAAGGGTTTTTTGGTTATGTTCTTGAGGTTTCTCTATAGCTGCTCCAGCGATTGCTCCAACACCAGTACTTACCGCAGGAACTGCAAGCGATCCAGCCAGTCCAGGCAATACTCCATCTTCCCATAGACGATACAACAATCCGCCGAATGATCCTTGAGCAAATGTTAATGCGGCTGCTTCAGTTGCTGCCCCAAGAAAAGTTCCACCAGCTGCGTAAATTATCGTTTCAATGAATTTTTGTTTTTGTTGGGTATCTACTGCTGTAGAATTAATATTCCCAGAAGGCATGCCAGTTGGTTGAGAAGTGGGCTGCTTAGTTGGCTGTCCAGTTGGTCTTAGTGATGGCTGTCCAGTTGGTCTTAGTGATGGTTGTGCAGTCGGCTGTAAGCTTGGTTGAACAGTCGGTTGATTAGTCGGTGCTGTAGGTCTCAGAGTTGGTTGACCAGTCGGTTGACTAGTCGGTGCTGTAGGTCTCAGAGTTGGTTGACCAGTCGGTGCTGTAGGTCTCAGAGTTGGTTGACCAGTCGGTTGACTAGTCGGTGCTGTAGGTCTCAGAGTTGGTTGACCAGTCGGTGCTGTAGGTCTCAGAGTTGGTTGCATACTCGGAATTGGAGTAGGCGTTTGAGATGGGATTGGTGCTTCTGGAAAATTTTGTGTATTTTTAAATCCTGATTGTCTCAGGTTGATTCCTGAAGTCTCTTTATAGATATCGGATGCAGCCGATTCTTCAGGAAGTGAGTATGAATCGATTGTGATAGATCCGATTCTGTTGGGTTGTTGCAAGTCGCTTCCAGTACCTTTAAGGCTACCAATTCCTGCAGCAGCAGGTAAGTTTGCAAGTGCAAAAACAGTTGCCAATCCTCTTCTTAATAATTCTGGAAATGACAGAGGATTCGTACTTTTTACAGTAGATTCTTCTTCTGAGGTTTTTTCGGCTTTTCTTATTTTGGGTTTTTTATCCTTAGAAATTTCAGGTTTTTCAATTTTGATTGAATCAATCTCTTCAGCACGATCAGGGAATTGTTCTTGGAAATCTTGTTTCAATCTTCCCAGCTGTCCTTGTCTTAAATTTTCTGCATTAAGCTTCAGAGAATCGATGCTGATAGAATTACCATCGGCAGATTCGCAAACTACGTGTCCTTTACCGGCTTCATCAACTTCAATGTTGTAGCGACCGTTAGTAATTTCCGCTACTACGTGAACAGTAAAAACTGCGCTATCGTCAGTTCTGGTATCAACATATCTTACACCATCTTGATAAGATGACCTACGAACTTTGTTGGTGGTGATGATAATATCTTGACGAGGTGTTCCCAACCCCTGTTCAACTGCTGTTGCGATGCAAGCTGGAAGAGTAGAGTATTTTAAAGCATTACCTTTTGTAAAGGTATCGTCGAAACTATCAGGAGAAATATCAAGACCAGTAGGATCTATGTAAGTAACTTGCGGTTTACCATTTGCATCTTTTCTTAAGTAGAGGGCTGCGAGATCTCCATTTTCAAGACCAACTGGCAAAATCAATTCTTCAGCAGGTGATTTACCCTCAACAAATTCTTTAAAAACCGCTTCAAGAACAGGTTGAAAATCAGCTTGAGATAATTGAGTTGGTAATACTGCTTTTCCTGTCGGTAATGATTCCTGAATCAGATAATGTATTGCCGCGCTGTTGATTAACTTGCTATCTTTCGAAGCAAGTTCTTTGGCGGAATTTAGAAGTTGAGAATCTGTCAGTACTAGAGAGCTGATGGTCATAAGATAATTAGAAGTTATAAGATAAGCCAAGTTTTACGATATCGATTCTAGCAACTTGTTTGTAACCGTTAACATAGTAAGCGCTTTCTTGTGGGATTGCTGATTTAGCAGTGAAGGTCTGGCGGTTATATTCAACATTCATTGAAAACTCTTTGCTGAGAGTGAATTTTAAACCACCACCAAAGAAGCCGTTTGAAGCTGTGCCAGAAGTTGTTGCTGTTGCAACTCCTCCGCTACCATTATCACCATTACTAACGCTTTTATAGCTAACAGCGGCATATCCACCGGTTAAATAAGGTGCTACTACTTCTGAAACATCATAACCAACGTCAACCTTTATTCCGTAACGGTTTTTAACTTTAAGTGAGTCATGGTTCGTGCCTTTAGTAGCAGTTTTATTGAAGCTATCTTGTTCAATAATAAGTCCAGGTGCGATGAAAAATCCGTCGTTGTTAAAAGCATATCCATAATGTAAACCAGCTCCATAAGTACTGCCATATTGAGTTGGCTTGTAATTTGCCCAGCCGCCTGTGGTGATAGTATCGATTTTAGAATGAAAAGCAGTTCTGATACTTAGTGCATCAACACCGATGTAAGATCCCTGAGTTTTTGCCAAAGCATTATTAGCTAAGATAGATGAGAAAATTGATGCAGTTAAGAAAAGTTTTTTCATTTTTTTGGGAGTAATAGTTACGAGAAAAATCGTGTAACAAAGACTATTTACACTTTGATGTTCAAAGATGTTTTGCCTTTAAAGAAAGGATTCAAGTAAATTTTAAGAAATTGTCAAAAATCAAAATAAATCAGCCAATGAAAATCCAAAATTTCTACGATAAAGATACCGCAACTTTTACTTATGTGATTAGTGATGAAGCTACTAAAAAGTGCGCCATTATTGATTCGGTACAGAATTACGACATGAATTCTGGAAGAACTTCCACAGTTTCTGCAGATTCGGTAATTAGCTACATCAAAGAAAATAACCTTGAGTTGCAATGGATTTTGGAAACTCACATTCACGCCGATCATCTTACAGCAGCAAGCTATATCAAAGAAAAATTAGGCGGAAAAATTGGTATCGGTAGCAAAATAAAAGATGTACTGAATTTTTGGGTTCCGGTTTTTAACACAAATAAAGATACGCCACTCAACGCTTCGCAGTTTGATCATTTATTTTCTGACGGTGAAAAATTTAAAGTTGGTAATTTGGAAGTGCAGGTTATGCATACGGCAGGACATACTCCAGCTTGTGTCAGTTATGTAGTTGAAGACGCAGTTTTCGTTGGTGATACAGTATTTTTGCCACGCATGGGAACAGCGCGAACTGATTTTCCGGGCGGAAGCGCCAAACAGCTTTACGCTTCAATTCAAAAGATTTTTTCTCTACCGCAAAATACCAGAATTTTTGTTTGTCACGATTATCCAGAAAGTGGTAAAGAGCCGCAATTTATGTGTTCAATCAAAGATCAAAAAGAAAATAACATTTTAATTAACGATAAAATCAGTGAAGAAGAATATATCGCGATGCGCACTAAACGTGATTCGACTTTGGCAGTTCCAAAATTAATTTTGCCATCGATCCAAATTAATTTACGCGCCGGAAAATTAGGCGAAGTTGAAGAAAACGGCGTGCAATATGTTAAAATTCCGCTGAATAAAATTTAGCGACGTGGCAATCATTAATTTTATAAAAAATGACCAAAAAAATAATGCTCTTCACGCTTTCAGTTTACCTGATTTTGTTGGCTGCGATGTTCGTGTTTCAGCGTTATTTGCAATATCATCCTAGTGGAAAAATCGAACAAGTTTTGAGTTATTCCCTCGACGGATTTATCGAAAAAACTCTTACAACTTCTGACGATAAAAAAATTCTCGCTTGGTACAAACCAGCGCCAGAGAACAGTAAATTAATTATCTATTTTCACGGCAATGCCGGAAATCTTGGGGATCGTGCTCATAAATTTGCTGCTTTTTCCAAAAGTGGTTTTGGTGTTTTGGCAATTTCCTATCGCGGATATCCTGGCAGCGAAGGAACGCCATCAGAATCTGGATTGGTAAAAGACAGTGAAGCAGCATTAAAATTTGCTCTTGATCAGAATTACCACCTGCAAGATTTAATTTTCTTCGGCGAATCTTTGGGTTCGGGAGTTGCGGTTCAGTTGGCTTCGCGTTTTGATCCTTACTCGGTAATTTTGGAATCACCGTTTTCTTCAATCGCTTCTGTAGCGCAAAAAATTTATTGGTATGTTCCAGTTAATCTTTTGCTTCGCGATAAATTTGAATCGCAAAAATTTGCGCCAAAAATTTCAGCGCCAGTTTTGATTTTTCATGGCAATAATGATCAAGTTGTACCTTACGTCGAAGGACAAAAACTATATGAAGTTATCAAAGCGAGAAAGAAATTCATCAGTGTTGAAGGCGCCGGACACTTGGATTTCAGTGATGAATTTTTGATTGAAGAGATGAAGAAATTTTTAGCTAACCAGTAATTTTTTTACCTAATTTCAGACAAGGTAATTCTACCATTTTGTATAAAATTTTTGCAGCGCAGAAGGTGAAAAATAAAGTGATGAGAGTTGCAGGAATCTGTAAATAAATGGCGTAGTTTTCTAAAAAATTTGCAGAAAATATTTTACTCAAACTCACAAAAGTCAGATAAATTATTGGCAATTGAATGACGTAAAAGCTGTAGGAAATTTTTCCTAAATTAGTGAAAAATTTTCCGTCTAAAAAATTAGTCTGATTTTTTGTTGCCACACAATTAAGTATCACAAGTGCTGCTGCAGCTGATTCGAGAATGTTAATCGTATATTCAAACTTGCTGTCTAAAACTAGACGAATTGCAGGAATCACTAAGAAAATTGTCAGTAACAATATTTTTTTCGAAATAAAAATTCGTAATTTCTGGGCGATAAAATCGAAATTCCAAAACAAAAAAGAACCGAGATAAAAACAATAAATATAACGCAAAGCTGGTGAAACTTGTTGGACTACTTCAGCTTTTCCGCAGTAAATTAAAGTGATCAGAAATAAAAATTGTAAACCGAAATTTGTTCTTTTGTTAACAAAACAAAAAACTGGCAAAAGCAAGCTGCCGTAAATTTCACAGTATAAAGACCAAGTGACGTTATTAACGATCAGAGGTTCGGAAGTGACTAAAACTGCATTGTTGAAAATCTCATCATTGCTGAATTTGTGCATCAAAGATTGAAACCATTCGGAATAAAAATTGTTCAGCGGCTGAGAATAATTTTGCAGTTCTGATAAAATAATTATGATAAAAATTGCTGCTAAATGCGCCGGATAAATTCTGAAAATTCGGCGAAGTAAAAATAAAAAATATTCAAAAATTTTGCCGATATTTTTTTTGTGTAAAGATGAGGTAATTACATAACCACTCAAAACAAAGAATAATAATACGAATGAGGGGCCGCTGCCAATAAAAGCAAGAAGCAAACGATTAACAATTTGTTGCCAAGAAGTCGTAAGCCAATTGTCTTGAAATAGTGCGGGGAAGGAAGTGTTGTCGCTGCTGAAAACGAAGGTTAGCAAACAATGGTGAATTACTACGATGAATGCTGCGTAGCCTCGAAGTGAGTCGAGTCGATTTTCGTGAATGTGATTTTGGATATGCAAATTTTACTAAATTTTGAAAATAAAAAAGGACGAGATTGGTGATCTCGTCCCTGATTTTGTAATTCTTAAATTAGAAAAACTATTTCAATTTAGTGCTAACAACTAGGTAACCGCGATATGCAGTTTGAGCATAGTTTTTAGTGTTCATCGCGTGATAAACATCGCTTAAATTGATCCAGATCCAAGGATTTCTGTGAGCAGCAACGTCAAGAATCAAAACTGAATCTGATTTTTCGTCATAAGCTGCAACTGGTGAGAAATGTCCGCCCATCAAACTTTTATAAGAGTGATCGTAGTTTAGGATCAAAAATTCTTTATCAGAATTCACCACTTCTTTGACCAATTTTCTGAACTCAGAAAGTTTGGCATCAGAGAAAGTATCAACATTCACTAGTTTAGATTTTACACCGTGAATTTTTAACATTTTTTGTAATTCGTCGATATCAATACCACCGCCGAAAGATCCGTCTTTTTTCGTGATCTTCATTGAAATAGTGCGACGATCTAAAATCTTGTCAGTAGCCTCGTTGAAGAAATTAGTTTCGTTAATCAAACGATATTGTAGCGGATATTTTTTATCTCCGAAAGCGATTGGCCATTCTTCGATTACAGGAAATGGTTTGTGATTTAATTCATAAATTCCCGAAAGAACCACGGTTGCTGCTCCTTGTCCACAAGCTGCTGGATTGACTTGCGGTTTGAAGTGATGTGCTAAGCGATAGAAGTCACCTTTGTAGGTAGCTCTTTCAAGTCTTTCGATTCCTTCTTTGCTGTTCCAGTTTGTTACTGCAACTTGCTTGCTGTAGGCACTTACTGGGTAATCATTGTAGTGAAAGGTCATGCTTTTTGTGATAGTTTCATTTGCAAAAGCAAAATTGAAACTAGCGTTGGCGACTAGAAAACCGGCAACGGCTAAGGTTTTAGCAGTTTTAAATTTCATAATTTTTAAAAATTGATTGGTAGGTTTTTGTGATTGTGGAAAGACCAACTTAATTAGTAGGTTACTTTTTCCAAGTAGTGACTTTTTGGTAACTGAAAAATTGTTATTATAAAACTGTCATCCTGAGCGTAGCGAAGAATCTCAGGAGTTTGTCTAACAAGATCCTTCGCTACGCTCAGGATGACAGTTTAGGATAACAGAATGACAGAAATTCAATTCAGATAAATTAAGACACATTTTCCATCTCAAGATCAACTTTGATTTTGAGATTTTCTTTCTTCTCGTAATATTCGATACCAGTCTCACCTTTACCAGCATCGTTAAAATAAACATGCGAAGACGACACAATTCCCGACATTAAATTCCAAGTCGGATCAACTTCCAGCCATTGACCTTCATGGTAAATCATGTTCCAGCTGTGACCTTGACATTCTTGATATTCACCACAAGCGCCACCTTCAATAACTAGAGATGGAATTCCTCCAACTCGTGCTAAGGCATCGAAAAGTCGGGCATATTCGGTACAAACGCCAACTTGATTTTCGATAATTTCTGAGAGGTTTGGTAACTTGCCTAAATATCTAATGTCGTAGCGCAAATATGAGTTCACAAATTTTCCGATTTTGGCGTAGAGCGGAATATTTCCGTATCTCGGATCGGATTTAATCCGTTGTAAAATTGGATTAAGCAAAGCGGATTCTTCGCTGGTGAAATTAATATAATTCGCAGCATTGCGATTTATGGTACGGCGACTGGCGATTCCTGTAATAACTTTAGCGTTATTTCCCACAGTAACTTCTTGCGCTGGAATGTTGAATTTAAGCAAAGTCAGATCGCCCTTGTTCTCTTGTTTGAGAGGAGTTGCGCTGTAAGAAATATTATAATTTGAAACTCGTTGACGTGCGCTTTGGAAAAAGGTTGGCACTTTCACGACAAAATTTCCTAGTGCTGTGGAAGCGGTGATTTTGGTTTTAACCGATACATTCCAAATACTTTGCGATGGTGTGAGTTTGATAATTTCTTGTACGCCATTAGCTGGAACGATATTACTGTAAATGAAACTGTTACCTTTTTTGACCAAGTTTTGGTTAAAAGTTGCTGACTCAAAATGTCCTGGAAAATTGAAAGTGACGGTCGATTTTGCTCCAGCTGCGAAGGCTGGAACGTAGATTACTTCCTGTCTTAAAAACCGATTTAGTTTGTCGTATTTTTCTTCGTAGGAAAAATAAATCGCGATGTTTTCGCCGTTCTTTTTGCCGTTGGGAAATTTAATGTTTAGAACGTTGTTGCTGAAAGAATAATCAGCACTTTTTGAATAATCTTTGAGTAAATTGTCGTTGATGACATGCAATATTTTGATATGTTGTCTGGGATCGAAAGAGATCGAGAATGAAGAGAGGGCAGTATTTTGCGGCAACTCGGAAACAGTTCCGCGAATAATAATTTCAGAACTTTTTCCATCATCAGTTAATTGAGCACTTTCTTGCCAGCTTGAAATTGCTAGTTTGGCATGAGCTTCGTTGGCAAAAAAAACCAAGATAAAAATTAGTAATCTGGTAAGTTTCATTTCAAAAATTAATCGGGAGAGTATCAAGAAAATTACAACGTAAAAAACATTCTCATGTCTTGGATAATTTTCACAATTGCTGCGACAATATTGCAAACTTTTCGCAACCTTGAACAGAAAAGTCTAAATCAAAAATTAGATACCTTAACCGTTTCGTGGTCGCGTTTCATTTTGCCTTTGCCGTTTGCTTTAATTTGCGTGTTACTCACTTTCTCTACGGCGGCAAAACCGTTTATAATTTATTGCGCGGTCACGGCGTTTTTTCAAATTTCGGGAAATGCGTTTCTGCTTAAAACCATCAAATCACGCAATTTTAGTATTGGCATTGCCTTCTACAAAACCGAGATTTTACAGGCTCTGATTATCGGTTTAGTATTTTTCAAAGCGCATGTTTCGGTAATCGGATTTTTGGCGATCATTTTGACCAGTATTGGTATGGTGATGATGTCGAATATTTCATTTGCGAAGAATAAAAATTTTTGGCAGCAATTCGACAAAAGCGCGATTTTTGGGGCGTTGTCGGGATTCTGTTTTGCAATTTCCGCCTTCGCTTTGAAATTTGCTTCACAAGAAATGATTGATGTCGGTTATGAATATTTCTTAGCGGCAATCATTGTTTTGATGTGGGTGATTTCGATTCAGAATCTTTTCTTCGTCGTTCTTAAATCTTCGCAAAATCGTATGCGCCAAGATTTGGCAAAATTATTCGCTGCCGAAAATAAATGGTCTTTCGTTAAAACTGGTTTGTTGAGTTATGCTGGTTCAGTTTGTTGGTTTACTGCTTATGCACTTGGAAATGTGGTTTACGTAAAGGCGATCGGACAAACAGAATTACTACTTGCGGTTTTAATTTCACACCTTCATCTAAAAGAGAAACAAAAGCCAATTGAGCTTCTGGGAATTGCTTTAACGTCGATTGGAATTTTGGTTTTGATTTTTTTCCATTAACTAATTTGAAGACGAATTATGCCTCCATATAGTTTAAAAAGTTTTGATCCTCTATCACAGGAAAGAATTGACGAAATTATTGGAAATACTCGTCCAGAATTAGTTGCACAAGTCGCGCACATGGCGCAAGAAGCGATTACGCAAACTCCACAATATGCCGAATTAATTGCTGGTTACGGCGCAGAGGAAGACAAAAGAGCTTACATCGAAACTCATCAACAAAAAATGGCCGAGTTTTTAAATGATTGTGGTTTGATGGGTTATGGTCATGAGAGAAGTACATTTCAGCACGATAATTTTGTCATCGGCGCTGAAGGTATGGAATTAATCGTCGCTTATTTGAAAGATAAAAAAGCTCCTAATCAGCGTCTTCATGAAATTGTTACGGTGAAAAATGAGAATTTATTAGCCGATGATGGTTCGCGAAAACACTCCAATATTTTTTTACAAGATCCAGATCACAAAGCTTTGACACGTCGCTTACGTGAAGACATAGCAGCAGCTGGAGGAGTTGCAGGGGCTTTTGAAAAAACTTACGTAATCGAAGTATTTGGAACAACTGGCGGTAATCACGGCGCAATGTTGACAGTACGTAAAGCAGCTGGTGAAGAAGCGCCGTTAGTTCACTTTTTTGATCCATCTCCGTCCTTGATTCGCAATGGTTTGGAAGCAACACAAAACTCGATTGCTTGTGGTTGGAATGCTCATTTAATTATCGGTGCGAGTGTTAAAAAAGCTTTTGAAGCTGAAGGTTTGAAATTTGATAACGATAAATATTTCAACAATTCCGAACCGCAGCAACATCGTGGTTATGTTTATTGTGGAACTTTTGCCTATGAAGCGTCTAATCGTCTAGCTGCAATGACTAGAGAGCAGCACGAAGAGCTTCTAGATTCTTATTTGTACAAAAGTCCTTTTGGTGGCAAAACTGAAATGGCTATGATTACAAAAGGCGCAGAAGGTCGAGCTGTAGATTTGGATATTGATCGAATCAGAGAAGAAGGTGGTTATGTTGAAAAACCAGTTTTCGGTTTGAATGCTGAAGAAGTGATCGCCTCACAATTTGTCGAGCCAGCATTATCAAGTCGTGCAGAAGAATTAGCTGAAATTACCCATCACAGAAAACCAGGTCGAGAAGCAGAAACCGAACTTGATCATGTCAGAAGGTATCAGCTTACAGAAGAAGAAGCAAAAGCAGCAAATGATCCAAAAGAACAGCAAGGTTTTAACTCGATGATGGGACAAAAAGCTTTGCGCCAAAAAATTGGACATTTGTTTGAAATTGTTGCTAGCGAACAGTTTTTGGCAAGAGCAGGCGCAGTTGGTTTAGAAGAAAATCCATTTCAAGGAGTAACGCCTTATTTTCCAAAAGGTAATGCTAACGAAAATCCTCAGATCGAAGGAGCAAAAGGAATTATTGATGCGATAAACACCAATCTTCCGATGCAAAATCGCATCAATCGTGCTGAATTTGATGGCGAGGTTTGTCGTGTTGAAATTTATTTAGGCGAGATGACTGGTAAAAAAGTTTCTAGATTCTTTTCTGAAAATGGTATTACGCCTGTAAGAAATATAATTGATTTAAGTCGCAATCTTCCAGATGGGATTGATCCAGCGCTACGTAAAATCGATCAATATGTTATAGAAATTCCTCGCGAAAGATTCGCAGAATTTGAAGACAAGATGGCCGTAAAAGATGCTAGAGGAAACTTACAACCGAAAGTGCAATTCTACGCAGCAAATAAGGCTAATTCATTTTATCCGCAGCCGAGTGCCGGAATATTACCAACACAAACAGAGCGACTTGTGGCTGCGCAACAACAACAAATTAATTAACTAAATTTTAAACAAAAATGTCGATCACAATCAAAACAAAATATTTAGGCGGATTACGTTGCGAATCGCTTCACGTAAAATCTGGTAACACTTTAATCACCGACGCGCCAGTTGATAATAAAGGTAAAGGCGAAGCGTTTTCACCAACTGATTTATTGGCAACCGCTTTGGCGACTTGCATGATTACGATCATGGGAATCCAAGCTAATCAACACGGCATGAATATTGATGGTGTTGAATGTGATGTGACAAAAATTATGTCGGCACAATTGCCACGCAAAGTTGTAGAAGTGGTAATCGATTTTCGTTTTGCCGCAAATAATTTTTCTGAAGCACAAAAACAAATTTTGCGTGATGCTGCATATTTTTGCCCAGTTGCGCTCAGCGTCCATCCTGATTTAAAAAAGACGGTGATTTTCAATTTCTAACTCTGCACAGAAAAGATCGTAATGATTTCTGGAGAGATCATTATTCTCAAAGCATGAATCCTTATGCTTTACAGATGCCAAATATGGCTCCAATGGTGCATAATGAAGAAAATTGTCCGAACATGAAATTTCATCATCACAAACATTCGCAAGCTCAGTAATTAACTTTCTCGTAAAATAATATGAAAAAATTTATCGCTCTTTCCAGCATCGCTCTTCTGTTTTCATCAGCGGCACATGCTACAGGATTCTACGTTGGTGTTGATGCTTTAATGGCAGATGCTAATCATGAAGCGCGTAATATTTATTCATCTTCTGGACCGAAAAATAACGACAAACAAGGCGACGGCAAATTTAATTACGGACTTAACACCGGCTTTCGCTTTGATCTGCTAAATTTGTACGGTTCAGCAGAATTATTTTACGATAATTTGCAAACTTCAGCGCGAGATTTTCAATCATCAACAGGTCAGGCCAGCGGGCAGGGCAGCGACATTCAAATCAGCAATCGTTATGGTGCTAAAGCCAATGTTGGTTTTGCTATTTTGCCAAGAATTACACCGTTTTTGACTTACGGTTTAACCAATGTGAACTACAGCAGCAATGTTTTGTCGTCACACCAATCAAATTCAAAAAGTCAGATGACACCACTTTACGGCGTTGGATTATTGGTTGATTTGCCTTTGGGAATCTCTTTGAAAGCTTCGTATGATTATCAGCAATTTAACATGAGTTACGCTGAATCTGGCTCTAAAATTAAAACTGATTTGGGCGTTGCCAAGCTTGGCGTGATCTATAATTTCTAAGTTTTTTATGATGAAAAAAATCGCAGCAATTTTCTTGTTATTCTCCCTAACTTTTTGCGCCGCGCAAAATAAAAATCAGGACGAACTTCTTCCTTCCGGTGCCTACAAACTAGATAAAACTCACGCTAGCTTAATTTTTCGTGTCGATCATTTAGGATTTTCAAACTATACTGCGCGTTTCAAAAACTTTGATGCCGAGTTGATTCTAGATCCTTCAAACCCAAAAGATGCCAAGCTGGAAGCCACAGTTGATCCACGTTCTTTGGAAACAGATTTTCCTAAAAACAACAAAATTGATTTTAACAAAATCCTCCAAAGCAAAGGATGGCTTGATGTTGATCGTTTCCCAAAAATTAAATTCGTCTCTCGCGAAATCAGAATGACCAGCGAAAACACTGCCAATATCATTGGTGACCTTACACTTCACGGTGTAACACGTCCGATGGTTTTAAAAGCTGTTTTTAACGGCGGATACGCTCATCACAAAATGGATCCCAGTGGTGCTAGAATTGGTTTTTCTGCCAAAGGTGTAATAAATCGCAGCGAATTTGGCATTAGTTACGGTATACCAGCACTGGGTACCAAAATGGGAGTTGGCGATAAAGTAGAAATCATTTTGGAAGTTGAATTCAGCAAACCAATCCCAAAACCAACTCCAAAACCAGCAGATAAAATTGTGAAAAGAACCAAGAGATAGTTTGTACTTTCTCTACTTCGTCATCCTTGGACGCAAAGCGTCCGAGGATCTCTGGAGTCTTAGTTATGAACCTTAAGAGATCTTCGAGTCACTCACGTAAATCAAAGATTACTAAATGATGTGACGATAATTAAATTTTTTTTGGTAAGCTTCTTGCAATTAAAATTATCACAAATAACTTGCGCCGCCTCGTTTGCGGCTCAGTTTTGAGTTCGACGTAATAATATATGGAAGGGTGGCCGAGTGGTTTAAGGCAGCAGTCTTGAAAACTGCCGTACGTTCATGCGTACCGTGAGTTCGAATCTCACCTCTTCCGCCATTAAAAAAGGGATCGACCAAAACTGGTCGGTCCCTTTTTTATTGCGGAAAAGAATGTTGGAATTTTTTTCTGAGAAAAAAATTAATTAGTATACTGTCCCCAGATTTAAACTGGTACCATAGATGATTTTGTCTCGAATTTTCGGTGAACGTGAACTTGTAACTTTTCTTGCAAAGTGTAAGGTTATACTTTATGGTTTATGAATTATTAAAACCGTAAGGTAAAAAATGGATTACAAAAAATTAACCGAGAAAAAGAAAAAATTAGACAAACTTCGACCGCTTGATGTTGCTCTGGTCAAGAATCTGGAAGAATGGTTTAGAATCGAATTAACCTACACCAGCAACGCCATTGAGGGAAATACTTTGTCGCGCGCTGAAACTGCTTTGGTTGTGGAGAAAGGCT
>CAYUHG010000003.1:0-127550 GCA_964444545.1 uncultured Rhizobium sp.
TGACAGGGGGGCGATGGTCCGAGTCCTGCCCCCCTGTCAAGGGGGGTGGCCCCGCTAGGGGTCGGGGGGTTTTAGCCAAATTCGTAGATTTACTAACTCCTCTACAAGCACTCCAACTCTGTCACACCTTCTGGAATTAACGGCAATCTACCATCAACAAGATCACGGTTTTGAACTTTAAAATTTGTCATTTTGTAATGAACTTCAATTTCTCTGCCAATTTTCCAACCCATTTCTACCTTCTGACGGTCAACAGTTTTAACAATTTCTTCCTTTGTTTTTGCAATTGTTTGCTGGATGTTTTGTAACAACTTTTTGTAATTTTTTGCGGTAATTTGCATTTGCTTCAGAACCTTGACGATTGAGGGTTGAAAGGACTTTACTTCAAATTCTTTGCGTACGCAAAAAATTCAGATTTTTTCTTCAAAAATGAAACCTATTGCAAGAAGGACAAAGTCCAACAAAGCCGTCATTGCGAGGAGAACGAAGTTCGACGCGGCAATCCAGTTTTTTGTTTAACAATTCTGGATTGCCACGTCGCTGCGCTCCTCGCAATGACGGAGTTACTAAATTTTCCGCTTGAGCGGAAAATTCAAAATTTTTCTCACAAAATGAAGTTCAACTTCCAACTAAAACGCTTCACCAAATCAATCAAAATTTCCAAAGCTGACATGTTTTTCTCGCTGCTGATTCTTTTCACCTTCGCGCTGATTTACTTCAATCCTAAGGCTAGTGAAAATAGTTGGGACAAAGCTAGTCGTGACAGCGCTGGATTAGTTGCGGCAGCCGAAGAAACTATTGACGCACAAGTGCAGATTTACAGCGCCAAAGCCTACTCGTGGCGCGGTAAATTTAGTCAGCACACTTGGATCGCCACTAAAGAAAAGAATGCCGAAAATTATTTAGTTCATTTTGTGGTTTTGTGGGGAACTTATTTTGGCGCGGACGGTGTGGTCGTAACGCAAGAAGATATTCCAGATCGTTTGTGGTTTGACGCTAAGCCTGAAATTATTTTTTCCGCGTCAGGTGCTGAAGCCGAAAAATTAATTCCGCAAATTTACGCCGCGGTAAAATCTTACCCGTACCGCAATCTTTACCGCGCTTATCCTGGACCAAACAGCAACACTTTTGTTTCGCACGTAATTCGTGACGTTCCCGATTTAAAAGTGGCACTTCCAAGCAACGCCATTGGTAAAGATTGGCTGTGCGATCAAAATGGCGTGAAGTTTTTTGCGTTGAGCGAATCCAAAACCGGCGTGCAATTTTCGTTGTTCGGATTACTCGGTTTGACGATTGGTTTAGTCGAAGGAATCGAAATTAATTTGATTGGACTTAACTTCGGAATCGATTTCCTGAAGCCAGCAATCAAACTTCCGGGGATTGGCAGAGTTGGGGTAAATTAATTTGGAGTTTGGTTAAAGAAACCCCCCGACCCCTAGCGGGGCCACCCCCCTTGACAGGGGGGCGGGACTCTGATCATCGCCTCCCTGTCAAGGGGGGTGGCCCCGCTAGGGGTCGGGGGGTTTAGCAAGCCAAAGTACAAAATCTAAAAGAAATCGTACTGCAATAACGTAGTGTCCAACCAGCCGCCAAATTTAAGGCCAACTTTTTCCAAAGTTCCGACTTTGCGGAAATCAAACTTCTCGTGAAATTCAACTGATTGCGGGCTGGCAACAATCGCCACAATTGTTTTGATGCCAGAATCTTTAAGTTGCGACATCAGCTCCTTCATTAACAAAGTGCCGTAACCTTTGCCGTTAGAGCCGTGCATTACGTAAACTGAACTTTCGACTGTCAAACGGTAGGCGCTTCTCTCGCGATATTTGTAAGCGTAAGAGTAGCCGTAAATTTTTCCCTCTTCTTCCAAAACCAAAAACGGCAGATTTTCTTTTTTGACTTTCTCGAATCTGCTTCTCATTTCATCAACCGAAGGTGGCTCTTCTTCGAAAGTAACAATCGAGTTCAGAACGTAGTAAGAATAAATTTCAGTAATTTGTGGTAAATCTTGGGTTGTTGCGGCTCTGATCATAAATTAAGTAAAATTATCCGTGACATTGTTTGTATTTTTTACCACTTCCACAAGGACACATTTCATTACGTCCCACATTACCCCAAGTTGCTGAATCAAGTGGATTACGATCTTGCGGATTAACATTTACTTTCACTGGAGATGAAGAAGCGCGCGCTGATTGTTTTGATTCACTTTGCACAAATGCTGGATCGTTACGAGTTTCAAACATTTTTTGTTTTGGTGCCTTCTCAAGCAAGTTCACCTCGCCTTCAGAATTAATGTTGATGTGAACGTGAGCAACGCGGCTAACCACTTGCTCTTCAATGCGCAACATCATGTCTTCGAACAGACTGAAAGCATCACGTTTGTACTCAATCAACGGATCTTTCTGCGCGTAAGCACGAAGGTTGATGCCGTGACGAAGTTTATCCAACGACAACAAGTGGTCTTTCCATTCCGAATCAAGCGTCAGCAAGAAAACTTGTTTCTCAATCTGGCGTAAAACACTAGCACCGACACGTTGTTCTTTTTCGCTGAAAATTGCTTTGGTGTGACCATTAATGAAATCGAGCATTTCTTTTTCGCTTACGCCATCTTTTTGGCTTTCTGCTTTCAGATCAAATTTTACGCCGTAAATGCGGAAAATTTCTTTTTCCAAAAGATCAATTTCCCATTGCTCAACGTAAGAATTTTTTGGAATACAATCTTCAATCAACTCTTGATTTATCTGGCTTAGCGAATTTTGAATTTTACCCGAAATGTCAGCTGAATCAATCACCTCATTACGCAATTTAAACAATACTTTACGCTGTTCGTTGACTACGTCGTCGTACTTCAAAAGATTTTTACGAATCTCGTAGTTACGCATTTCCACCTTGTGCTGTGCTTTGGCCAAAGTTTTAGTAATCCACGGATGGAAAATCGCTTCGTCATCTTTCAAACCCAAAGTTGACAACATGCTTTGCAATTTTTCTGAACCGAAAATTCGCATCAAATCGTCTTCCAACGACAAGTAGAATTTCGATCTTCCTGGATCACCTTGACGACCAGAACGACCACGCAATTGGTTGTCAATTCTACGGCTTTCGTGACGTTCAGTTGCAATCACAAATAAACCACCAGCAGCAACTGAGATTTTTTTGTCAGCTTCAACTTTAGCTTTGATGGCCGCGAGTTTTTGCTCGTCAGCTTCGCCGTCAATCATCATTTCAGCGTTACCGCCAAGCATAATGTCAGTACCGCGTCCCGCCATGTTGGTGGCAATTGTAATCGCTCCAGGTACACCAGCTTGGGCGATAATTTCAGCTTCTTGCTCGTGATATTTGGCGTTTAAAACACTGTGCGGCAATTTTGCGGCTTTCAAAAGGCGCGACAAATATTCCGATTTTTCGATGCTAGTTGTGCCAACCAGAACCGGCTGCTGTCTGTCGTGAGCTTCTTTGATCGCTTTAATAATCGCGTCGTATTTGGCTTTTTCGGTTTTGTAAATTTCATCGTCTTCGTCAATTCGGCTAACAGTTCTGTTAGTTGGAATTTCAACCACGCGCAAATTGTAAATCTCTTCAAACTCAACAGCCTCAGTTTGCGCCGTACCAGTCATGCCTGACAATTTTTTGTAAAGACGGAAATAATTTTGGAAAGTAATCGAAGCGAGAGTTTGATTTTCGTTACGCACTTTCACGCCTTCTTTAGCTTCCAGAGCTTGATGCAAGCCATCCGAAAAACGGCGACCTTCTTGCATACGGCCAGTAAATTCATCAATGATTACGATTGAGCCGTCTTTAATGATGTAGTCGATTTCATTTTTGAAAATTTTGTGAGCCTTCAACGCTTGGTTGATGTGGTGCACTAAAGTTAAATGTTCTGGATCGTAAAGCGAAGCCTCCTCAGCAATTGTTCCCGAGCTTTTCAACATTTTTTCCAAACTCTCAATTCCCGCATCAGTCAAAAAAACGCCGCGATCTTTTTCTTCAAGTTGGAAATCTCTTTCAGTTAAACGCGGAATCAGGCGGTTGATCTCTTCGTAAAGTTTTGAATTGTCGTTAGTTGGCCCTGAAATAATTAGCGGAGTACGTGCTTCGTCGATCAAAATTGAGTCAACTTCGTCAACGATTGAGAAGAAGTGGCCGCGCTGCACCATTTGCTCGCGATCGAATTTCATGTTGTCACGCAAATAGTCGAAACCTAGTTCGTTGTTAGTAGCGTAAGTAATATCGCAAGCGTAGGCCTCACGGCGTTCGTCGTCAGTCAGTTCGTTAGTCAAACAACCAACAGTCAAACCAAGAAAACGGTGAATTCGACCCATCCATTCTGAGTCGCGGCGTGAAAGATAATCGTTAGGAGTAACCACGTGAACACCTTTGCCAGCAAGAGCATTGAGGTAGCACGGCAAAGTTGCGACGAGAGTTTTACCCTCACCAGTACGCATTTCAGAAATTTTTCCCTGATGCAAAACCATCCCACCAATCAACTGTACGTCGAAGTGACGCATGTTCATCACACGTTTACCAGCTTCACGAACAACTGCGAAAGCTTCGTGCAACAAAGAATCCAAAGATTCGCCCTTAGCTAAACGATTTTTAAATTCGGTAGTTTTAGCCTTTAACTGCTCATCCGAAAGCGCTGCCATTTGTGGCTCAAGCGCGTTAATCTTCTCAACCTCCGGAAGCAGCGATTTAATAATACGGTCATTCACCGAGCCAAAGATTTTTCTAGCGATTAACTGAAACATGTTAGTGATTTATAAGTTAACCCGTTACAGCCCCACTGTTAAGGGGGGTGGCCCCGCTAGGGGTCGGGGGGTTTGTAGTCCCAAATTCGGTCTGATTTAATTTTCAGATCGAGTTCTTGGCTAGAAACCCCCCGACCCGCTTTAAGCGGGCCACCCCCCTTAACAGGGGGGCTGTTCGGGTTTTAGTTTTAATACAATATTCGAATATCCGCACCACAGGCGATTAGCTTTTCAGCCAATCTTTCGTAGCCACGTTCTAAGTGATAAAGACGGTTAATTACAGTTTCACCATCAGCAACCAAACCAGCTAAAACCAACGATACCGAAGCTCTTAGGTCAGTCGCCATTACTTCTGCACCTGTCAATTTTTTTACACCTTTAACCACCGACAAATTGCCGTGCGATTCAATATTCGCACCCATTCTAACCAGTTCCAAAACGTGCATGAAACGATTTTCAAAAATGGTTTCTTCAATTGTCGAAGCACCGTCAGCAACCGCCATTAGTGACATAAACTGCGCTTGCATGTCGGTGGCAAATCCTGGATAAGGATGAGTTGAAATGCTGACCGGATGAATCACATCACTGGCGCGCGTCACTTCAATTTCATTAGGAGTAATTTGTTTTAGAGATAATCCTGCTTTTTCTAATTCTTCGCGAAAACCTGTAAGAACCCACATTTCAAGGCCTTGTAACACCAATCTGCCTCCAGTAATTCCAGCCGCAACCGCGTAAGTTCCGGCTTCAATACGATCAGCAATAATGCTGTGTTTAGCAGCGTGAAGTTTTTCGACACCTTGAATTGTAATGCGCGGCGTTCCAGCACCTTCAATTTTAGCACCCATTGCGGTCAAACATTTGGCCAGATCAATAATTTCTGGCTCACAAGCCGCGTTGTTAATGATGGTTTTACCTTCCGCCAAAGTTGCCGCCATTAAGGTATTTTCAGTCGCACCAACTGAAACTTTTTCGAAATTAATTTCAGCGCCTTTCAAACGACCATCGACGTGAGCATTGACGTAACCGCCTTCCAACTCAATTTTTGCGCCCAGTTTTTCCATCGCTTTCAAATGTAAATCTACAGGACGAGTTCCGATCGCACAACCACCAGGAAGAGAAACTTTAGCCTTACCAAGACGCGCCAACAAAGGCCCCAGAATGAAAATCGAAGCGCGCATTTTGCGTACCAAATCGTAAGGTGCGATTGGGTTAGAAATATCTTTAGCGTCAAAAACCAAGACACGGCCGTGATTGCCACCATCTTCGTCCAAACCATCAAGACGAACGTCAATGCCGAGATTCATCAAAAGATTGGCCATTGTGGCAATATCTGATACGTGAGGAACGTTAGTCAGTGTGAGTTTTTCTTCAGTAAGAATTGATGCTACCATCAAAGGTAAGGCAGCGTTTTTCGCACCGGCAATTTCAACAACACCATCAAGTTTTTTACCGCCGCGGATAAGTAATTTTTTCATTTATGTTTTTCTTGTAATTATGAGATTTACTCAAGAAACCCCTATTATGAGTTCTGCTAAAGAAACCCCCCGACCCTTCGGGCCACCCCCCTTGACAGGGGGGCGATGGTTCGAGTCCCGCCCCCCTGTCAAGGGGGGTGGCCCGAAGGGTCGGGGGGTTTCAAGAGCGAAACGCAATATTAATTATTTCTCGTAACTCTTCACCAATTCATTCAAAAGTCTAACCCCGTAACCCGAAGCGCCTTTAACCGCCATCGCGTCACCCTTGCCTTTCCAAGCAACACCCGCAATGTCCAAGTGAGCCCATTTAGTGTCACCAACAAATCTTTTCAAAAACTGAGCTGCAGTAATACTTCCAGCGCCACGTCCTGAGCCAACGTTTTTCATGTCAGCAATGTCAGAGTTAATCATTTCATCGTATTCAGCGCCAATTGGTAAACGCCATGCACGCTCGCCAGTTTTAGTTCCACAGCTTTCGATTTTTTTCGCTAAATCATCGTCGTTGCAAAATAATCCAGCATAAACATCAGCCAAAGCGACAATAATCGCGCCAGTCAAAGTCGCTAAATCAACAATAAATTTCGGTTTGAATTTTGTGTTAGTGTAGTGCAACACATCAGCCAAAACCAAACGTCCTTCTGCGTCAGTGTTAATAACTTCAATAGTTTGACCAGACATTGAACGAACCACATCACCCGGACGTTGCGCTGTTCCTGAAGGCATATTTTCAACCAAGCCAATTGCGCCAATCACATTCACTTTCGCTTTTCTTTGTGCCAAGTTACGCATCAAACCAACAACAACAGCACTTCCTGCCATGTCAGTTTTCATGTCTTCCATATTTGCTGAAGGTTTTATTGAAATGCCACCAGTGTCGAAAGTAACGCCTTTACCTACGAAAGCCAAAGGCGCTTCGCCTTTTTTGCCGCCGTTCCATTTCAAAATCACCATTTGTGATTCAAATTCACTACCCTGTCCAACACCAAGTAAAGAGCCCATTCCCAGCTTTTTCATTGCTGCTTCACCAAGCACTTCAACTTCTAAACCTTCTTTGGCCAAAGTTTTGCAGATCGCAGCGTAACTTTCTGGATTCAAGGTATTTGAAGGTTCAGAGACCAAATCACGAGTGAAGAAAATATTGTCTGCCAAGATTTTTAGTGGCGCGTATTCTTTCTCAGCCTTTGCTGCATCAGGAGCCGTCACGGTTAAAGATTGTAAGTGGAAGGCTTTGTCTTTCTTTTTATCTTCAAAATATTTGTTAAAACGATAGCTCTGCAAAGCCGCACCGAATGCGATTTTAGCCGCTGCATCTGCAGAATTTTTTAAGTCAAAAAATACTGAAACATTTTTGATTTTAGCACCATTCGCCAAAGCAACGATTTTCGATCCAACTTTATTTAACGCCAATTCATCTAATTTTTTTTCTGACCCTGCACCAACAAGACCAACCAACTTTCCGTTTTCTGAAACTAAAAAGCTTTGGGTTGACTTTCCCGAAAAGTCAAAATTTTCCTTGGCAAATTTTAGAGCTTTAATGTTGGCTTTTTTTGCTTGTTCTTCGGTAAAAACCAAAACAGCAACACCATTTTTAAGCGTAGAAAAATCGTGAGCTTTTGCGAAGTTGATTTTCATGTTTGATTAAATTTAAAGTGAAGGGAATTGAAGGCCGCGGAATTTAGAAAGCGGCTGTAATTTTGTAAACAATAATGACAGATAATTTTACATTAATTTTTTCACTAATCAGCTTAGGATTTTTCGGCGGATTTTCTCATTGTGTGGGAATGTGCGGTCCGTTTGTTGTCACTCAAGTTTCAAATCGTTTACAAAAAACTTCGCTGCAAAATTTTTCGCAATTTCAGAAACTAAAAAATTTAGCGCTGTTACCTTACCATCTTGGTCGCATTTCAAGTTATTCCTTGATAGGTTTTTGCTGTTCTTACTTCACGCAGAATATCGAAGATTTTTTCGGATTCAAAATCTTCTCGGTAATATTTTTACTGATTGCAGCGTTAATTTTTTCGAGCCTTTTTTTTGAAAAAGAAATCTTGCCAGAAGTCGCTTTTTCAAAGAAAATTAAATTGCGATTTAAATCGTTAATTTTAGAAAGTGGACTTCACTTTTTTTCCAAAAAAATTTCATTTTTATTTCAGGATCCGCGTGGTTTAAGAGGATATTTTCTAGGCCTTGTTCTTGGCTTTATCCCATGCGGACTTTTATATTCGGCGTTCCTGATTTGCGCAACAATTCAGAATCCGTTCTTAGCCGCTTTAGGAATGATTTTTTTTGGTGTCAGCACATTTCCGTCACTTTTTTTGACGGCATTGGGTGGCAAGTTATTTAACAAAATTCCAGAATTTAAATTTATCGCCAAAGGCTTGATTTTACTTAACGTAATCATGCTTATTTTGATGGCAATTAAAGTAATAATTTAAAGCTAAATATGTCTTCAGCTCAAGCTTCACATTCTCCAGTCTCTTATAATTACGACATCGTAAAACTCTTCACTATCGCCACCACATTTTGGGGAATTGTTGGATTTGCTGCTGGTGTTTACATTGCTCTAGAACTTGCAATTCCAGCACTGAATTTAGGATCAGAATACATTAATTTCGGTCGCCTTCGCCCTCTTCATACTTCCGCAGTAATTTTCGCTTTCGGCGGCAACGCACTTTTCGCTACCAGTTTTTTCGTGGTGCAACGCACTTCGCAAGCTCGTCTTTGGGGTAGCTGTTTGTTACACAAGTTTATTTTCTGGGGCTACCAAGCTTTCATCGTAATGGCTGCAGTTGGTTATCTTGGTGGAATTACTCAAGCCAAAGAATATGCTGAACCAGAATGGTATGCTGATTTGTGGTTAACCATCGTCTGGGTTTGCTACTTACTCGTTTACATGATGACGATTAAAAATCGTAAAGAACCTCACATTTACGTAGCTAACTGGTTCTACCTTGGATTTATTATTACCGTAGCGATTCTTCACATCGTCAACAATCTTTCTATCCCACTACGTTGGGATAGCAGCGAAAGCTATCCAATCTTCGCCGGCGTTCAAAGTGCCATGATTCAATGGTGGTACGGACATAACGCAGTAGGTTTCTTCCTAACCGCCGGTTTCATCGGAATGATGTATTACTTCGTTCCTAAACGCGCCCAACGCCCAGTTTATTCTTACCGTCTTTCAATTCTGCACTTTTGGTCTTTGATCTTTATCTACATCTGGGCTGGCCCACACCATTTGCACTACACTTCTCTTCCTGATTGGGTACAAACTTTGGGCATGACTTTCTCAATCATGCTGTGGATGCCTTCTTGGGGCGGTATGATTAACGGTATCATGACTCTTTCTGGTGCTTGGGACAAACTTCGCACCGATCCAGTTTTACGCTTCCTAATTACCGCTGTTGCTTTCTATGGCATGAGTACTTTTGAAGGCCCACTAATGGCAATCAAAACTGTTAATGCTCTTTCACATTATACCAACTGGACAGTTGGCCACGTTCACTCTGGCGCTTTGGGTTGGGTTGCTCTAATCAGCTTTGGATCTTTGTATCACATGGTCCCAGTGCTTTGGGGTAAGAAAGAACTTTACTCAATGAAGCTAGTTTCAACCCATTTCTGGTTGGCTTCAATTGGCATCGTGCTTTACATCACTGCAATGTGGATCGCCGGAATCACCGAAGGTTTGATGTGGCGCGCCTACGACCAAATGGGTTTCTTACAATATTCATTCATTGAAAGCGTAAAAGCAGTTCGCCCGCTTTATTTAGTCCGCGGTATCGGTGGAGTATTCTTCCTAAGTGGAGCTCTTCTTATGACCTACAATTTCTACAAAACTATTCGTACTTCAAATAATGTTTAAACATCATGGCAAGGTCGAGCGTAACTCGATTCTACTTTTAGTCCTTACAATCATCTTAGTTTCAGTCGGTGGCTTGGTTGAGATCGCACCACTCTTCCGCATGGAAACTGTAATTGAGAAAGTTGATGGAATGCGCCCTTACACGCCGCTTGAATTAGTCGGTTCTAAAATCTACAAACGCGAAGGATGCTACGGTTGCCATTCTCAACAAGTTCGTGTTTTGCGTGACGAAGTTGAACGCTACGGCCATTATTCAATCGCTGCTGAAAGCATGTACGATTACCCTTTCCAATGGGGTTCAAAAAGAACTGGTCCAGATTTAGCACGCGTTGGCGGTAAATATTCTGATCAATGGCACGTTCGTCATTTGATTAATCCACGCGATGTAGTTCCTGAATCAATCATGCCAACTTACCAATTCTTAATGGAACGCGATGCTCAATTTTCTGGCATTGCTGACGACATGGAAGTGCTTCGCAAGCTTGGTGTTCCATACACTGATGAAATGATTCAAAATGCCGTTTCCGATGCAGTAGTCCAAGGTTCAAACGAACGCGAATCAGAAGCTCTGCAAAAACGCTACGGCGGCAAAGTTAACGTTCACGACTTCGACGGTAATCCAAACAAAATTTCCGAAATGGATGCTTTGGTTGCTTACTTGCAAGTTTTAGGAACCTTCGTTGATTTTAAAAAATTCGACGCAGTGGAGAAAAAGTAAGAGTTTGAATAAAGTAAACCCCCTGACCCCTGCGGGGCCACCCCCCTTAACAGGGGGGCTTTGGTCTTAGTTCTGCCCCCCTGTTAAGGGGGGTGGCCCCGCAGGGGTCAGGGGGTTTCTTTAACCAAACTCGAAATTGGTAAAAAATTTAAAAAATGACACAAACCCTAATCCACTACGCTCCAACAATCGCAACTGTGTTCTTCTTCTTGATTTTCTGCTATGTAATTTACTCAGTTTTCAAGAAAGGAGCAAAAAAGAAATTCGATCAATTTTCACAAATACCGCTTAAAGATCATGACTGAACATAATCACGAAAATCACAAACAAGAAAAATTTGAAAAGAAAGCTGAAACTACTGGTCACGAATGGGATGGCATTTCAGAATACAATATTGGTGCGCCGCGTTGGTGGCTTATTGTCTGGATTATCTGTATTATTTGGTCAGTAATTTATTGGTTTTTTTATCCAACTTGGCCAATTGCTGGTGGAAATACCAAAGGCAGTCTAGGTTGGTCACAACAATCACAGCTTAAAGAATCTCAAGCAGAAATTGATGCCATCAGGAATGATTACCTAGAACAAATCTCTCAAAGAGATTTAAAACAAATTCAGAAAGATCCGAAACTAATGGAATTTGCTCTTAATGGTGGTCGTGCAGCTTTTAAGGAAAATTGTGCTGCTTGTCACGGTACTGGTGCACAAGGATTTAAAGGCTTTCCTAACTTAAATGACGACGACTGGTTGTGGGGCGGAAAAATTGAAGATATTTATCAAACTCTTCTTTTTGGTATTCGCTCAAGCCACGATAAAACTCGTAACAGCGTTATGCCTTCATTTGGTTTAGATAAAATTTTGAAGAAAGAAGAAATCGCAGACGTTGCACAATATGTGATGTCACTTTCTGACAAAACTTTGAACAATCCAAAAGGTGAAGCAATTTTCAAAGCCAACTGTGTAGCTTGTCATGGAGTTGGTGGCAAAGGCGACAGATCAGTTGGTGCTCCGAATTTATCAGATGCGATCTGGCTTTACGGTGGCAGTAAAGAAGATATCGAGTATACTGTTACTTACGCTCGCGCTGGTGTAATGCCTTATTGGACTGGAAGACTTGACGATGTTACCATCAAGCAATTGGCTCTTTACGTTCACTCTTTGGGTGGCGGAGAATAATCAATTTAGCTTATGCGTAAAATATCCAATGATCCTTTACAAATAGCTCAAGGACTTAATACGCAGATCTACTGCCATCATTTTTTCAACAATCACGACATCGATCGTATTGTTGAATATTGCGAATCATTCGAATTACAAAATTCTACCGTTTCACAAGACAACCCTAACATCGATAAAGCGATCAGAATTTCACAGGTGAATTTTCATAATCGTAACGACGACAACGCTTGGATCTTCGACCAGCTAAATTTCGGTGTTGAAGATATTAACAATAACTTTTTTAACTTCGATTTATACGGCTACGACTATTTCCAATATTCACAGTATAAATCTGAAGAAGCGGGAAAATACGATTTTCATATGGATATTTTCACCAATGAAGAAAGTTTTAAAATGCCTTTAACCCGCAAATTATCTTTGGTACTTTTACTCAGTGAACCAGGAATTGATTTCGAAGGCGGAGAATTCCAGATCAACACTTCCACTGAAAGTAAGTTAGAAACTTTAGAAATGCGCAAAGGCACTTTAGTCGCCTTCCCTTCTTTCATAATTCATCGCGTATTACCAGTTACAAAAGGCACCAGAAAGTCTCTTGTATTATGGGTTGAAGGGCCGAAATTCAAATAAAATGATTGGATTTGAATTAACAAAATCATCACTTCTCGACTCTTACCAAAATCACAAACTGCATCATGCAATTTTACTTCACGGCAAAAAAGGCATTGGAAAAGCCAGCTTTGCTAATGAATTGGTAAATGAAATTTTAAGTACAAAAAACTCTTCTTACTCGCAACATCCAGATTTATTTTTGATCGAAAAAGACGCCGAAAAAAAAGAAATTGGCATCGATAAAATTCGCAGCATCAGTAATTTTTCTAATCAGACTTCAGCGATTTCAAAAAATAAATTCATCATTATCGACTCAGCTTGCGAGCTTAATAAATCTAGCTCAAACGCTTTACTAAAAATCTTGGAAGAACCACGACCGAATAATTTTCTGATTCTAATTTCACATAATTTAAATCGCGTTTTACCAACAATTCGTTCGCGTTGTCATTTGGTAAAGATTCCTGATTTATCGCGCCAAGATTTCAACAAAGTTTTACAACAAAATAATCTCAGTTTCGCACAAAAAGATTTAGAATTTTTAGCTGAAATCTGTGATAATTCTCCAGCTGATGCCATCAATTATGGACTTGAAGTAACAAGGTTTTATGAGCTTTTCTTGCGCTCCATTTTAAACAAAAAAACTAGCGAAGAACTGGTAAAAAAAATCGCCGATAAAAATTTTCCTTTCACAATTTTTGAAAAATGCTGCGAGTTTTTTTTCGCGCGCCTCGCGAAATTCAGCAACAATGTTGCTATCAATTTTTACTTCGAAGAAGAAAAAGTTTTTCTAAATTTAATACGCAAATTTCCACCAGAAAAAATTTTCACGATTCAAGATGAAAGCTTGAAAGACTTGCGCAAAACAGCTTCCTTAAATCTCGATAAGAAACTGAGTTTCATAAATATTTTTAATCACATCTGTTATTAAGTTAGAATGACAAAACTTTACAAAAGCATCGGATTAATGAGTGGCACTTCAATGGATGGAATTGATTTAGCCTTGATTGAAAGTGACGGTAAAAAAATTATTAATCGCAAAAATTTTGATTATTTGCCTTACACTCCAGAATTTAAGAGCCGCCTTGCCAGCTTAATTTACGGGAATCCCAAACTTTCGGAAATCAAAATTGTTGAAGATGATCTGACTTTACTTCACGTAAATTTGGTAAACGATTTTTTGGCAAAAAATAAAATTTCTTCTTCAGAAATTGATTTAGTCTCTTTTCACGGACACACAATTTTACACATGCCAGAACGATGTGCTACTTGGCAAGTTGGTAATCCGCATTTGTTGGCACACAAAACTGGCATTAATGTGGTCGCAGATTTTAGGAGTCGCGATATCGTTTTGGGCGGACAAGGCGCGCCTTTAGTTCCAATTTATCACTTTCATCTTTTTAGCGATCAACCACGCCCCATGGCGGTTTTAAATATTGGTGGAATTTCCAATATTACTTACATCCGCAACGATAACGAGAATGACATCGAAGCTTTCGACACTTGCTTCGGCAACGCACCTCTCGATGATTTGGTAAAGAAAAAATTCAATCTTGATTATGATGAAGATGGTAAATTAGCTAAACGCGGACAGATCGATTTTATTTTAGCTGATCGCATTTTACAGAATGAGATTTTTCACAAGAAACCACCGAAATCTTTTGATCGCGACGACTTTTCAGACCTACTCTCTCCTATAAACAGCTTAAAAAATCCTGAAGATGCACTAGCCACTTTTGCTTATATGCATTCTAAAGCAATCCAACTTAGTTTGGATTTTTTGAGTGAAAAACCGAAGGAAATTTTAGTGTGCGGCGGCGGACGTAAAAACGTCGCGATGATGGATGAAATGAAAAAGTGGTTGTCTGGTGTAGTGGTAAAAACCGTTGATGAAGTTGGTTTTAATGGTGATGCAATTGAAGCCGAGGCTTTTGCATTCCTCGGCATTAGAAGTGTTTTGGGATTACCAATTAGCTTTCAAAAGACGACAGGGGTTTCACAGGGAAGTAATTCCTCTCTGGCTTCACCTCAGCAACATTCTTCTTCTTGCGGCGGCGTCTTCTATCGCGCTTAACTTTACGAACTTTTGTGGCATCAAGAACCAAACGATCTTTGATGTGTTGATCGATGATCGCTTCAAAGTCAGCCATGTGGTCTTTAAAGAAGTGATCCGCACCATGAACCATTTGATAGCTCACGATAGCACCTTCACGTGCTGACAATTTTTCCGCTAATTTCGCAGTATCAACTTCTTTAGTAATTTCGTCTTTGTCACCTTGAACGATTAATCCCGCAGAAGTGCAAGGAACGATGAAATTAAAATCATATTTTGTCGCTGGAGGAGCAACCAAGATATAGTTTTCTAGCTCAGGTCTTCTCATTACGGTTTGAAGTGCAATCCAAGAACCAAAGGAAAATCCGGCAATCCAGAAATCTGAAGCTTCCATATTTTGATCATGAAGCCAATTCATCACAGCAGTGGCATCAAGCAATTCACCAACACCATTATCAAACTTGCCTTGTGATTTTCCAACACCGCGAAAGTTAATACGCAAAACCGAAAAACCGTTATTCACGAAAGATTTGTACAGATTATAAGTAATCTTGTTGTTCATGGTTCCACCATGCAAAGGATGCGGATGCAACACTAAAGCAACTGGCGCTTTCGGATTAGGATTTTGATGGTAGCGGCCCTCGATTCTACCGGCAGGGCCGTTGATGATTACTTCAGGCATAAGATTTTTTATTCCAAAAAATTAGGGATAAGAAATAAGGATTAAGAAAAGTAAGTAAAAATACTTACCTAACGTATTCCCTGTCTCTTATCCCCAAAAATTAGTTAAGTTCGTCCCACTGGATTGGTCTGTTATCAACCAAAACTAGCTGAGTAGTTCCAGCATATTTTGCAGACATATATTTACCGTGTCCGGCGTGAACACCAGAGTAATAAACTGGCTCAACATCTTTACCGTTGTGCTTCTTTTTTTCGACGTTTTTTACCCTGTTCTTCGGGTTGTTCTTAGTACCCATGAGTGCGTTATATTTTAAATTTTGAAGGAGAAATTTCTTGTAGAAAAAGAAATGAGGCCGCGCAAAATAAAAACCATCGCACCAAAATCAAGTTTTTTCTCCTCATTTTTTAAATCTCCGAATTTCAACAATGCCTAAATTTAACCGTTTAAAAGACTACGTCGTAACTAATAAAAATGTAATCGTTCGTGTTGACATCAACGTACCGATGAAAAATGGCAAGATCGAAGATGATACTCGCATCAAAGCCGTAATTCCAACTTTGAAATATTTGGCACAACACCAAGCGAAAGTGATCGTAATTTCACATTTCGGCCGACCAGAAGGTAAAGTTGAACCTTCAATGTCCGTTCAACCTCTTGTAGCTCGTGTTGCTGAATTACTTGAAGGCATCAAAGTTTCTTTCGTTGATGATTGTATCGGTGAAAAAGTAAAAAAAGCTGTGGAAGCCACAAATTACGGCGAAGTAATCATGTTAGAAAATCTGCGCTTCTACAAACAAGAAACCAAAAATGATCCGGAATTTTCACGCGAATTAGCATCACTTGCCAATCTTTATGTAAATGATGCCTTTTCTTGTTCACACCGCGCTCACGCCTCAATTACTGGTATTCCAGCAATCTTAAAATCTGCCGCTGGTTTCTTGATGGAAGAAGAATTGGATGGTTTGACCAACCATTTAGAAAATGCAAAAAAACCAATGATGGCAGTTGTTGGTGGCGCGAAAGTTTCAACTAAACTTGATTTACTAAATTCACTTTCGGCAAAAGCTCAAACCATTGTGGTTGGAGGCGGCATGGCTAACACTTTCCTTTACGCTTTGGGTAAAAATGTTGGTAAATCGTTGTGCGAAAAAGAATTAAAAGACACAGCGCTACAAATTATTGAAACTGCCAAAGCCAATGGTTGCCAAGTTTTGCTGCCATCTGACGTTGTGGTTGCCAAAAAATTTGAAGCAGGTGCTGAGTGCAAAACTGTATCGATTGATGATATCGCAGAAGATGACATGATCTTAGACATTGGCGCACAAAGCAGTGCGAAAGTTGCAGCAGAGTTAACGCAACATCAAACTTTAGTGTGGAATGGTCCACTTGGTGCTTTCGAGATTAAACCTTTCAATATCGGAACTGACAGCTTCGCAAGAACTGCAGCTAAATTGACCGAAGAAGGGAAATTGGTTTCAGTTTCTGGCGGCGGAGATTCAGTTTCGGCGCTTAATTCGGTTGGCTTGGCTGATAAGTTTACTTATATTTCAACTGCTGGTGGAGCGTTTTTGGAGTGGTTGGAAGGGAAGGATTTGCCGGGTGTGGCGGCTTTGGGGAATTAATAAGTTAAGAAATAAAACTAAAGAAACCCCCCGACTCGCTTCGCGAGCCACCCCCCTTGACAGGGGGGCGATGGTTCGAGTCCAGCCCCCCTGTCAAGGGGGGTGGCTCGCGAAGCGAGTCGGGGGGTTTACCTAGCAGAACTCAATCTCACTAAAATTATTTCCTAAAAACTCATCGAATTAATTCCATCACGATTTACTTCCACAAAAGCCTTCTTTCTCAAATCCATCAATCGTCCTTTTGCTACTGTTTGTAACTTCTTCACAAAAATCTGATTGCGCGCCACATTCAAATCGCGCTCTTCGATTTTTGCTTCTTGTTTGATGTTCAAAACTTTGAAAATGTAATAACCATCATTCACCAAAATTGGATCAGAATACTCATTCTTTTTTAACTTAGCGATCGCCGAAAAAATTCTAGCATCAATATCATTTTGTGAAACCCATCCCAACTCACCATCATTTTCCGCAGTTACATTATGACGCGAAAATTGTTTAACTATACTACGAAAATCAGCGCCAGATCTTAGTTCGCTGACTAATTTTTTCGCCATAATATCGGAATTATCGCCTACAGGAATAAAAATTTCCGCCAGCAAATATTTTGAAACATTGGTGTTAAATTTATACTGCTCAAAAAATTCATTAACTTCTGCATCAGTGATTTTTACTTGTCCCCGCAGGGTTTGGGAAACAATTTTCGACCACGAAATTTCCGCATCAACTTGTCGCAAATAATTTGCGTAAGAAAGATTTCTTTCGATCAACGAAACTTTAAACTGAGTAACATTTTTCTTCTGATGCAGCGCCATCATTTCAACAGCTTCGTCAACTTCATTAGATAGAACTTCAATTTTTAAATTGGCCGCTTCTTGTCTAATCAGCTCTTCATCGACCATTTTATCAACAATCTGATCAAGCAGATTTTTACGCTCAATCGCCGAATTAACTTTAATCTTAGAAAAAAACAGAACGAAACGATAACGATCCAACAGCTCAAGATTGGTCAAAACTTTATTATTAATCTTGGCAACTACGAAAACACTTTCAGCTTTCTGCGCCAAAAGATTTGACGCAGAAAAAATTAGCAAAATTAAGATAAGAAAAAATTTTGAGGCGAAATTTTTAAGCATTATTTTTGCATAGTTGCTTTGTAAATACTAACGCCGCGAACTAGATCGATAGCGCGTGCAAGCTGATAATCTTTGTCGTATAAATCAAAATTATCGTCACCAATTTTTTCTTTTTTAGCATCAGCAATCGCCTCCTGAATTTGCACTTCAATGTGACCTTTTAAGTCAGCTTCAGAATTTGGATCATCATTTTTTTGTTTCTGAATTTTTGCGTCAGAAACTTCAACATCTGGCTCAATTCCATGAGCCTGAATAGATTTACCGCTTGGCGTGTAATAAAGCGAAGTAGTAAGACGAATTGCACCGTGATTTTTTTCCAAAGGAATCACTGTTTGCACCGAGCCTTTACCGAAAGATTTTACACCCATAATCATCGCACGGCTGTTGTCTTGCAAGGCACCCGCAACAATTTCTGATGCCGAAGCTGAACCTTCATTAACCAATACAACCATTGGCACACCAGCAATCAGATTCTCGTCAGACAAATCTTTAAAGTATTTAGTAGTACTTTTATCACGACCAGCAATTGAAACGATGGTTTTATCTTTCGACAAGAATTCATCACTGATCTTTACCGCCTGATCTAAAAGACCGCCAGGATTGTTACGCAAATCAAGCACAAATCCTCTAAGATTTTTTTCACCGATTTGTAATTTTAATCTTTTCAATTCGTTAACTAAACCAGAATGAGCCTGTTCAGAGAAGCTATTAATTTTAACATAAGCTACATCTTTGAATCGCGCTGATCTGACAGCTTTCACCTTAATGATTTCGCGTGTAATGGTTTTGGTAATAGGTGCTTTTTCACCTTTTCTTAGAATAGTAACTTCAACTTTAGTTCCTGGTTTACCACGTAGTTTTTTCACCACCTCATCAATCGTCAAACCAACAACACTTTTACCATCAACTTTGCTAATATAATCGCCAGATTTCATGCCAATTTTAAACGCTGGAGTATCTTCAATCGCGCTCACAACTTTTACCAACGAAAATTCCATGGTGATCTCAACACCAAGTCCACCAAATTCACCTTTGGTTTGTACTTGCATTTCTTTAAGAGCATCTTCGTTTAAGTAAGATGAATGTGGATCAAGCGAAGAAAGCAAACCATTTGCTGCAGATTCCGCTAATTGACGATCGGTTTTTTCTTCAACATATTCTTTTTTAACACGGGAAATTATGTCTTGCAGGAATTCTCTTTGATCGGCTTCAGAATTTTTCTGATCAAACTTAAGAGGTTTGATTTCGATTTGCGAAAATGATACTGCTGAAAAAAAACCAACAGCCGTTGATATAACAACGACAACAGAAATTTTTGCGAGATTTTTCATAAATACCGATCTGATGTTGATTAGAATTGGGCAAAAAATAATCCCGCATGACTCAAGGCACATGCGAGATTATTGTAAAACTTAGTAAAAACAGAGAAGAATATAACTACGCAATACCGTATTCCTCTTTTAGAGAAAGAGTGATTTCTTCAGGTGGTTCATCACCATAAGCTGAGTGCAAAATCTTACCGTAATTTTCCAAATGGATAATTTCGTCATTCAAAGCTTTTAAGAAAAGTTGAACTTTCAAACGATCAACCAAAACGTAATACCAGGCGTTGCGACCGGCATCGATTCCTTTTACAAGATATATTAGTTCGGCTTGCATTTTTTTCTGAGGATCAATTGGTTTAATATTATTATTTTTCTGATTGGCAAGGATCGAGTCCGAAACAGAGCCTGAATCAGACTTGCTGGAAACGATTTCTTCCCTTTTTAAATTTTGAGAAGTGAAACTAGATTCTTTTTTTGCGTATCTTTCGGCGAAAGATTTTGCGCCACCACTTTGTGCTTCAGCCATATTTTTCTAAGAATGAATAGCAGTATTAGGATTTTTGGTATTTTTTAACCACCAGTCATTGACTGATTTTTTTGGTCCGCAAGGTCCGTCATCGTTAGAAACGCAAGGACTTTTAATATCAACTGTTTTTGCTGCACAAGAAGAAACCAAGGCAAAAAAAGACAGTAGCAAAACGATTTTTTTCATGATTTTCGCTAAAAAAATTTGCGGGATTTGAGAAAAAACTAAGTGCTTGATAGAATTTTGCAAGCAACTAAAGAATTAAAAAATAACAATCAAAATCTTTCCCAAAAAATTGTCAGAAAAAAATTTTCAAAAAACATTAATCATTGGTCTTGGATTAATTGGCGGCTCTTTTGCAAAAGCATTACGTCAACATAAAATTAGCGAAAGAATTTACGCTTACGACCTCAATCCTGAATCTTTAGAAGCAGCAATAAAATCAAAAATAATTGATGATTTTGTTATGCTTGATGAAGATCTTAGCGATTTTGATTTTATCGTTTTCGCCACGCCACTTTCGACTTATGAAAAAATTGCCAAAGAGATCGTAAAAAAAATCTCATCTAATATTGTTATTATTGACTTAGGATCGATTAAACAAATCAATTTGAAGAAACTTTTTAAGTCTAATTTTATTCCTTGTCATCCAATTGCTGGATCAGAAAAAGTTGGTTTCGAAAATTCTGACGCACAACTTTTTAGTGAAAAAAAGTTCATTATTTGTCCTGAAAACTGTGACGAAAAATCTCTCAAAAAAGTTAGTGAACTCGTAAAAATAATTGGTGCTATTCCTGAGTTTTTAGAAGCTAAAAAACACGATGAAATTTACGCTTTAGTTTCCCATTTACCGCAGTTTTTATCGTTTTTGACTAAAGATTTTTCACCAAAAAAAATTAGCAATGATTTCTTCAAAACCGCTTTTCGTCTTGATAATTCTGATGCCGAAATGTGGAGCGATATTTTTAAACTAAACGAGAAAAATTTAGAAAAATTTTACTTCGAATTTTTTGATAATTTGGAAGAAAACATAAAAAGCTTACCTTCGTTTGAATGGAGAAGATCAGAAAAAATGCCGAATAATTTGGCAGATTTAGAATCCAACTTCGCCGCAATTTTCTTCCGCGCTTTAGTCGTAAAATCTTATCTTGAAATTTCGCAGATCGCAAATTTTCAGAATTATGCCGGCACAGGATTTAGAGACTTTACTTCGATTGTTGCTGTCTTAAATTATGATCCTCAAATTTTGCAAAAATTGATCGAGAAAAATCGCTCGCAAATCCTCAAATTTTTTAATTCACTTTCATGAGTCAGGAACAATTAAACGAAGTCCGTCCTTATCGCGCTATTCATCGCCGCAAGTCGCGCCAGATTTTTGTTGGCAATGTTGCTATTGGTGGCGATGCGCCAATCGCAGTTCAATCAATGACCAATACGCCAACGATCGATGTTCAAGCCACAATTCGTCAAGTTAATGAATGTGTAGAAGTTGGTGCCGAATTGATGCGTATTTCTGTTCCCGATCAAGATTCTTCTGCGGCACTTAAACAAATTATTCCACATTGCCCAGTTCCAATTATCGCCGATATTCACTTCCATTATCGCCGCGCCATTGAAGCCGCTGAAGCTGGCGCAAAATGTTTGCGTATTAATCCCGGAAATATCGGATCAGATGAAAAAGTTCGCGAAGTAATTAAGGCCGCCAAAGATTATGGCTGTTCAATTCGCATCGGAGTTAACGCCGGATCACTTGAACAAGATTTGCTTAATAAATATAAAACTCCAACTCCGGAAGCTTTGGTTGAATCAGCACAACGCCACATCAAAATTCTGGAAGATAACGATTTCTTCAATTTCAAAATCAGCGTTAAAGCCTCTGACGTTTTCTTGGCAGTCGCTGGCTATCGCGCTTTAGCGGAAGTTTGCGATTATCCACTTCACATCGGAATTACTGAAGCCGGAAGTTTGGCCGCCGGAACAGTAAAATCTTCGATCGGCCTTGGAACTTTGCTGTGGAGCGGAATTGGCGACACGATGCGTGTTTCACTTTCTGCCGATCCGCGTGAAGAAATTAAAGTGGCTTATCAAATTTTAAAAAGTCTTGGAATCCGCAATCACGGCGTGAATTTGATTTCTTGCCCATCTTGCGCCCGTCAAGCTTTCGACGTAATCAAAACTGTCGAAGCCGTTGAAAAGCGCGTTGAGCACATCAAAACTCCGCTGACTATTTCAATTTTAGGCTGCGTAGTAAATGGTCTTGGCGAAGCGGCACACACGCAAATCGGCATTACTGGCGGTGGAGGCGGTCGTCACAACGTTTATATAAATGGCAAGCCAGATCACAAAGTTGCATCCGAAGAATTGATTAACCACATCGTTGATCTGATCGAGAAAGAAGCAAAAAATGCTAAATAAAAAACTCATCAGCGAAAATTTTTCTCGCGCGGCACAAAGTTACAACAAAGCAGCTTTAGTACAAAAACAGGCGGCAGAAACATTATGTCGCCTCGCCTCACCTTTCATTCAAAAAGATTCTGTAATTCTCGATTTAGGCTGTGGCACAGGATTTATAGCCGAGAATCTCTCCCAAGAAATTTTTGAAGCTGATTTAAGTTTCGCCATGCTCAAACAAAAATCTGGCAACTTCAAAATCAATTGTGACTTCGAACATCTGCCTTTCAAAGGCCAAAGCTTTGATGTTTTAATTTCATCTTTCTCTCTGCAATGGCTGGAAGATTTTGAAAAAAACTTCGCTAATTTTTCTGCAATCTTAAAACCAAATGGAATATTTGCCTTTTGTATTCCAACTTCTAACAGCTTAAAAGAGCTTAAAACTGCCAGCGTTCAATCAGGTTGTGACTTTCATTTCAACCAGTTACCGCAATCCGCCGAAATCAAATCAGCCCTGAAAAATAGTGGATTTGAAGAAAAAATTTATAAATCAGAAATTATCAAATCGGAGTTTGAAAGTGGACTACAAGCTCTCAAATCAATCAAAACAATTGGTGCAAATTATCAACTAAACAGAAACTTCATTTCAAAAACACAATTGATCCAATTCGACAATTTTTGTTTGAAAAATTTCAGTCAGCGAAGTAAAAAAGTCGCCATCTCGTGGGATCTCTCCTTTTTCATTTTCCAAAAATCACATAATTTATGATCGGCGGCTTCGTAAAAAAATTCTTGTTTAAAAAATCCGACAAAACTCCACAAGAAAGTAAAGATGGCATAGCGGTTGCTATACGCCAGAAGTCACAAGAACTTACTGACGGAATCTTTAACAAAATTGATTCGGTAAAAGACGAGCTCGTAACCATGAAGGAGAAATACGATAACCTTCTTGAAACCAACTATAATCTTGGTCTCAAACACATTGAAAATGGCAATTTATCAGAAGCAATTTTTCGCTTCCGCTTTATCAGAAAATTTTGGCCAGAGCATTATGATTCTTACTACCAGCTAGCTTATTGTTTAGTTTTGAATAGAAAAAGCGTCGATGCCAAAATAGTTTTGGAAGAATTACTAAAAAGAAATCCACAACATCAAGCTGGGCAAGATCTACTACAATTAATCGAGTCAGATTTGGCATCAGAAGTTCAAGATTCTACTCAGGACACCATAAATTAATGTTCAAAAAGCTCACTATACTAACATTAGTTTGTGCTATTTTCCTCACTATTTCTCTCGGGAATTGTTACGCCAATCCCGCAGATTTCGACGATAGCGAGTTCGAAGCATTCGACAGCCAAAACAACGAAGAAATTTACGATCCGCTCGAAAAATATAATCGCAAAATCTACGTCTTTAACGATTTCCTCGATCGTTATTTTTTAGAATATGTTGCTAAAGGCTATCGCAAAAACGTTCCGAAACCAGCGCGCGATTCTGTACACAATTTCCTGAACAATATTGCTTTGCCGATTTCAGCTTTTAATTCCTTTGTTCAAGGCAAAGGAGAGAATGGTTTAGCAACTTTCTCCAACTTTCTCATTAATTCTACTATTGGAGTTTTCGGACTTTTCGATGTCGCTGGCGAAAAAGGCGTACGTTATCATCCCGAAGATTTTGGACAAACTCTGGGACATTACGGCGTAAAATCAGGTGCTTATTTGATGGTTCCTTTTATGGGCCCAAGCTCAGTTCGTGATTTTGGCGGCACTGTTACTGATCAAGTGGTCAATCCCGCTTCATACAACTATTTCGAAATTGGCGGCAAAACTTATTTGATTGGAGATGGAGCTTTAATTGCAGTCACTTTTATGCGTACAGTCGACACAAGGGAAAGTTTGATTGACATTATTGACGATGTCAGAAAAGAATCTTTCGATCCTTACGCTACACTCAGAAGCGCCTACACTCAAAAACGTAACAACGACATTAAAAATTAACATGAAACAACTTCTAACTACTGCGTTCTTTTTAATTATTTTCTCATCTTCGGCATTGGCTCAAGATGCTCAAATGAAACCGAAAGTAAAAACCTTCATTGAAGAAGTTGGCGGAAAAATAATCTCAATTGCCAACGAAAAAGGCATTTCTGAAGAGAAGAAAAAAGACAAAATTATCACAGTTATTGATGGAGCAATTGATGCCGACTGGATTTCACGCTTCGTTTTAGGCAAAAACTACAAAACTCTTTCTGAAGAAAACAAAACCAAATTTTCTAAACTTTACCGCGATTTCATGATTAACACTTACGGTCCAAAATTCAGAAATTATAATGGTCGTAGATTTGACGTTGTGGAAGTGACTGAACAAAATGGCTTCTTCGTTGCTAAATCAGAATTTTTACCAAAAGATTCTAACGTACCAATCAACGTTAATTTCAGAGTAAAAGAGCGCGAGGGAAAATTAGTGATTTTAGATTTTATCGCTGAAGGTGTGAGTTTGATCGAAACTCAAAGATCAGAGTTTAACTCAGCAATTTCACAAAAAGGTGTTGATGGATTTTTGGTTGATTTGGATGCCAGAGTTAAAAAATTGAAAGCGCAGAAATAGATTTTTGTTCTTACGTCTGACTAGACATTTTTAGTTTTGCTAAAGAAACCCCCCGACCCTGCGGGCCACCCCCCTTGACAGTGGGGCTGGAGCCTTACTTGCCCCCCTGTCAAGGGGGGTGGCCCCGTAGGGGTCGGGGGGTTTCTCGCTACGAATTCAGAATATTAGATTACTCCTTCTTCTCCCCAACTTTTCTTCTCAACAAATTCTTCCGCAGCGCTTCCGACAACTGCTTTTTCTTCTTCTGCTTTTCCTTTTTCTTTTCTGGCAAATTATTTGGCTGTTCCTTCTGCATTACAAATCCTGATCAATATCAAATTGTTTAGAATACAAATTGGCGTAAGCTCCACCTTTGTCGATTAATTCTTGATGCGATCCTGATTCCACCACCTTTCCTTCGGAAATTACAAAAATCTTATCAGCATGGATCACCGTTGATAAACGATGGGCAATCACAATTGAAGTGCGTCCTTTCATTAATTTCGCCAAAGCATTTTTAATTAATCTTTCTGAAACTGGATCAAGTGCAGAAGTTGCTTCATCTAACAATAAAATCGGCGCATCGTACAAAATGGCACGCGCAATCGCGATTCTTTGACGCTGACCGCCCGACAAACGAATACCATTTTGACCAATTTGGGTTTGATAACCATTTGGCAAAGCACGAATAAATTCATCAGCTTCTGCCATTTTTGCCGCAGCAATAATTTGCTCTTCTGTTGCGTCTTCTTTGCCGTAACGCAGATTTTCTAGAATCGTGTCATCAAACAACATCACTTCTTGATTCACCACCGCCATCGATTTACGCACCGATTGCAAAGTAAGATCACGAATATCGTGACCATCAAGCGTCACGCGACCATTTTCTGGATCGTAGAAACGCAAAATCATACTCATGATTGTCGATTTTCCACCGCCAGAATGACCAACTAAAGCGATAGTTTGACCAGCCTTAACCTCAACATTTACGCCACTTAAGGTCAATTTGTCTTCAACATAACGGAAGTCGACATTTTCTAGCTTGATGTTGCCTTTAACGTGATCGATTGCCAACGCATTTGGCTTATCAACGATGTTCTGCTTTTCATCAATCATACGATAAAAACGTGTCGCTGCAGCAAGACCCATCTGGATTCCCGAGTTCATTCCTGAAACTGATTTAAGCGGGCGATACGCCATCATCATTGCCGCAAAAAACGAGAAAAACGCACCTGTAGTTGTCGTGCCATTAATTACTTTAGTACCACCATACCAGATCACCGCAGCAACACCAATACCAGCGAGAGATTCAACGAAAGGCGAAGAAATCAGAGATAAGCGCGAAATTTTTTTGCTCATTTTGAAAATTTCTTCAATCACGCGAGACATACGGCTGATCTCAAAATCCTCACAGTTGTAGGACTTAACTAACTTCGAATATTGCAAAGTGTCATTTAACTGCGATGCAAATTTACCAGCAATTTCTTGGTTTTTGAAAGACATGTTACGCAGGCGACGACCGATTTTGTAGATCGGATAAGCTGCCAAAGGAAAGCCAATAAAAGCAATTAACGACAATTCCACGCTTTGATAAAACATCACTGCAATCAATGATCCCAAGGTCAAAACTTGTTTGATTGAACCATTTACAATTGTACTAATCAAACCAACAACTGCCCCAACTTCATTCATAATACTAGCCGTCATGTCTCCAGAAGAGCGGTTATGCAACTTCGCGATATCTGATTTGATAAATTGAGCATAAAGCTGTTTGCGCAAATCTGCAGTAATTCGCATCGAAAGCACATTCATCGTCAAGAGCTGGAAGTAAGTAGCAAAACCCTTCACGATTGTTACCAACAACACAATTATTGGAATCCACACTAACCAAAAGTGATCTTTCTCAACAAAAACTTTATCGAGCGCAGGCTTGATTAACCAAGCATGGAATGAAGTGGTTCCTGCAATCACCAACATCAAAGTAATCGACAACGCAAAGGTGCGCCAATGAATCATTATACATTCTTTGGTGATGCGCTTAAGCAAATAAATCGTGCTTTCGTAATTAACCTGAGCGGTTTCTTTAGACATACTAATTTTTAATTTTTGATTTTAGATTTAAGATTTAATCTCACAGACAAGTCATTCTTAAAATACAAAATCAAAAATCTAAAATCATTTTTCCCGTGCTTAACATTTTTAGTTCTTTCAAAGAAGTTTTTATTGCTGCTCTTCAAAAAATTGCCGCTGAAAATAACATCACTTTTGACGCAAAAGATTTCGATAATTTTACCGTTGAACCTACCAAAGAAAAAACGCATGGCGACCTAGCTTGCAACGCTGCGATGGTTCTGAGTAAAAAATTTTCCAGCATCGAAAGCCTAAACAATCCACGCAAGTTGGCACAAAGAATCATCGCCGAAATTAATAATGCTCAGATAAAAAAAATTGAAATTGCCGGCCCCGGATTCATCAACATTTTTCTAGAGAACCAAGCTTTTTACCAAATTATCGCTGATTTGTTGAAACAGGAAAAATTTATTTTCCCTAATTTAGGCAATGGCGAAAAAGTGAATTTGGAATATGCCTCACCAAATCCAACTGGCCCAATTCACGTTGGTCACACTCGCGGCGCAATTTACGGCGATGTTTTGGCGAGTTTGCTGCAAAAAGTTGGGTACGATGTTTTAAAAGAATATTACATTAATGATGCTGGCAGCCAAATTATCACCTTGGTCAAATCTTCTTATTTACGCTATTTGCAAGCTTGCGGACAAAATATCGAAATTCCCGAAGGCTTTTATCCGGGTGAATATTTGATTCCAATTGGTCAATCTTTGAAAGCAAAATTTGGTGAAAATCTAGCAGAAAATTCTCCTGAAATTCGCGATTTTGTTGTTAGCGAAATGATCGAAATGATTAAACGCGACTTACTTGCCCTTGGCATAAAGCACGATAGCTATTTTTCGGAAAAGAAAGAATTACACGATACTAATAAAATCGACTCAGCAATCAAAATCTTAGAAGATAAAGGCTTAATTTACGTTGGAAAATTAGAAGCACCAAAAACTGAAAAAGGCGTTGGAGCATTACCAGAAGGCTATGATGATAAAGATCAAACTTTATTTTACTCAACAAAATTTGGTGACGATCAAGATCGTGTTGTCAAAAAATCTGACGGCACACCAACTTATTTAGCTGGTGATATCGCTTATTGTTTGAGCAAATTTGAACGCGGCGCCAAAAAATTTATCATGCCACTTGGTTACGATCACGCAGGTTATGTCAAAAGATTAAATGCCGTTGTTGAAGCTTTGACCAACAAACAAGCGCAGTTGAAGGTAATTTTATGCCAAATGGTGAAGTTTGTGAAAAATGGCGAACCGCTGAAAATGTCGAAACGCGCTGGCAATTTTATCACCGCTCGCGAAGTGATTGACGAAGTTGGTGCTGACGCTTTGCGCTTCATTATGTTGACTCGCAAAAACGACGCACCTTTTGATTTCGATTTAGCGAAAGTGATCGAACAATCGAAAGATAATCCGATTTTTTACGTCCAATATGCTCACGCCAGATGTTGTTCGGTGCTGCGTCAGGCGCAAGAAGTGGTAAATTTGAAACCTCAAATAAATGAAGAACTTTTGCAAAAGTTGACCGACGAATCGGAAATCGAAATCATCAAAAAAATCACCAACTTCCCAAGAATTGTTGAGATGGCGGCACTACATTTCGAACCACATCGTATCGCATTTTACCTACAAGAATTGGCCGCTGAACTTCATTCTTTGTGGAATAAAGGTTCAGAAAATCCTGATTTGAAATTTATCATCAAAGATAATTTGCAAGTTACGCAAGCTAGAATTTATCTCATTTTGTCGGTGAAAAAAATTATCGCCGAAGGCTTGGCAATCTTTAATATCAAAGCAGTTGAGGAAATGAGATAATGGAAGATTTCGGCTACGTAAAAGACGAAAAGAAAAAAGATTTATCGCAATTGATGCGCAAAATTGCCTTGTCTTGCGCGACACTTTTTTCGATCTCCTGCTTTATCTACATCACAATCAGCGCTTATTACTACGTTTACGAAGAACAAGACAACAATGTTGAAACCATCAAATCTCCCGAAGGTCCAATAAAAGTTGTGGAAGAAGATCAAGTGGCAATACGCGGTGACGAGCACAAAATCAACGATTCAATCTATGAAGATATTTTCGGAACTAAGAAAGAATCGATCACTAAAGCAGCTTCTAAAATTCGCATCTCTCCAGAACCTGCACTGCCACCAAAACATTTAGTTGCCGACATTGGTGAAAGCGTTCCTGATTTAAATGTTGCTGAAGAAGATAAATCAGAACAAGAAGTCAAAAAACCTGAAACCAAAGCAGAAAAAAGAAAAACACAGCAACAACAAATTTTAGTTTACAGCGATAAACCCAAAGAAACCCAAGGCTCACAAGATTTGTTGACGAAAGGAAAAGTTGAGCCGAAAGCTCCGACCAAAAAACTTTCCGATCAAAATATCGACAAGCCTAAAACTGAAAAAAGACGTTACGTTCGCGTACAAGTTGCTGCGCTTACTTCCAAAAAATCAGCTGACGAATATTGGAAAAAAATCAGCAGCAATTCGCGTTTAGTTTCAGGTTTAAAACCATTTACCGAGGAAGTTAATTTAGGTAAGAAGGGCATTTTCTTCCGTTTACAAATTGGTAATTTTTCTGATCAAGTTGAGGCCGAAAGTTTCTGTAAACATTACACAGTGCAGATGCAGAAGAGTAAGGCGGATTGTATTGTGGTAGAGTAAAAATTTGATGGGAAACCCCCCGACCCCTGCGGGGCCACCCCCCTTGACAGGGGGGCAAGTTCGGCTAAAGCCCCCCTTGTCAAGGGGGGTGGCCCCGCAGGGGTCGGGGGGTTTCCCTTAGTATAATCTATATTTTATGAAATTGTCTAATCGATAAAACAATATCCCTATATTCCTCATCAACTTCAACCTTCCCCAAAATCCAGTCATAAATTAGCATATCATCTTCTTCGAGAAATTTCCCAAACAGCTCTAAATCACGCACTTCATTAAGTTTTACCTTCGCGAATTCCCCAATCAAAAAGTCAGTTTCCTTACAACCGCGATGAATCGAACGGTAAATCAATTGCTTTACTAAAATTTCATTACTCATTTCAACAACTCCTGAATTTCACTGATTAAGTCTTGTGCCGCATTTTCTGAATAAGGCTTTGACGCTTCACCCCAAACTGGTTTTGGAAAGGCTGGATCATTTTCAAATCGAGCAATTACGTGAATGTGAAGTTGACGCACCACATTTCCAAGCGCACCAATATTTATTTTGTAAGGCAAAAATTTCTTTTGCAAAATTTCTGCGACAAAATTTATTTCACGCAAAATGTCAGTTTGAACTTCAAAAGGAAGTGCCGTAATTTCAACCGCGCCCTGCTCTCTTGGCACTAAAATAAACCACGGATAATTGGCGTTATTCATTAAAAGCAGCTGACAAATTTTTAAATCAGCGACAAAAAAAGTGTCGGCTTTTAATTTTGCGTCGAGGACAAACATAATTTTTGATTTTAGATTTTTGATTTAAGAAGCTGAGATCCAGAATCTAAAATCATAATCTTTAAATCTAAAATCTTTTTAAGTGCTCAAATCTCTTGCGATCAATAACATAGTTTTAATCGACAAAGCAGAAATCGAATTTAGTTCCGGCCTTTGTGTTTTAAGCGGCGAAACTGGTTCAGGAAAATCGATTTTGCTTGATGCTTTGGGGCTGGCAATTGGTTTTCGCTCAAGTTCGCGATTGATTGGAAACGATGAGAATCGCGCTTTTGTATCGGCAGAATTTGACATCAAAAAAAATTCTGCATGCAAAAATTTCCTCAAAGAAAATGAATTGCTTGATGTTGAAAACCCTGATTCTCTAAGGATTCGCCGTGTTACTAGCGAAACGGCGCAAGAAAAATTATCGAGTAAAGTTTACGTAAATGACATTGCAGTTGGCGTAAATTTATTAGCACAGATTGGTGAAACTTTAATCGAAATTCACGGACAACACGATCAGCGCGGCCTTTTAAATTCAAACTTCCACGGCCAAATTCTTGATGATTTTGCTGGCAACGAATCTGCTTTAAAAGACTTACGCAAAACTTACGAAGAGCTGAAAAATATCGACGAAAAAATTTCCGAAATAAAATCAAAAAGAGAACAAGCTGAACGCGAAAGAGATTATCTCGAATTTATCATTAAAGAGCTGCAAGATGCTGATATTAAAGAAGGCGAAGAATTAGAATTGGTATCAAAAAAAGACCAATTACAAGCCAAAGAAAAGATCATGAATTTTTTGACCGAGCTAAAATCCAATCTTTTGGAAGCCAACTCGCAACTTACTTTGTCGCAAAAAATTTTGATTCGTAATCAAAGTTTGATCACCAATTTTTTACCTGATGACAAAGACGATCTGGAAAAATTAAACGACACTACCGATCAACAAATTACCGATCTCGATGCTGCAATTTCAAGCATCGAACACATTCGCAGAAGCTTAAACGATTCCAACGAAACTTTAGAAGAAATTGAAGAACGACTTTTTCACATCAGAAGTTTAGCGCGCAAATTCAGCACTACAGTTGATGAATTGCCGAAAGTAATAAGCGATGCTGAAGAAAAATTGGCGCTTTTGCAAAATGAAAAAGCTTTTACCGATCAATTGGAAGAAGATAAAATTTTGCTGTTAAAAAAATATCATGAAGTTGCAAAACAACTGAGCGCGAAACGCCAAGAAGCGGCTAAAATTCTCTCCGCAAAAGTTGAGGAAGAATTGCAATTCTTGAAAATGAACAGCACCAAATTTTTGGTCTCGGTCGATTCAATTGCGAATGAATCTTACTCGATCAACGGCTATGACAAAATTCGTTTCACCGCTTCCATCAATAATAATGGTTTTGACGAGATTACCAAAATCGCTTCTGGCGGTGAATTATCACGTTTTATGTTAGCACTAAAAGTTGCGTTGATGAATGTCAAATCTACGCCAACAATGATCTTTGACGAGATTGATACTGGAATCGGCGGCAGTACAGCTGATGCGGTTGGTAAACGTTTGAAGATTCTGTCACAAAATGTGCAGATTTTGGTAGTAACGCATCAGCCGCAAATCGCTGCGAAAGCCGATACTCATTTCAAAATTAGTAAAACTTCTGGTGAGCAAAAAATTAAAACGGTTATCGAAAAACTTGATGAAGAAAAACGCGAACATGAAATTGCTCGTATGCTTTCTGGCGAAGAAATTACTAAAGAAGCTTTAGCAGCAGCAAATCGTTTGATTGCCCAAGGATAGTATTAATGATATCCACTTTGCGTATAAATAATCACCCGAGCAACTAACTAACGAATGTTTGATTTATTGAATTTCGAAAATTAATTTCACGGAATCTTTTCCGCGGAAAAATCGTTTTTCCTTCCCTTTTTTTAATTAAGCAAAATGTCCCAAGACAACTCAGTAATAAGGAATTTGAGAAATTTTGTAATTATCTCATTCCTTATCGTTTTCGTCATTGCCGCCTGCTTTTATGTTACAGGAACTTTGGTTCTGATCAGCATTACCGGAAAGTGGGACATCATCAAAGCTTACTACAAGCTAAGAATCGATAAACAGTTCATTTACCTATTTCAAACTCTTTCAACTTACTGGCAATTTTACTTCAAAAATTCCGCCAAGTTGACCACTCAAAGTTACAACTTTTTCGTCGTAAAACTTTGGGCAGCATCTTTACTTCCTTACACATTCTTGATGACTTTTGGTTGGATTTTCCGCGCTCCAATCATGGATTGGCGACCTTTTAAAAAGCCAGAGTCGATTCACGGTGAAGCAAAATGGGCTTCAATGAAAGATGTAAAAAAGATGGGTTTGCGCTCTAAAAACGGTGTTTTACTTGGTATGTATAACAAAAAAATGTTGATTGCCGATGGCTACCAACACATTCTACTTTTTGCACCAACTGGTTCGGGTAAAGGTGTGGGCTTCGTAATTCCGAATTTGTTGTTTTGGAAAGACTCAGTAATCGTTCACGATATTAAATTAGAAAACTACGAACTTACTTCTGGTTGGCGCCGCGACAACCTTAAACAAAAAGTTTATCTGTGGAACCCTGCCGATCCTGACGGTATTTCGCATTGCTATAATCCGATGGATTGGATCAGCAAAAAACCTGGACAGATGGTGGATGACGTCCAGAAAATCTGTAACTTCTTGCTTCCTGAACAAGAATTTTGGCAAAACGAAGCTCGCGCACTTTTAACTGGTGTGATGCTTTATCTTGTTGCTGCTGACGACAAACCAGCAACGCTCGGTGAAGTTGTAAGAACTCTAAGAAATGATGACGTAGTTTATAACTTGGCGGTTGTTTTGGATACGATGGGTAAAAAAATTCACCCAGTTTCTTACATGAACATCGCTTCTTATTTACAAAAACCAGACAAAGAACGTGGATCGGTAACTTCTACTGCCAACTCATCTCTCGAGCTTTGGGCCAACCCGTTGATTGATACAACAACAGCAACTTCTGACTTCAACTTACATAAATTTAAAATCACGCCGCACACTGCTTATGTTGGTTTGACGCCAGATAACATCAGCCGTTTAAAGCCTTTGATGAACATGTTTTATCAGCAAGCTGCAGCATTTTTCACTGCTAAAATGCCGCAACCGCACGAAAAATTTGGTGTGTTGATGCTGATGGACGAGTTCCCAACTTTAGGAAAAATGGAACAGTTCCTTGCCGGTATCGCTTATTTCCGTGGTTATCGCGTTCGCTTGTTTTTGATTATTCAAGATACCGAACAGCTCAAAGGTATTTACGAAGAAAGTGGTATGAACTCATTCTTGTCGAACTCAACTTATCGTATCACTTTCGCGGCCAACAACATGGAAACGGCAAATTTGATTTCACAACTTTTGGGTAACAAAACTGCCGATCAAATTTCATACAACAAACCGAAATATCTCGATTTAAACCCTGGCGCACGTTCACTTCATGTTTCTCACACTCAACGTGCATTGTTGTTACCGCAAGAGGTAATTCAGTTGCCAAGAGAAGATCAGATTATCCTGATTGAATCTCAACCACCAATTCGCGCCAAAAAGATCTTCTACTTCAAAGATCGTTTCTTCACCAAACGACTTAAGAAAAAAATCGCTATTCCGGTACAAAAACCTTACATGCCGGATTATTCGAAAAACAAAGCGAACAACCCTGATGCCGCTAAAGATGCAACCCCGAAAGATGGTAGCGGCGGCGCAATAAGTGGATAATAAATTATGTCAGATAAAGAAATAAGAGCCGCAGTTTTGGGCGATCCAATTAACCATTCTCTCTCACCAAAAATTCACGAATTTTTACTCGATAAATATCACATCAACGGCACTTACATTCCAATTCAAGTTAGCAAAGAAGAACTGCAAAAATGCGTTCAACATCTTGTCGATAATGGTTTCGCAGGATTCAACGTGACTCTGCCACACAAAGAGGAAATTTTCAAACTGTGCGACTTTAAAAGTAAAACCGCACAACTTACTGGTGCTGTGAATACTGTAATCGTCATGCCTGACAAAAAACTTTTCGGCCATAATTCTGACGCGGAAGGATTTTCTAATAACTTAAAAAACTCTTATCCTAATTTCGATTTGAATGGCAAAAATGCTTTTGTGATTGGTGCTGGTGGAGCATCTCGTGCCTTGGTTTACGCCTTGATAAAAGATGGAGTGAAAAAAGTTTTTATCACAAATCGCAACGAAAAACGCGCAATTGAATTAATCAAAAACTTTGCCGATTTCGCTAAAACTAAAAACTGCGAAATTAAGTTTTTAAACCTAGCAGATTTTGAGAAAAATCTCGATCAATGCGATTTACTAACAAATTCAACTTCTCTTGGCATGCAAGGCCAAGAAGCGCTGGAAATTGATCTTAAAAATTTACAAAAAGATGCAATTGTTTACGATATTGTTTACAAACCGTTGATGACTGATTTATTGATTAACGCACAAAAACGCGGCAATAAAATTACTACCGGAATCGGCATGTTAATTGAACAAGCTTTAGTTGGATTTGAAGCATGGTTTAAACAAAAACCTCAGGCTGATGCTGAATTGATGGGACAAGCAATCCTTTGGTCACAAAACAAATAATTTTAAATATGTTCAACTTTCTTAAATCAATTTTCGGTCTGGCAAAAACTTTCATTTTGTCGCTTTTTCTTATCTGCCTTGTGATCTTCATGGTGAACAACCGCGACGTAATCACTATTCACACCCATCCTTTTCCTTTTGAAATTGAGATCAGAATTTTCGTTTTGATGTTATTCTTTTTCTTATTTGGCATGCTTTTCGGCTTTCTCGCCTTTTCAAAAAATATGCTCGAAAAATCTTGGAGCAATTTTAAAGATCACTGGAAAATTCGCGGACTTGAAAGAAAAAATCGCAAACTCGAAAAGAAAGTGGAGAAAATCAGCAATAGTTAAATGAACTGTTATCCTGAGAGCAGCGAAGGATCTCGTGAAACAAACTCCGAATCTGTTTCACGAGGTCCTTCGCTACGCTCAGGATGACATTACTTAAGTTGTTGCCTTTAAAACTTTTGGCAAATAAGTTGCGCTTCTCTCATTTTTACTCCTCGATGCTGATCCTCTTAGTCTCAAGTCAGTTTCAATCTAAATAACAATTCTAACTCTAACTAAAACCAAAATATGGCAAGTAATCTTACTGTAATGGGCAATAAGGAAATTTTGCTCGTTGCCGAAAATATCGCTCACGAAAAAGGTATCGCTGTACAAGAAGTTGTAAGCGCGATGGAAGAAGGTATCAAACTTGCTGCCAAGAAAAAATATGGTACTCACTTGGCTATTGATTGCAAAATTGATAAAAAATCTGGTCAGATTAAATTGTTCAACAACCTTGAGATCGTTGAAAATGACGACTTCGAAGGCTTCGACGTTAGAACTCACATCACTTTAAAACACGCAAAGCAAGAAGATAAATCTGCAGAAATTGGTGGTTTCATCGTTCAAGAACTTCCTCCAATCGATTTGAACCGCGTGGTTGCGCAAGTTGCTCGTAACGAAATCATCAGAAAAGTTAAAGAAGCTGAAAAAAATAAAGAATATAACGAATTCAAAGATCGTATTGGCGACATCGTTAGCGCTTCAGTTAAAAAAGTTGGTCTTAAAAATATCGTTATGGAAGTTGACGGCTACGAAGCTGTTATCCACGAAAGCGGCTTGATTCCAAGAGAAACTTTCCGCGTTGGTGATCGCATGCGCGTTTACGTTGAAGATGTTCGCAAAGAACCACACGGAGCACAAATTTTCTTATCTCGTACTCACCCACAATTTTTGGTTCGTTTGTTTGAACAAGAAGTTCCTGAACTTTACGACGGCAATATCGAAGTTAAAATGGTTGCTCGCGATCCTGGTTCTCGCGCTAAAATCGCAATTTACTCACGTCGTGATGATATCGACATTATTGGTTCATTCATCGGTATTCGTGGTAACCGCGTTCAATCAGTAAGCTCTGAACTTCGTGGCGAAAAAATCGACATCATCAAATGGTCATCAAACATCGCTGAATTGGTTGTAAGCTCACTTACTCCTGCAAAAGTCAGCAAAGTTGTAGTTGATGAAGAGAATAATTTGATCGAAGTTGTAGTGGCTGAAGATCAATTGAGCCTTGCAATTGGCCGTGGCGGACAAAACGTTAAATTGGCTTCAAAAATCGTTGGTTACAAAATCGACGTGATGACTGACGAGCAAGAATCTGTTCGCAGAACGACCGAATTCAACCAAGCTTCTAAAGTATTTGTTGAAGCTCTGGACGTTGAAGAAATGATTGCTAACTTACTCGCTGCCGAAGGTTTCTTGTCAGTTGAAGAATTAGCTCAAGCTGAAGTTTCAGAAATTCAAGCGATCGAAGGTTTCGATGAAGAAATCGCCAAAGAGATCAAACGTCGCGCTGAAGAGTACCTACAAAAAACAGCTTAAGATGGCACTTATTATTTAGGCATTTATCATTTAGCACTTGATGAATGCCTTTGTGGCGCGCCTCAAGTGGTAAATGTTAAATGATAAATGATAATTCGAATGACCGAAGATAATAAAAATACAACCCGCTCAACTCTAACGCTTAAACTTAAGCCAGCAGTTGCTGTAGATCAAAAAACTTTGGCTTTAAAACAGCCAGTAGCTGAGAACAGAAAAATCAGTAAATCTTCATCTGTCCAAGTCACCATAAAAGGTCGCAAAAAAGATTCGAAAGAAGAGCTTGCTAACCTTAATAAAAGCGAAGTTGAAGCCAGATTCCGCGCTATTTCATCTTCAAATTCTCTTGAGTCAGAAGATATTGATAGCACAACAATTCTCAGCAAAGCTCTAAAAGAACAAAAGAAAGTTGAAGTTAAAGAAGAAGAAATAGTTGAAATCGTTGAAGAAGTAATCGCTCCAGTTGAGATCAAGATTGAAGAACCAGTTAAAGTTGAACCAAAAATTCAAAGACCTTCCTTCCAATCTGAAGGATTTGATGTGATGAGCAAAATCAAACAAAGCATCGCTATCACTAATCGCGAAAAAGAAGAAAGAGAAAAAGTTTTAAGCGAAAAAAGAAAACAAGAACAAGAAAAACTCGAAAAAGAAAGAATCGAAAAAGAGAAAAAACTAAAACAGAAAAAACCTTTTACTACCGGACGTAGCTTCGAAAGTAATGAACAAGAAGACGCCAAGAAAGGTAAGCCAAATTTCAAAGAAGAAAGTCAGCGCAGCAATCATCGTAAACTTACTTACATCATTGATGGCGAAGGTGATGATGATTCTGAAGGTTCACGTCGTAGAAAAAAACACAAATCAAGAGCTCAAATAGTTGAACAACCGAAAGAATATAAAAAGATTGCCCGTGAAGTTAATCTACCTGAATTAATTTCCGTTTCTGATTTGGCCGATCGTATGGCTGAAAAAACCGGCGATGTGGTGAAAAAACTTTTCACTATGGGCATGGTTGCAACCAGTAACCAAGTAATTGATGCAGATACTGCAGAATTAGTTGTGGCAGAATTCGGTCACACTGTAAAACGCGTTTCTCACTCTGACGTTGAAAATGTTTTGGATCAAAGCGAATCAAATCACGAAAAATTATCACGTGCTCCAATCGTAACTATTATGGGTCACGTTGACCACGGTAAAACTTCACTTCTTGATGCAATTCGTGAAACTGATATTGTAAGCGGAGAACATGGCGGAATTACTCAGCACATTGGTGCTTCAAGAATTCAAACTAAAGCAGGAAAATATATTACTTTTCTTGATACTCCTGGTCACGAAGCATTTACTGAAATGCGTTCACGCGGTGCTAACGTTACTGATATCGTAGTTTTGGTTGTTGCAGCTGATGACGGCGTTAAAGAACAAACTATTGAAGCGATTAATCACGCTAAAGCTGCTAATGTTCCGATTATCGTTGCTGTAAATAAAATCGATAAACCAGGAAATGATCCTGAACGCGTGAAACACGAGCTTCTATCACATAATGTTGTTGCCGAAGATTTAGGTGGTGATGTTATGTTCGTACCGGTTTCTGCTAAAGCAAAATTGAATTTAGATAAACTCGAAGAAGCAATTTTACTTCAAGCGGAAGTGTTAGAATTAACTGCTGCTTACGAAGGAAAATCTAGCGGTGTTGTTATCGAATCAAGAATCGACCCATCAAAAGGTGTAGTTGCAACTTTGTTAGTTCTTGAAGGAACTCTAGATACTTCTGATTTGATCGTTGTTGGCACCTCTTACGGTAAAATCAGAAAAATGGTTGATGACCATGGCAAACACATCAAGCACGCAACTCCTGGTATGCCAGTTGAGGTTATGGGCTTAAATCAAGCGCCAAACGCTGGTGATAAATTCGTTGAAGTTGATGAAGAAAGACAAGCTCGTGAAATTATTTCTTACCGCTCGCGTAAAGAAAAAGAGACGAAAGCAATGAAAAATTCTGCACGCAGCTTGAACGAAATTTTCCGCGATTCTGGTAAAGGCAGCATTAAATATCTAAATATCGTTTTGAAAGGAGACGTTCACGGATCAGTTGAAGCTCTAAGCGGCAGCATTATGAAGCTGAACAATGAAGAAGTTGCGATCAAAATTATTCACTCAGCAACTGGTGGAATTACTGAAACCGATATTGGATTAGCCGCAGTTTCTAACGCTGTAATCATCGGGTTTAACGTACGCGCTAACTCAGCTGCAACTGAATTAGCAAAACTAAAAGGCGTTGATCTACGTTACTATTCAATCATCTATAACGTAGTTGATGAATTGAAATTGTTACTTTCAGGCATGTTAGACCCAACTAAAAATGAAGAATATTTGGGTAAAGCTGAAATCAGACAAGTATTCAAAATTTCTGGCGCTGGTAAAATCGGCGGTTCAACTGTAGTTGATGGAATGATTAAACGTAACGCGAAAGTCAGATTAGTTCGCGACGACGTCGTAATTTATGACGGCATTTTGAAAACACTCAAACGCTTCAAAGAAGATGTTAAAGAAGTGAAAACCGGCTTTGAATGCGGTATCGCTTTAGAAAATTTCGAAGACATCAAAGAAAAAGATATGATTGAGTGCTACGAAATTGTTGAACAAAAAAGATCACTCTAACTACAAGTTAGTCAGTTCCGAATTACGTTTTGTCCGCGAAGAAATTCGCGGATATTTTCTCATCAAATTACCGATTAACTATGAAATACGCCCTTTCCTCTCGCATCATTCATTGGCTAATGGCCGCAATCATTCTTTTCCTTTTAGGACTAGGAATTTATATGACCGAAATCTTACCGAAAGATGCGGTTAATCATTTGCAAGTTTACGAATTACACAAATCTCTCGGCGTATTAGTTCTGATTTTGCTTTTTGTTCGCATCATCAATCGCATTGTGAAAAAAGCTCCTCCTCTTCCAAATACTATGCCAAAATATGAGCAAATTCTTGCTCATCTTGGCCATATTGGACTTTACGTTTTAATGTTCGTCGTCCCTATTTCAGGATTTTTGATGTCAAACTCATTTGGCTTTGCTGTGAAATTTTTCAGCATCGAATTGCCAATGTTAATCGGTACTGATTTTGAACGAGGAAAACTTTTCGCTGAAGCTCACGAACTGTCAGCTTACGCTCTTCTTGGCCTTGTTGCTGTTCATGTTGGCGCAGTAATCAAACATCGTTTCTTCGATAAACCTGAACAAGATGTTCTCAAAAGAATGATCTAAAACTAATGTTAAAGAACCGCATAATTCCTTGCCTTGACGTTAAAGACGGCCGCGTTGTTAAAGGAGTAAATTTTGAAAATTTGATTGATGCTGGAGATCCAGTTTCACAAGCGCGATTTTATTACGAGCAAGGTGCTGACGAATTATGTTTTCTTGATATCACAGCCTCCAGCGAAAATCGTTCAGCAATTTTTGACACCGTAAAAAAAGTAGCATCAGTGTGTTTTATTCCACTCACAGTTGGCGGTGGTATCAGAACTATAGATGATTTCCATAAATTACTTCTAAGCGGAGCAGATAAAGTTTCCGTCAACAGCGCTGCTATAAAAAATCCTGATTTAATCACTCAAGCTTCCAATAAATTCGGTGCACAATGCGTGATTGTTGCAATCGATGCCAAAAAAAATGCTGCTGGAAATTACGAAATTTTTACTCACGGTGGCCGCAATGCTACTGGAATTGATGCGATTGAATGGGCCAAAAAAGTTGTATCCCTTGGCGCCGGAGAGTTGCTAGTAACTTCGATGGATAAAGATGGAACGAAGTCAGGATATGATTTGGAGCTGATCGAAAAAATCACCGCTGCCGTTTCCGTACCGGTAATTGCATCTGGTGGTGTAGGAAATCTACAACATCTGGCCGATGGCATCAAAGCCGGAGCCAACGCTGCCCTCGCCGCTTCAATCTTTCACTTCAAAGAATATTCCGTCAGACAAGCGAAAGAGTTTTTAGCTGAACAAAAAATTCCAGTCAGACTCTAAAAATTTTGAGTTTAAGAGTAACTATGCTTCACCTTCTTAGGCTTCTGGCGGGCAATTGAAGCCGCTAAAGCGATCAGATGCTTCTTCGCCTGCAAATCATCAATGCGATTAAAAGCGCGAACCAAAGGCAAAATTTCCTTGTTAAATTCCGCCTCTTCTTTGGCCTGTTTTTTATCAGTTTTGAAATCGTAATTGTAGTAATCACGATCAGCTTTCAAACCAGCAAAGAAAGCACTCACTGGCTTATTTAGAAGTTGCGACAACTCAAAAAGTTTACTAGCACTAACGCGATTCTGCGCTTTTTCATATTTCTGAATTTGCTGAAAAGTAACGCCGATCAGATCACCAAGTTGTTCTTGAGTCATAGCCGCTGCCACTCGAAACTGGCGCAATTTTTGTGCAATATGGACGTCAACTGGTGTGATTTTGTCTAATAACATTTCTTCTGTGGAGTAAAAAAATAATGAGGAAGGAAACCAATAATAACAACGGCGCAAAGCAGTATCGAGAATAAATAGTAGGCTCAAGATTTTTTACCAAATCGACATCAATTATTCCCTCTTGATTCAAATTGATTTTACTTATCACCCGTCCGAAAGGATCAAAAAATGCCGTAATCCCAGTATTAGCAACTCTTGCCAGAGGTATACCATATTCCACCGCGCGCATTTTTGCCATATCGAAATGTTGGTAAGGACCTGTGCTGTTGCCAAACCAAGCATCGTTGGTCAAGTTAACCAAAAGATCGGGGCGATCATTTCGATCAATAATTTTGTCAGGGAAAATCACTTCATAACAAAGAAGGGGACTGATTGAGATCAAATCACCGCGTATAGTTTTAGGCCCCTCACCTTCAGAAAACCCAATCGCACCTTTGGTAACTTTTTGCACGAATGGTAAATATTTTTGCAACGGCACATATTCGCCAAACGGCACCAAATGGTGTTTGTCGTAAGATGCCGCAATGCCATTTTTGTTGATCACAAAAACACTATTCCACACATTTTCAATATTTTCGCCACCATCACTTTTTAAGCGTATTCCGCCAGTAACCAACATTCCATCACCATTTGAGCGGTTCGGCACCGCAAGCTTAAGCTGTTCAACGATTTCAGAAGATTCATCAATGGTGTACGGCACCGAAGTTTCTGACCAAATCACCGCCGCAATATCAGAACTATCTTCAGAGTTCGTCATTTTGATATGTTTGATGAAATTATGGTATTTTTCGCGCGCATCCCATTTCATCTCTTGCCTGATATTGCCTTGAACCAAGCGCAATTTCAGGTTTTTGTCGTTAGCAATTTTGGTATCAGCAATGCGGCAATAGCCAAAAATAAAGTTAGCGATTACTAATAAAATTATAGTCACCACAAAAGTCAGATCTTGTTTGCTACGATCTTTGGTAAAATAAATTATTGGCAAAAGACTAACCAAAACAGCAAAAAAACTTAAACCCCAAACTCCAAACACGCTTGAAATCTGAATCGCCGTGTCACTAAACATCCAGACATAACCCAGTAAATTCCACGGAAAACCAGTAAATAAAAAGGCGCGTAAAATTTCGCAAACTGTCCAGAAAATGGCAAAAATAAGAAATTTTTCATAATTTTTTGTGAAAGAAAATTTCTTAATTACAAAATTAAAAGAGCTGGAAAGCATTGCAAAATAAAGCGCCAGAACTGAAGGAATTAAAGTTAAAGCAAAAGGAATCAGCCACGCAAAACTTTGCGCATCAACTAAAAGCGAGATCGAAATCCAATAAACTCCAAAAACAAAATATCCAAAACCGTAACACCAGCCAAGCCAAAAATCTTCTTTACGCGAGGTAGTTTTTTGGCAAAGAGCAAAAAAAATCGCGATTGAAGCTATCGTAGCAACAAAGAAATGAAAAGGCGCGAAAGCCAGATTACACAAAGCTCCAGCGCAAATTGCCTGGAAAAATTTACTTTTAAAAAACTGTGAAATTTTTTTCATTTTTATCTTTAGAATTTGTTAATTGACCTCGTCATGCGACGGGGTCAATTCTTAGAGAAATTTTACTCCCTCACATAAACTTCAAAATCGTAGCGAATGGTTTCTTTCGAAGGCTTCACATCGTCAAAAATATCTTTCTCTTCTTTTGCGGTTGTAACAATTCTTCGCGTTGGATTTTTCACTTCAACGCTAGTCAAAATGCGATTCTCGAAACGGAAATTTTCGAAAAATATTTTACGAAATTCTGGATCAGCAAAATAATATTCCAAAAATCCAATCAAGCAGCGATCCTTACGGTAGAAGACTCTGGTGCCTTGATTAATAAATAAAATTTTGACGTTAGGATTTTTTAGCTGCTTTTTGAGATCTTCAAAAACATAACTCAAAGTTAAAATCGTATCACGATCTTGATTTTCAGGAAAAGCTTTGGACGCTCCCAGAAATCCACGTTGCGCCATCAACATTACTACGTGATTTACGTGATAATTTTCTTTATCGACATAATTTAGAACTGGAAATTGATGCACGATAAGATCAGAAAAAACCAAAAATCCGTCTTCTTTTTTTGGCGCGTAAATTGCGGAATAATAAGAAATTTTGTCGCTTAGTTTATTGGGGAAAGTGTCGTAATGCTTGGTCGGAATCAGGTTACTTAGCGGTAAAATATAAGCGTAAAGCAAACACGAAATTGAAGTGGTAATCACAAAAACTGTGAAGGGAGAAAATTTTTCTTCAAATTTTCCGTAAATTTTCTCGAAGAAAAATAACACAAAAAATAGTGAGAAAAGATTGCTCACCATAAATCCCCAACCGCCCATATATTTCAAGGACAAAAGCGTTGTAAGCAATAACACAAAATATAACAAAATCGCCAAAGAAATTTTTAAAGCGGTGAGATTTTTAGCTTTAAATTCGGCAAATTTTTGCGGTGATTTTTTCTTCATCTGTCCGAAAAAAATCACCGGATAAACTAAAGCAAAAACCCACCAAACATTTATAAATCCTGAAAGACCTAGAATTGCTCCCGGCAAAACTTCCATGTCGAAAATCGGCCAAATTATCAGAACTGAAATAATAAATTTATTGTCGCGAAATGAAAATTTCTGCGACATCACTAGATCGTAAAAAATCTTCAAAAAACAGGTTGTATAAACTGCGTAAATAACTCCCAGCTGATCAATTGTACCAATATTTTCAAGGATTGCTAACGATGAGGCTGCACAAAAAATTAGGAATAAAATTTTATCGTTAGCACTAAATTTCAGTCGTGAGAAACCTAAGAAAATAAAACAAAACATCGCCGTTTCAGCACCTAAACGATGCAAAACATTTTCGAAAAATAATTTAGAATCGTCATAAGCTTTATAAATCTTTGGCCACATTGGCACTACAAACTCAAAGAATTCCGGAGTCAGTTTAATCATCAAAAACAGATAAAATACACCGACAAAAATCATCACTAACTTGTCGAGTTGCACAAAAAACTTCAGATTTTTTTGCTGCCAAAAACGATGTCCTTCAATGATAATTACAAAAATTAAATAATGCGGCTTGAAGCATGGTATCAGACCCATCAAGAGTCCGCGCTGGATTAATTCTGCACGGCTGAAAACAGTTAAACGCTCGAAAGAAAACGAAATGTAGGGAATTAAACACAGTAACAGGAAACTACTTTTCGTACCAAATTCGCCGAGTTGAATGACGTTGGCGCGAATAAAAAAACCTAAAATGTAAGAAATTATAATCAGATTGTAATGGGCACGATTGTTGTAAATCGTGCTTCTTTTCAATATTTGCGCTGACCAATAAATTGAAAGAACCGCGGCTAAATCGATAAAAATTTCCGACATCAAAATTGGACTGATGCCAATCCACAAAGACAAATGATATTGCGCCGCATAGATATAAAATGAGAGCGGAAAATTACTCTCAAAAAAATTGTAATAATATTTACCACCGCGCGCAATTTCTCGGCCAAGATCAAGGTAAACTCCGGTGTCGGGACCAATATCGATAATTGAACGTAAAAAAATACTTAAACCCAAAATCAAAGAGCAAGAAACCATCAAAAAAGTTTTTGCGCTGACAATTTCACTGAATTTGTTAATGATTTTATTTTCTAACATAGACCTCAGCATCTCGTACTATTGCCTCTCCAGAAGATATAGAATATGATTTGACTTGTTTATCACTAAAGAATTTCACCTTCTTTTCTGCTGCTTTAGTACTAATTATACGATGTGAAAATTTGTAATTTTCGAAAAATATTTTCCGAAATTCCGCATCACGTAAGTAATATTCTAACAACAAAATCCGACAACGATCATTTGAGGGCAATCCACGAGGCTCGACAAAAATTAGTTTATTTTTTGGATTGATCATTTGTTCTTTAATTTTCGAAATCATGTACGATGCAACCCCACCAATTTTATCACGATTATCAATCTCAACATAAAGGGGCTGTAGTTGTGAAAACGGCAATGGGTTGATTTTATTCACATAATTTCTTACCGAATAGCTGCCAATAATTCTGCCCGAAATTGTAATATAATTTTCATCTGCAGCGACATATTGATTTACGGCATTAATCATTTCATCGTTAACTGAATTTGGTGATTTATATTCATGAACATTAAAAATTGCCGCTAATTGCAGGCTGATGAAATAAGATAGAACTACAAAAATTACACTCGCTGACAATAAAGACATCTTAGCTTTATCAATAAATTGGCGATGCAAATTGTGATAAAAGCTGATCATCAAAATAAAAATTACCGCGGTAAAACCCCAAGAAATATGGTTAATAATTCTGTTAGAAGACATCTTAATCGTAATCACCACCAATAACCCAAAACAGAACCATGACAAAGGTTCGCGCAGTAAAAAAATATAACGTAAATAGTTACAATTTTTAAAATCTTTGTCGCTGATGATTTTATTCCATTTCGGTGAAAGCGCTAAAACAAAAATCCACCAAAATGCGCAAATATTGAAAGCAGTTGTAACAAAGAAACTGCGATCAAATTGTGGAATTAAAAGAATCAAAAGCAGAGTCAGAAAATCGCGATGCCAATTGATTTGATGATCGCGAATCAAAGCCAAAATCAACAACGAAACTAAAGGTAAAGACAGCGAATAAAGCAAAACTCTTTGATCGTAAACACCTGTGAGTTCTGACGCGACAATCACACAAAAAACCAGTGATGTAAAAAAGAACGGGCGTAGAAATTCAAATTTTTTGCGCAAGAAAAAGCACGGAATAATCAATAAAATCAGCGGATAAATATCTTCTTTAAGAGGAAAAAGTGGATAAAAATATTTTGGATCAAAGTAGGTTTCGGCGAAGGCTGGAATTGCCTTTATGTAGTCGGGAAAAAATAAAAATAATGAGATCAAATAAAAAATTATCAAAGAAGCTGTAACAAAATTTCTAATCGCAAAAAGCGATTTAAGAGATTTATTTTCGAAAAATTTTTTTATCTCAAAAGCAATAACCAAAACGCCGTAATGCGGTTTTAGACAGAATAAAAGTCCGGCCAAAATTCCGATAAAAAATTGATCAGATTTTTTCAATTCCGCTTCTTGCAGAAATTGGTAGGATAAATAAGGAAAGGCGAAAGCTAAGAAGTAGGTAGATCTAGTACCAAACTCATTAAATTGTAACGTAAAGATTCGCAGAAAAAATCCGGCGGCAAAACTTAAAATTACCAGATTAAAAACTGTGCGATCTTTGAAAATGTAAGATCTGGTGAGAATTTTATACGAAGAATAAAGTGTAAAAATTCCGATCAGATTAACAAAAATTTCCAATAAAATAATTGGATTTAACGAAAAAACTTTTGCCAGAAAAACTGGTATAATCGTGAAGCAGTAAGAGAGCGGAAGATTGTTTTCAAAAAAATCTTGATAATATTTTCCACCCATCAAAATTTTTTGTGCGACTTCCAAATAAAGCCCTGTGTCTTGTCCGATGTCGCGGTAAGATCTGACAAAAATGCTGATTAGAAAAATGATGATTGAGCCAATAAAAGCGCAGTTTTTAGACGAAAATAGGCGCGCAAAAAAATCGGCAATAATCGCAATTTTTTGCAACAAAAAACCCTCGATTTTTGTACCTAAAATTAGTCGTTTTTCTTCGATATTTCTTTGGATTTCCAACGGATCAATCTTCGCCATGTAAGTAAGATGTTGAATCTTTGGTTTGCGAGCTACAATAAGGCCGGACAAACTACCCTACCCGCAACACAAAAATCAATTTTAAAATGACAAAAACTATTACTGTCGCATATGGCGACGGAATTGGTCCTGAAATTATGGACAGCACTTTGGAAATTTTACGCGAAGCTAAGGCTGACGTAAAATTCAGCATCATCGAAGTCGGTAAAAAAATTTACGAAAAAGGATTCAATTCAGGTTTAATGCCTTCTGCTTGGGAAGATTTGAACAACACTCGCGTTATCTTAAAAGCACCAATCACAACTCCACAAGGCGGCGGTTACAAAAGTTTAAACGTGACCATGCGTAAAAAACTGGGATTGTTTTCTAACGTACGCCCGATCTCATCTTTTCACCCTTTCGTTGCGACAAAATTTCCGAAAATGGATGTCGTAATTGTGCGCGAAAATGAAGAAGATTTATACGCCGGTATCGAACATCGTCAAACTGATGAAACTTACCAATGCTTGAAATTAGTGACTCGCAAAGGCTGTGAAAGAATTATTCGTTATGCTTTTGAATATGCAGTTGCTAACAATCGCAAAAAAGTTAGCTGCTTCTCGAAAGACAATATTATGAAAATGACTGACGGAATTTTTCATAAAGTTTTTGACGAAATTGCTAAAGAATATCCACAAATTCAAAACGATCACTACATCATCGACATTGGAACAGCACGCTTGGCGGCTAAACCAGAAATTTTCGACGTTGTTGTAACAATGAATCTTTACGGAGACATTATTTCTGACGTCGTTGCCGAAACTTCTGGTTCAGTTGGTTTGGCAGGATCAGCAAATATTGGTGAAGATTACGCTATGTTTGAAGCAATTCACGGATCAGCGCCAGACATTGCTGGTCAAGATATCGCCAATCCAACTGGTTTGATTAACGCTGCGGTGATGATGTTAATTCACATCGGGCAAAATGAAGTAGCAGCAAAAATCAGAAATGCACTTTACAAAACTATCGAAGATGGCGTTCACACCGCTGATGTTTACAATTCTCAAACTTCAAAAAAGAAAGTTGGAACGAAAGAATTTACTCAAGCTGTAATTGCGAATTTGGGTCAAAAACCAAGCCAATTGCCAGTTGCTGATTTTTCGGCTTCAGCGAAAAAAACTGAAATTAAATCTGAGAAAAAAGCTGCAATCAACAGCACAAAATCTTTGATCGGTTTCGATCTATTTATTGATTGGCAAAAAGATTTCACCGACTTGCTTGCATCTTTGAAGCAAATGGAAAGCGAAAAATTAGAAGTAAAAATGATCAGCGCTAAAGGCCTACTACTATGGCCTTTGCTTGATCAACACATGATGCCAAATTACAACAAAGGTCTAACAGTTTTGCGCTTCATCGGCAAAGGAATTACTGGCAAATCGAGCAACGAAATTCTTGATGCAACCAAATCAATTTCGCACCAAGACATCATCGAAATGCTTTCAGTATTGAATGAGAAAAAATTTGATTTCGTAAAATACGAAGGTTTGTATCTGTTCGACGGCAAACCTGGATATACTTCGGGACAAGGCGAATAAATTTTATAAAATATGAGAGAAGAACAATTAGACAAAGTGTTTTCGGCAGTTGAAAAAACTATCGGCAGCTCGCAATTTTATTGGCAATCACTGTCACTAATTTTGTGTTTCGTTCTCTCATATTTTATTTATCGCATCACCAGAAAAATTCTTCTTCCTAAACTGGTTTCATTTTCGATTAAGAAAAATATCGAACTCGGACGTTTGATCACACGATATTTAACTCCGCTACTTTACCCAATTTTCGCCATAATTTTTCTCTCGATCGGACTTTCGATTTACGAACAATTTTTTCGCGATCCTATTCTGTTTTCCACCACTCTGCGTTTGATGATGCTGTTTTTATTTTTGCGATTTTTACGCATCTCATCAAACAGCAATTTCGTTGCCAATGCTGCCGGAATTTTCTTAATGCCGGCTTTAGTTCTAGACATCTTCGGAATTCTTGACACCACCATCAGCTATCTCGATCAATATGCTTTAAAAATCGGCGCAATCCGCATTTCAATTTATCTCGTCATCAAAGGTTTCATCGTTTTGATGATTCTATTTTGGTTGGCAAATTTGGTTTTAAGAAAAAGCAAATCTTACATTGAAAACAGCAAAACCATCAACTCCAGCACTAAAGGAATTTTGAACAAATTCATCGATATCTTGGTTTATTCTTTGGTGCTAGTTGCACTTCTAAAAACTTTCGGTGTTGATATGACTACATTCGCCGTTCTTGGCGGTGCGATCGGTGTTGGTATCGGATTTGGACTTCAGAAAATCGCTTCTAATTTTATCAGCGGTATCATTTTACTTTTTGAGAAATCGGTGGAAATCGGTGATATTGTTGAGCTCGATAACGGAAATATCTATGGCACAATCAAACATTTCGGCGGCCGTTACATTTTAGTTGAGGCGACAGATGGCAAAGAAATTATGATCCCAAACGAAGATTTCATTACCAGCAAAGTGACGAATTGGACTTATTCTAACAACCGTGCCCGCATTGAAATTACAGTCGGAGTTGCACAAGATTCCGACTTACAAAAAGTTAAAGAGATTATGATTTCTTGTGCGGAAGAACATCCACGCTGTTTGAAATATCCTGAGATTGAATGTTTTGTAACCGGATTTGGCGAATATGATACCAAGTTCGTTTTATTCTTCTGGATTAGCGATATTGTTCAAGGAAGAGCCGGCGCCAAAAGTGATGTGATAATAAGCATCCACAAAAAATTTAAGGAAAACAATATTCGCGTTCCAATTCCGCAAAGAGAAGTTAAGCAGAGTTAAAACCAGAAAAGCTGGTTAATGTGAGTTTAAGATCGAGTTTTAGGTCAATAAACCCCCCACCCCTACGTGGCCACCCCCCTTGATAGGGGTGCTCTGGAGTTTATCTTACACCCCTGTCAAGGGGGGTGGCCACGTAGAGGTCGTGGGGTTTCTCAAGTAAAATCACTTAGCCTTATTACTTCTGCAAATAACTTCTCAATCCAATTTCCCAATCACCGCAAAGCCCACCATTATCCATCGCCGAAAATTTCGGGCGTGGCGCTGGACGAGGAAATTCGGCAGTTGTCACCGGTAAAACCTCAACATCGACTCCGGCAAACTCGAAAATCTTTTTAGCAAATTCAAACCAGCTTGTCGTACCTTTTCCACAAATCTGATAAGTGCCAAATTGCATATCGCTTTCGATTAGTTTTTTGATGCCATTGGCCAAATCACAAGTCCACGTCGGACAACCAAACTGATCGTTTACTACTTTTAACTGTTTCTGATTTTTGGCGATATTGAGCATAGTATCGACAAAATTTTTGCCATATTTGCCGTAAAGCCAACTAGTGCGAACTATGAAATGACGAGTGTTCACAGCTCTAACATTTTCTTCGCCAGCCAATTTCGAAGCTCCGTAAACAGTTTTTGGATTTACCGCATCTGAAGGAAAATAAGGCGAAGTTTTTTCACCATCAAAAACGTAATCGGTACTAATAAAAATTATGGGAATATTTTTTTGCGCTGACGCTAAAGCGATATTTTTCGCACCAATAGAATTAACTGCAAAAGCCAGATCTTGTTCTTTTTCCGCATCATCAACTTTGGTGTAGGCAGCAGCGTTAATTACAAAATCGAAAGTTTTATCGGAGAAAAATTTTTCTACTTGAGATAGATTTGTGATGTCAAAATCATCCCTTACGGCTTTTATAACTTGATAGCCAGCAGCTGAGAAAATCAGTGCCGCATCTAAACCAAACATTCCATTTGCGCCGACAAGTAGAATTTTTTTCATTTGGTTAGAAAGTGTGTTGTAAATCTTTAAACAAAGGCAGAACTAAGTCTTTAGGTGAAACAGTCGGATTTTTAACTTTCCAATCGATACCAATTTGAGGATCATCAAATTTCAAACCAAATTCACATTTTTGGTCATATTCTTCTGAAACTTTGTAAACCACTTCAGCAGTTTCCGACAATGTAGAGAAACCATGAGCAAAGCCTGCTGGAACGTACAACATCAAACCATTTTTCGCTGATAAATTAATGCCAAAATACTTACCAAAAGTTGGCGAAGATTTTCTTAAATCGACAATACAATCGTAAATTTCACCTTGAATACAGCGTACCAACTTTGCCTGAGCTTTTGGTGCAACCTGAAAATGCAGCCCACGCACCACACCACGACCCGAAAAAGAGTGATTATCCTGTACAAAATTATCTTCAATTCCACCAGCTTTAAAAGTAGAATATTTGTAAGTCTCTGAAAAGTAACCACGTTCATCACGAAATTGACGCGGCTCAATAATCACAACACTGGGGAATTGATTTGTTGTAAATTTAAAATTCATAATTTGCCAAATTATCTTTAATCAGAAATATTCAAGATAGAACAGTAACTAAAATTCAACCTTACTACAAAAATGCAAAGAAAGAAAGCCTGCATTGCAATTCCAGTTTACCAAAAAATTTCAGAACCAAATGAAATTTTTTCACTCAAAAGGAGTTTAGAGATTTTTGCTAACTATACAATAATTTTTGTTTGCCCTCATTCATTTGATGAATTGCTGCTTTCAGAATATATGAATTTACATTCTAGTATAGCTTTTGAAAAGTTTGCCGACGAAAATTTTATAAGCGTCAAATCTTATAGCTCTCTTCTAATCAAATCAGAATTTTACCAGCGTTTTAGTAATTACGAATTTATGCTATTATACCAAACTGATGCTTACGTTTTTTCTGATCAGCTTGAATATTGGTGTAATAAAGGGATTGATTATATAGGTGCTCCTTGGTTCAAAAAATTTGATACTGAGAATAAATATTATGAATTTATTTCAGTTGCTGGAAACGGAGGATTTTCTTTACGGAATATAGTGAAAATAAATAAAATAATGAATCACCAAATGAATCTCAGAGATATGTGGAAATTTTTGAGATTAATGAAAAAAACTCGCTTTCACCCTCATAATTCTTTCACATTTTACTTAAAATTTTTTAGCAAAAAAAGAACGTTCTCCGAGGTTTGCGAATTCATGATAAATAACTCTGATTTCACTAATGAAGATTATTTTTTCGCTTTTGTATACCCTCAAATGTTCGATTCTTTTCGTTCAAGCACTGCTCTTGAAGCAATTCCTTTTTCATTTGAGACCAAACCAGAATATCTCTATAAGTTGAACGACAATAAATTACCTTTTGGTTGCCACGCCTGGACAAAATATTCACCAGAATTCTGGAAAAAATTTATTAATTTCTAAAAAATGAAACTCGCACCAATCGCTTTTTTTTGCTTTAATCGGGCCGATAAAACCAAACAAGTTCTAGATGAATTAGCTAAAAATGATTTAGCTGCGGAGTCAGAAATTTTTATTTTCTGCGATGGTCCTAGAAATCTGAAAGATCTGACAGCTTTAAAAGAAGTCTATAATGTGATTGAGAACGTACGCGGATTTAAAAATGTCTACCTTACTAAAAGAGAATTAAATCACGGTGTAAAAGTTTCTATCGTAGATGGCATAAACAAAGTTTTGGAAAACTACGATTCAATAATTGTTGTTGAAGATGATATTATTACTTCAAAAGACTTTTTAAATTTCACTAACCGCGCTTTAAGTTTTTACGAAAATGAAAAAAATATTTGGTGTGTCAGCGGTTTTAATTATCCAAAACACCTAATTTCATATCCTAAATCTTACAAAGAAGATGTATTTTTTGTGCGCGGAAAAAATTCATCTTGGGGCTGGGGAACATGGAAAGATCGTTGGCAAAAAATTGATTTCGAAATTTCTGACTATAACGAATTTGCCAAAAACAAAAACCAAGTTAAAGCCTTTAACCGATCTGGTAGCAATATGTTCGATATGCTACGTATGCAAAAAGAAAATCGTATCAATACTTGGGATATTCAAATGTCTTATACGATGTTCAAAAATAATGGCTATACTGTGCATAGCATAAAACCACTAACTAAGAATATTGGTTTTGATGAAAGCGGGACTCACACCACATCTGAAGCTGATATGGCTAATTTTGAGTTTGAGAATTTTTCTAATTTTACGCTGAAAAAATTATCTGAGATAAAGAACAATGAGATCGCTGAAAAATCTTACATAGGATATCACCAAGATCCTTTCTTTCTGATCAAATGGTCAAGATCAAAAAAGAAAAGGAATAACTTCAAATGGCTTGCTGTTGGAATATTACTTTGCGAAGCCGCACATCTTTTTTTAAAACTTTTATAGCTGATCATGTTGTTAAGAATTTGAATCATAACTCAAATTCTTAACGCAATTTTTTTGAATGATTTCTACAAAATCATTGTGCCGGCACCGCTTTCGGTGAAGATTTCCATCAACAAAATATTATCAACTCCGCCATTTAAGATGTGAGCGAAGTCGACTCCAGCCTCAACAGCTGACATGCAAGTTTCAATTTTCGGAATCATACCGCCAGTAATAATGCCATCAGCAATCATCTGTCTTGCAGTCGCTGTATTTAAATGGCTAACCAACTCGCCATTTGGCAACATCACACCGTCAATATCAGAAAGAATCACCAACTTCGCCGCTTGCACTGCAACTGCAATCGCACCAGCTGCTGTATCAGCATTGATGTTGAAAGTTTCACCATTATCACCAACACCAATCGGCGCAATTACTGGAATGATGTCAGAATCTTCAAACAAAGCTAAAACTTCTGGATCAACTTTGTATGGCTCACCAACGAAACCAAGATTGAGAATTTTTTCGATGTTTGAATCAGGATCTTTTTTAGTTCTAGTCAATCTTTTAGCACGGATCAAATTAGCATCTTTACCACACAAACCAATAGCTTTGCCGCCTGCAGCATTAATTTCTTTCACAATCATTTTGTTAATTGAACCGGCCAAAACCATTTCAACAACATCGACCGTATCAGCATCTGTAATACGCAAACCATCAACGAAAGAAGATTTAATGTTCAATTTATTCAACATTTGACCGATTTGTGGTCCGCCACCGTGAACTACGATTGGATTGATGCCAATCTGTTTTAGAAGCACGATATTTTTAGCAAAATTCTTCAAATTGCTGTCGCCACCCATTGCACTGCCACCAAACTTAATAACCAAAGTTTCGCCAGCGAATTTTGTCATATAAGGTAAAGCTTCGCAAAGCACTTCCGCTTTTTTCGCCCATTCCTGACGGCTTTTTTCTTTTTGTAGAGAAAGTTTTTCCACCGGAGTAACACCAGCAGAATCTTTATTAGGATCGTTGAAATTAATGATATTAGTCATGTCTGATAATATTAGTTAGGGCGTTTTGAAGGGCGCGCAATATGCAACAGAAAAGCTTTTTTAATCAAGCAAGTTTTTCAAAAAATTTTCCAAAGAAACTGTCGATATTTTGGTAAAATTTTCGATCGTTGAAATTGGCGACTGACTTTTGTTTTGCTGACTTGGCAGAGTTTCATTCACAATAATTTTTTCGATCATCAAACCTCGCGCTTTTACAGCTTCAACCGCTGATAAAGTATGACTAATCGCACCAAGATAATTAGCCGTTACCAGCAAAACTGGAATTTTTAACGCATCTGCTAAATCCAAAAAAGTTTTATCATCGTTTAGCGGAGTCATCACGCCTCCAGCTGCTTCAATAAATAGAAACTGATCGCTCTGTTTTGCGATAGAAATTTTTTCAACGCAGAAATCTTTTACTTTCTCAAAATCAATTTTAACTCCTAAATTTTGAGCGGCAAAATGTGGAGAAACCGCTTCTTCGAAACGCCACGGCGAAATTTCATCAAGATTTTTTAGCGCAATTTCTTTGCCCAGAGCCGTTAAAATTTTGGCACTATCACTACTTTTATCATCATCACGAAATCCACTCGCAATTGGCTTAATTGCTAAAGAATTTGAAATTTTGCGGCACAGATTTTCCACTAAAAAAGTTTTTCCTATGTCCGTGCCAACTGCAGCGATAAAGTAAATTTTGTACTGAAGCATCGTTATTGAATCTTCGAGAATGTAGCGTAAATCGGACCAAATACCGCAATCGTAATCCAACCAATCATGCCACCCATAGTAATTGTGAGTGCTGGCTGAATCATGCCTACCAACTTATCGATCGAGTCATTAATTTCGCGATCATAGAAGAATTTAATATTTGAAAGCGCGCTTTCCATGTTACCACTTTCCTCACCGATCTTTAACATTCTGATTACAAGATTGGGAAAATAGTTTACTGAAGCAATTGCCTTAGCCAAAGATTGACCATCAGAAACCTGTTTTTTTACCGAGATAATCGCATTTTTCATCGCTTTATTCTTTACCACTTCACTAGCAGCATCCAAGCATTCCAGAACACCCATACCACTTTTGAAAGTCATAGCAAAGAACTGACAAAATTTCGCCGCATCAATTTTGTTAATGATCGGACCGATAATTGGGAATTTCATTTTATAGTGATCAATCCTGATCGCAATTTTAGGGTAGCGGCTCAGAATCTTTAAAGTGACCCAAATAGTCGGCCAAGAGAAGACAAGAATGTACCAATAATTTTTCACAAAATCTGAAAAGGCAATCAAGGCAATTGTGATAAAAGGTAGGCTCAGATTCTGCGCCATTAGGAATCCGGTAACTTTGGGAATAACAATCGAAGTCATCACACCAAGTACAATAAACATAACGAATAACCCAAATAAAGGACCTCTGGTGGCCTTCTTGGTTTTTCTTTTGATTTCCATATTCCATTTCATGTCTTCAACAATACTGGAAAAAGCGTCAGATAGGTTACCGGTTTTTTCACCGGCCGCAATCAAACCGATATAAACTTGGCTAAAGACATCTGGATGTTTGGCCAAACTTTCTGAAAATAAACTACCATTTCTGATCGATTCATAAACTTGAGACATCAAGACTTTAATTTTCGGAGAATCTGATGTATCCTTTAAGTCCTGAATAGAATCCAGAATCGATACACCGGCACGATCCAGCTGCTCAAGCTGTACGAAGGCAACAATCAAATCACGCGTTTTTACTTTATCGAAAAAAAATCCTCCGACTTTTTTTTGTCTTTCTTGCTTGAATGAAATTAATTCCTGACCAGATAACTTAAGAGTATTAGCCAAATCATACTGATTTTCCGCCGCGATTCTTCCTTTAATGTAGCGACCGCTAGCATCAATCGCTTTAAAGCTGTAATTGGCCATTCTTAATTATGTTTTTGGATTTTTTTCATAATCATTTCGCGCTTCAACTTCGAGATATGATCAACGAAAGTTATGCCATTCAAATGATCGATTTCGTGTTGAATACAAGTCGCTAAAATTCCGTCCATCTCTTCAACGTGTTCTGCGCCATTTTCGTCCAGATATTTTACCTTCACGATCTCTGGCCTTACCACTTCTGAACGCGCACCAGGAAATGACAAACAACCTTCTTTGTAAGAAGAACATTCTTTAGAAGATTCAATAATTTCAGGATTTACGAAATAGCGGGGGTTAGTATTTTTAACGTGAATGCCACCACAATGATCGTGGTCATGATGATGGTGATCGTCAATTTCGTAATCGAGATCAATCACTAAAACTCTTTTTAATACACCGACTTGAACTGCTGCCAAACCAATACCATTTTCGGCGTACATTGTATTAACCATATCTTTCATAAAAAGACGAAGCGCATCGTCAATTTTTTCAACGGGCTTAGAAACCTTTTTTAACAAAGGATTAGGAGCGATTACTAGAGGAAGAATTTTCATTATTTTGTGAGAATTTTTTTAAGAGATTCCGGATAAATACGATGCTCTTCTTTTAAGATTTTTGCCGCAAGAGTTTCTTTGGTATCACTTGCTAAAACCTCAACTTCAGCTTGCATAATTATTGGACCAGAATCCATTTCTTCGCGAACGAAATGCACCGTACAACCAGATTTTTTCGCACCAGCTTTAATCGCATCACCAACAGCATCAGCGCCTTTAAATTCAGGTAGAAGTGAAGGATGAATATTGATCAACTTATCAAACCAACGCTCAACAAACCAAGGTGAAAGCAAACGCATAAAGCCTGCAAGACAAACAAACTGAGCACCAGATTTAGCAATTTCCTCGCTGACTTTTTTGTCAAAATCTTCGCGCGAAGAAAATTCGCGGTGATTTAAAAATGCAGTTTTGATTTTTTTTTCCGCAGCAAATTTCAAACCTTCAGCATCAATTTTATTCGACAACACAAGAACAACTTCAGCAGGAAAATTAGGATCTTCGCAAGCCTGTACAATAGATCGCATATTACTTCCGCGACCAGATATAAGAATCGCAATTTTTGTTTTTATCATCATTCGTAAGTATTCAGATTAATTCCCGATAAATGGCTGCAGAACAAGTTTACCCATCATTAAAACTCCATCCAGAGTCACAGTAATTGGAGTTAAAGCCGCAGCACATACTTTTTTCAATGGCCCCATTTTCTCGTTAATAAACAATTGATATGGTACAGATAATTCAGGCAGATTCGCTGTAGAAATATCTTGATCAAACCTTGGTAAATAACGTTTACCATTCAACTTGACCCTCATGAAAAATAGGTCGTTTTTTTTATCATATTTGAACCCAACAGCCTGAAGAAACGCCCAATCTTCCCTTAGAAAATTTTTACTAACAGTTTCGATAAAAATCTCACCCGCTAGATCATTTTTCTCATCAACCGTGATCGTAGTCTTATCTGTGTTAATAATCAGAATATCGCGCATATTCCATAACAAAATATCCTTCAAGAAACCACGCGGATCATATAAGACATAATGATAGTTATCGCCAATAAAAACTATGTATCTGGCATCTTTACTTACGACAAAATTTTCGATTCTGTCCTGATAACCATTTTTCCACAATGCACTCGTAATAGTGCAAGATGCCAACAAGAAAAAACTGAGTACTAAAAAAAACTTCTTCATCTTTGCTTTAATGGAAAAATGTATTCTGAAGTTGGACGTGGTATAAATCACGCCCAACTTCGAATAACAAAAAATTACTTTTTACTTTTTGCGTTTGATCTGGCGCCGATTCTTAAGCGAAGAGCATTTAATTTAATGAATCCTGCTGCATCTTTTTGATCATAAACTGAATCTTCTTCAAAAGTTACGTGAGCTTCAGAATACAAGCTTTTTACTGACTTACGAGAAACTACAGTAGCAGAACCTTTGTAGAGTTTCATAGTTACAGAACCTTCGACATTGTCTTGTGATTTATCGATCAAAGCTTGCAACATTTCGCGTTCTGGCGAGAACCAGAAACCGTTGTAAATCAAACTTGCATATCTTGGCATCAACTCATCTTTCAAATGCGCTGCTTCACGATCCAAAGTGATTGATTCAATCGCACGGTGCGCTGCCAACATAATTGTGCCACCAGGAGTTTCATAAACACCGCGAGATTTCATACCAACGAAACGGTTTTCAACTAAGTCTAAACGACCAATTCCGTTAGCGCCGCCAAGTTCGTTCAATTTGGTTAGAATTTCATGTGGCTTCATTTTTTTGCCATTAATGGCAATCGGATCACCTTTTTTATATTCAATTTCGATGATTGTAGCCTTATTTGGAGCATCTTCAGGGCTAACAGTTCTTTGATAAACATATTCTGGCGCTGGCTGTGAAGGATCTTCTAAAACTTTACCTTCAGATGAAGTGTGAAGCAAGTTAGCATCAACAGAATAAGGAGCTTCGCCACGTTTATCTTTAGCAACCGGAATCTGATTTTTTTCAGCGTAATCGATTAATTTCGTACGTGAATTTAAATCCCACTCTCTCCACGGCGCGATGATTTTGATGTCAGGTTTGTTGGCATAGTAAGAAAGTTCAAAACGAACTTGGTCATTTCCTTTTCCAGTTGCACCGTGAGCAACCGCATCAGCACCAACCATTTTAGCAATCTCGATTTGACGTTTTGCAATCAATGGACGGGCAATCGAAGTTCCTAAAAGATAAACACCTTCGTAAACTGTGTTAGCGCGGAACATTGGAAACACGTAATCGCGAACAAATTCTTCGCGCAGATCTTCAATAAAGATTTCTCTCACACCAAGCTTTTGAGCTTTTTTGCGAGCCGGCTCAAGTTCCTCACCTTGGCCTAAATCAGCGGTAAAAGTCACCACTTCACAATCATAATTTTCTTGTAACCATTTCAAAATAACCGAGGTATCAAGACCACCAGAATAAGCCAATACGACTTTTTTTACTGCTCTAGTAGAAGTACTTTTTGGCGCAGCATTTTTGCTTTTTTGATTTTTCATTTGAAAGTTTTTGATTGATTAATAAATTAACCTGCGATTTTTAAGAAGTGCCTTCAGGGCTGATCTGTAGCCGTCTCAGCCATAATTCTCAAACAGAAATAAAATGCAAATAAAAGAAATTCAAAATCGCGAAGAAATTATTCAAACCTTTAGAGTGTTAGTGCAAATTTACAGCGAATTGCAGGAAGAATCTTACGTTGAAGATATTTTAAACATGATGCAACGAGGCTACAAAATGGCCGGCGTTTTTGATGGTGATGAATCTGGTCCGATTAATTGTATCGGAGTTGTTGGAGTTCGTATTATCAGAAAATTACACTTCGGCAAAGCTATCGAGATTGAAGATTTTATGATTGATCGCGAAAAACGTGGTATCGGAGTTGGCAAAATGTTGATGCGCTGGGTTGATTGGCAGGCAGCAAACTTTGGTTGCAGCAATATTATCGGGGTTCTTGAAACTAAACGTCTTGAATCTCAGAAAATTTTTTCCCGCGAAAAATTCAATTTGGACGGATTCTTTTTCAAAAAATCTTGCTAGTTTGATGAAGAGAAAAAACTCAAAATTAATTCATTTTTTCCGCAAATATTGTATACTTCCGGTAAAAATTTTACGGATCGCGATCTTTGATACTGTAAAGCAAGACGGAATTGAACATGCTGGATATCTTGCATTTTTGAGCATTCTTTCTCTCTTCCCCTTTTTGATTTTTTTAGCAGCAATTATCGGTTTCATTGGCGCTTCTGAAGTTGGCAGTAATTTCATCAACTCAATTTTAAACTCAGCACCACAAGAAATGGTGCAAGCTCTAGCTCCGCGCATTAACGAAATTATTTCAGGTCCGCCGCAAACTTTTCTAACACTCGCAATTATTGGTGTAATTTGGACTGCATCTTCATCGGTTGAAGGTTGCCGTACTATTCTTAATCGGGCCTATAGAATTCACTATCCGCCACCATATATCTTTCGCCGTCTCGTCAGTATCGCTCAGTTTTTTGTTATAATTTTTATTGTGGTTAGTGGCATTGTGGTTTTCGTTGTCGCGCCAAATATTTTAAAAGAAGTTGAAAAAGGACTGCGGCTGAGCTTACGCATAGATTACGATTTTTATTACATTCGTTACTTTGCGATTTTTTTCTTATTAGTTACGGCAACTTCTTTGCTTTATTTCGCTTTACCAAATGCCAAACAAAAGTTCAGTCAAACCGTTCCAGGATCAATATTAGCAGTAGTTTTATGGACGTGTCTTGAGCACTTTTTCTCACTTTATTTGGCAAATTTTCATCAATTTAGTTTTATTTACGGATCGCTTGCCGGAGTAATAATCTCTTTGATGTTCTTTTATTTGATCAGCTTGATTTTCATCTTAGGTGCCGAATTCAACTATCACTACCATCGCACTTACAAAATATTCTTACCTAAACCACAAAAATGAAGTTCCCTTTTTGGCCAGATTTTAGTGGTTATCGCAACATTGAATTGGGTTTGTCGAGAGTTTACAAATTGCTTGAACGTCTTGATAATCCACATTTAAAAATTCCGCCAACAATACATCTTGCCGGCACTAATGGCAAGGGCTCAACCCTTTCATTCTTGAAGGAAATTTTTACTGAAAATGGCTATAAAGTTCATACATACACTTCGCCACATTTAGTAAATTTTAATGAAAGAATTGTTTTAGCGGGCGAAGAAATTTCCGACAGTTTTTTGACTGAAATTTTAAATGAATGCAAAAAGGCAGCAGAAAAATCACCAGCCATTCCAGTAACTTTTTTTGAAGGAATTACTGTAGCTGCTTTTCTCGCTTTCAGCCGCATTGAAGCTGATATTCTTCTACTTGAAACTGGAATGGGTGGTAGACTTGATGCCACCAACGTTTTGCCTAAAGTTTTGTGTTCAATTATTACGCCAATTGCCTTTGATCACACCGATTTTTTAGGAAAATCTCTGAGCAAAATTGCTTTTGAAAAAGGCGGAATTATCAAAAATAATTGTCCAGTAATTATCGCCAAACAAAAAAAATCAGCACTAAAAATTCTCGAAGAACAAGCTTCTAAATCAAAGTCCGAAACCAAAATATTTGGCAATGATTGGAAAATTAAGAAGCAGAGAAATGGATTTTTATTTGAAATGTTTGGACAAAAAATCACGTTCCCAAACCCATCTCTTGCCGGAGAACATCAAATTGAAAATGCTAGTACAGCAATCGCTGCAGCTCTCACTCAGAAGCAATTCTCAATCACAGAAGATAAAATTAAATCTGCCCTAAGAAAAGCTTCGTGGCCAGCAAGATTACAAAAAATTGAATCAGGAAAATTCTTTAAAATGATTCCCAAAAACTGCGAATTGTATCTTGATGGAAGTCATAATCTGCAAGGTTCTGGCACTTTAAAGAAGTTTTTTAACCTAAACAAAAACAAGAAAATTTTTGTGATCTTTTCGATGTTACAAGATAAAGATTGTGCAGGATTTTTACAAAAAATTGCGTCCGGAACTGATATTTTAATTGCCCTGACAATTCCTGATGAAGCGAAGTCCAGAAAGGCTAAAGAGATCGTAAAAATTGCCCAAGACTGTAGAATAAAAGCGCAGGAAGCGCATGATTTTTCTCAAGCTTTTACTCAAGTTACACAGCTAATCAAGAAAGGTGAGCCATCTCTTATAGTTGTATGCGGATCACTATATTTGGCAGGAAGTTTTTTGGATCAAAACCTATCGAATGATGTAGTCTAGAAACTGGGCAACACAATAAGCATCAATAACCATCGTGACAAAAATTGGATCCCATTTTGTGAACGATTCTTGCAACAAAATTTTTCTCATGAGTTTTTTTGGAAACTCCTTACGTCTTTCAGCACGTAGTTTTCGTTTTTCTTCCTTAGTAAGTTTAGGTTTTTTTGGTGAACATTTTTTTAACACGTAAATGTGCCAAACGAAGTAACAAATCAAAACTGCTGAAACAACGGCACCAAAGAGATAAACGTGAGAAGCTCTAATAATTTTGTTGGCAATAAATGCGACAACATAAGCTGAAATCCCCCACCAGTAAATTAGTGCTGACGTGCTTTCTTCGCCTCTCAGAGCTGCTTTAAAAGAAGCTTCAACTTTGCTAAAAATGTCATTCATAAATATTAAGATTTGTTCTTATTATCACTCTGAACCGCGTATTTTGCACCTTCCCAAGGCATCTCAAAATCAAAGTTGCGAAATTCTTGCATAAGCTTAACTGGTTCGTAAACAACTTTCTTCTGTTGCTCGTCATAACGAACTTCTTTGTATCCGGTAAGCGGGAAATCTTTTCTCAAAGGATGACCTTCGAAACCATAATCTGTAAGGATGCGACGCAAATCAGGATTACCAGCGAAAACGATGCCATACATATCAAAAGCTTCACGTTCAAACCATCCAGCACCGGTAAAAACTGAAACAGCACTCGGAACTTTTTGACCATCTTCAACAGCAACTTTGATGGTGATTCGATTGTTTAATTTCAAGCTGAGTAAATTATAGATCACTTCAAAACGCGGCGAACGTACACCAAGCATGTCGGCACCGAAAATATCGATGAAACATTTGAAAGAGAGATTGGAATCATCACGCAAAAATTTCAGAAAATTTAAAATTTTATCTGGCGCAACGTAAATGATTAGATTGTCAAAAGCGATTGGTTCAACAACATTGGCGCCTTCGAAATTTGCTTTAATGTAGTCAGCTTGAGCTTGAAGATTCTTGATCATTATCTGTTAAATTTTCCGGTTCTTTTGATTTTTCTTTGTAAAACTAAAACGCCGTAAAGTAGGCCTTCAGCGGTTGGAGGACATCCTGGAACATAAACGTCAACAGGAACGATGCGATCGCAACCTCTTACAACTGAATAAGAATAATGGTAATAGCCGCCGCCATTAGCGCAGCTTCCCATTGAAATTACATAACGTGGTTCGGCCATTTGATCGTAAACTTTACGAAGTGCTGGCGCCATTTTATTAGTCAAAGTTCCCGCAACAATCATAACGTCAGATTGGCGAGGTGATGGACGGAAAATCATACCGAAACGGTCAAGATCATAACGGCTCGCCGCAGTTTGCATCATTTCAACAGCGCAACAAGCCAGACCGAAAGTCATCGGCCAAAGTGAACCAGTACGCGCCCAGTTAACCAATTCATCAATTTTCGCGGTAACAAATCCGCGATTATTCATGTCTTCAGAAACTTGATTTAGAAGAGCGTCTTGGTTTAGCGGACTAAGATTATGCAACATTTTTTAAGAGTTTTATTATTTCCATTCGAGAGCGCCACGCATCCATTCGTAAATGAAGCCGACAGTTAAAAGTGTTAAGAAAAACATCATCGACCAAAAGCCGAAAGCACCGATTTTAGTAAGCGAAACTGCCCACGGAAACAAGAAGGCAATTTCCAAATCGAAAATTATAAAGAGAATAGCGACTAAATAAAATTGTACGTTGAACTCGTTACGAACTGGTCCTTCACCTTCAAAACCACACTCATATTGCGAAAGTTTTTCACGATCTGGTTTTGATTTAGCAACGATGAAAGGCACTAAGATAATTGCGCAAGAAAGGCCGATAGCGATTACAAGAAATAACAAAATCGGCAAATATTGTGAAGACAACAAATCAATGCCGGAAACAGCGTTGACAGTCTTTGAGATGGTTTCGATACCGCTCATTATTTTTTATTATTGTTGATTGTGTTTTAGAGAATGGCGACTTAATAAATGCAAAGTCACTAAATAATTTTCTAGAATTTCGACCAGAAATTATTTACCTCCGAGCAGAAAATCAATTTAAAATTCTAACATGATTGCAGAAACATTTACGGCACTTATTACACCTTTCAAAAACGGCAAAATTGATGAAAAATCTTTGGAAAAATTAGTTGAATTCCAAATTGCAAATGGTGTTGACGGAATTGTTCCTTGCGGCACAACTGGTGAGTCTCCAACTCTATCTCACGAAGAACATAATTTGGTTATTGATCTGTGCGTTAAAATCGCCAATAAACGCGTAAAAGTTATGGCGGGAACTGGATCAAATTCTACTGCTGAAGCGATTGCTATGACTAATCACGCTAAAGAAATCGGCGCTGATTCTTGTTTGATTGTTGCTCCTTACTACAACAAACCAACCCCAGAAGGTGTTTATCAACATTTCAAAGCTTTAAACGAATGTGATATCCCTTTAATCGTTTACAACATTCCGGGACGTTCAGTAATTAATATCTCTGACGAAAATTTGGCGCGTATTGCTGAGTTGAAAAATGTTGCCGGAATTAAAGATGCAACTGGCGATTTAGCTCGTGTTGCTAGCTTGCGCTTGTTGATCAAAAAACCATTTTCTTATTTGTCAGGCGAAGATGCTACTGTTGTTGGATTCAACGCTATGGGCGGCAACGGTGTGATTTCAGTTACTTCAAATATCGCACCAAAATTAGTTTCTGACTTACAAAAATTTACTGCTAAAGGCGATTTCAAATCTGCTTTAGAAATCCAAGACAAACTTACCAGCCTTCACGCTGCAATGTTTTGCGAAACCAATCCAATTCCAATTAAATATGCTGCAAGCTTGATGGGATTGTGTAACGGTGAAATTCGTCTTCCTTTAGTTGAGCCTTCTGCAGGTGCTAAAGCAAGAATCGAATCTGAAATGAAGAAATTAGGACTTATTTAGCTAAAGTAAGCTTTTCCAAAAAAGTTAAGCTATCCGACAAGCTATCATTTCCAATTTTTTCCGCAGCTTGAGCTAGGGTAATTTTTTCTTTGCTAAATATTCCCGCCTTTTGTTCTAACACCAATATTCCGTAAGCATTAAAAGATACGCCACTTTCAAACCTAATACGATCAGAAGATAAAGTTTCTTTGGTAAAACTTTTTATCACCGCTACCAAATCCACTGGCAAATTTTTTCCAGAGAAAAGATTTTTTATTTCTTTTTGATAAGATTCTAAAATAGCGATTATTTCCTTGTTGGAATGAGCTTTAGCAATTTTTATAGCTTCTTCAATATTACCAATTCCCCACTGTAACAAAAGTGATAGAACTTCTTTTTTCCCTTTCGAAGCAGCCAAATATAAAATATCGTGACCAGAAGCAGTCTTGATATTTTTATCAGCACCATTTTCTAATAAAACTTGTGTTACCTTAACGTCACCAACGCTGATGCCAAATTGCAAAGCAGTTGTACCCGAAGTGGTTTTAAATTCTTTGTCAATTCCAGCTTTAATCAAAGCTAAGGTAACATCAGGAAATCCGCCAACTGCAGCATAATGCAAAGCATTCATACAATGATTTTCTTCGGTAGTTTTCACATTTGTCTGCACTCTTTCTGCCAACAAAAATTCTACCACTGCTAAATGACCAAACTCAGCTCCAACCAATAAAGGTGTTAATCCAAAAGATGTTTTTGCTTCTTTATCCGCACGATTAGCAATCAAAATTTTGATTACTTCTAAATGTCCACCTTTTGCTGCATAATGAATTGGTACCCATTCACGATCTTTTGGAGAAGATTTTGGGCTGATTTCAGCACCATTTTCCAATAAAACATTTACTACCTCAGCCCAACCTCTTTTTGCCGCATGATGCAATGGCGTAAAAAAATTCTCATCACGAACAGAAGTATAAAACTTAGCATCGCGACCATCCATGGCTTTGCCAAAATCACCATGATTAATATCCACCGTTACCAATTCTAAAACTCTTCTCAAAGATTCCGCAGCACCAAATTTTGCAGAAATATGCAAAATATTATTTCGCGGTTCAGCCAAAATATTTTTTACCTCTTCGCCATCCATTTTTGTCAGAATGTCGACATAATTGGCGATCAAGCTTCTTACTGTATCAAGATTCTCGAGGGAATTTTTTAAAATGATTTTGCCGGAAAATTCAGCAATTTTATCAGTAATTATGCTTAGTTCTTGATTCATTTTAGCTTAAATTAGATTAACGACCACGACTATGTTGTCTGCCAGCAGCACGTTCTTTTGCTTCGATCATGCTTGCCCAGAAACCTTTATCGCCACGCTTATTAAGTATTTGTGCGGACTGAATTAAATAAGTCAATTTTTGTCCTAAAATCATCGAAGTCCAAAATCCAACTGGCTTCACGATATCGACAATATTGATTTCATTGAGTTCTTTACGATCACGTTCTTTTTCTTCTGAGGCGATAATTTCGTAACTACCACTTTCAGCCTGACTTCTTTTTGCACGGATTTCTGCCTTAACTTCGGAATGAGCACGTGGAATTTCTGAAAACTTTTTACGTAATAATTCGTCTTCTTCTTTGAGATATTTTTTTGATTTTTTAGGAAAGAGCTTTTGGCTCTTTTTTTTCATTTTGAGAAAATTTTGATAAGCACGTTCCAGCAAATAATTCAGAACGATACGAGCGACAATTATTGCAAAAAAAACACAAACCGAAATAACCGCTAAAATCGGCAACGCTTTCTCAGTAGCTACGATAAATCCGGTGAAAAAATCTGACATATTATCTGAGATTGTAGCAGGTTTCTTTCATCTTTGCATAAGCTTGAGGAAAGCCGATCAATGAATAAGTGTCGTTAGCAATTTTTCCTTCGCGAGTCGTACCAGTTACCACAAATTCTTCAGCACGCTGCATTTCTTTAATAATATCTATATCGTCATTTTTATCATTAGCCCAAGCCACAGCTAAGTAGGGGAAAAGGTAGTATTTTTTTGAACCAAAAGAAACTTCAACATCAGATCTTTTTTTATAAAGAAATCCAGAAGAGGCGCTGATTTCGTCGGCATCGTTAATAATATTAGTTACGAGGAAATAAGGTTCACCTCTTTTGTCGTAATTGCCTTCACGTTTAATTGGAGTAGAAGCAACGTAACATACAATTTGATCACCTCTTTCGGCTTTAAAAACATTCCAATCCTGAAATTTTGCTTTTAATTCTTGAGCCTGAAGGTTTGAGCACAAAAACAGTAAAAAAGGTACGTATTTTATAAATTTCATAACTTGACTTCTTGGGTCTTAAAAATATTTTGCGCGCTTCTTTTTTGAAGCCCTACCTTGAATAGTTTAGAGGCTCGAATAAGTTTCACATCTTAAAGCTTTCGCGTTCGCGAAAAAGATCACGAAGAATTTTAAAATCCAACAATTTCTAAAACAATGTCCGGACAAGGTCACGAGAAACACAATCCTCTAGCACAATTTGAAGTGCACAAAATTTTTGATTTGAACGTTGGTGGTATCGACATCAGCTTCACCAATTCTGCACTTTACATGGTTATTGCTACCGTGACTGTGATCGCTTTCATGCTTTTTGCTACCAGAAAAAAATCTCTCATTCCTTCAAGATTACAGGTTGTTGCCGAATCAATTTACAACTTCGTTTTCGACATCATCAAAGGCACAATTGGCGATGAAGGCGTTAAATTTTTCCCACTAATTTTCACCCTCTTCACTTTCATTTTATTGTGTAATATGTTTGGTCTTACACCTTACAGTTTCACTGCAACCAGCCAAATTGCGGTTACACTTTCTCTAGCGATGATCGCATTCTTCACCATCACAATTTTCGCGATCTGGCGTAACGGTATCGGTGGATTTTTACACATGTTCTTGCCAAGTGGAGTTCCAGGTTGGATGGCTCCGGTGATTTTTGCCATCGAGCTTTTCTCATTTTTGATTCGTCCAGTTACACTCTCTGTGCGTCTTTTCGCTAACATGGTTGCTGGTCACGTATTGCTTAAAGTTGTAGCAGGATTCATCATTTCTCTTGGCGTAGTTTTTGGAACTTTACCTTTCGCTTTCTCAGTTGTTATGACTGGCTTCGAACTTTTCGTTGCTGTGTTACAAGCTTATATTTTTGCAATTTTGGTTTGCGCTTACATCAGCGAAACTACTAAAGCACATTAGTTTTTTACAGAATTTGGCTTTTCGTTCGTGGCCAAATAATTCCCGATCAATGGGGTTTTTTACGAACAAATATTAATCTAATTTCATAGGTAAAACATGGAAGAAGTAGTAGTAAGCAATTTTGAAGCTTTCAAATATATCGGTGTTGGTCTTTGCTCTCTAGGCATGGCTGGTGCTGCTTTAGCAATCGGAAACATCTTCGGATCTTTTTTCAATTCAATTGCTAGAAACCCTTCAGCTGCTCCAAAACTTGAAAAATACATCTACATCGCTGCTGGTCTTGCAGAAGCTATGGGTATCTTCGCGGTACTTTTGGCGTTCTTGGTGATGTTCTCTTAGTAAATTCAAAACTTCGTTTTGAATTTAGTTTTAGATCGAGTTAAACCACTTGAGGGCGGCCTCAAGTGGTTTAACAATTTATATTATTTTAGGGTAAATTATGCCTCAGTTAGATTTAACTACTTACAGCTCACAAATTTTCTGGTTCGCGCTTTGCTTTATTGCGCTCTATATCACTTCTGCAAAAATTATTTTGCCAAGAGTTGCGGCGATTTTGAAAAACAGAAAAAATATTATTGATGCTGATTTGGCTTCAGCAAAAGAGTTGGATGACAAAATTTACGAATTGGAATCGCAAACCGGCAAATTAAGAAAAGACGCAACCAGCAAATATCAAGTTAAGTTGGAAGAAGCGACTAAATCAGCGACCAAACAAAGAGAAAAAATGATCGAGGATTTAAAAGCAAAAATCGATCAAAACATCGCTAAATCACACAAAGAATTGCAAGATTTAATCGCCAAATCGCAATCTGAAAGCGAAGCTGCAATCAAAAATATTTCTCAACAAATCGAACAAAAATTGACCAATGTTTAACGAAAAATTCTGGTTAGCAATTGCCTTTGCGACATTCATCCTACTTCTTCTTAAGCTTGCTAGAAAAGCTATTGGCAAATCTTTAGACGATAAATCAAAACTTATAGCTGAAGAGATTCTTGCTGCCAAAGAATTAAAGGAAAAAGCAGTTAGTCTTTTTGCTTCAGCCGAAAAATTCTCGCAAGAGTCTACAGCTTTTGCGCAAAAACTAATCAAAGACGCTGAAATAGAAGCGCAAAAATTTCTAGCCGAAGCACAAAAATCAGTCGAAGATGAAGTTGCTAAAAAAACTGCAGCTGCAGCTGAAAGAATTAAACAAGAAGAAGCTTTGGCAATTAGCCAAATCAAAGAAAAAATTGTTTCTGCAGCAGTTGGGGAAGTTGAAGCTAAATTACAAAAAAATCTTAGCGAACAACAAAGCAATTCAGTTCTAACTAAAGCAATTCAAGACCTCGGACAAAATATCTAACAATGAAATTCACATTTTCTTGGCTCAAAGAATATCTCGACACCAACGCATCACTTGAAGAGATCTGTAATAAACTTACCGCAATCGGCCTAGAAGTTGAATCACTTGAAGATAAAGCAAAAACTCTAGCACCTTTTTCAGTCGCTCACATCGTTGAGGCAAAACCTCACGAAAATTCTACCAAATTAAAAATCTGTTCCGTTCAAACCGCAGATTCCGTAACTCCACTTCAAATTATTTGCGGAGCAGCAAATGCCAGAACAGGAATTAAAGTTGCTTACGCACCAATTGGCTCAGTAATTCCAGCCAATCAAATGGTCATTAAAAAAGCCAAAATCGCCGGCGTTGAAAGTAACGGAATGTTGTGTTCTGCCCGCGAATTATCTTTAGGAAATGAAGATTCTGGCATCATTGAAATTGATGAGAAATGGCCAGTCGGAACAAAAATTACCGAAGTGTTTTCACTAAACGATGCACTAATTGAAATCAACGTCACACCAAATCGTGGCGATTGTTTGGGAATTTACGGAATCGCCCGCGACCTTGCTGCTGCTGGAATTGGCACTTTAAAAAATCCTGAGATCAAAAAAGCTGCTGGCAAATTTCCGACCGCAATTGAAATCAAAAATGAAGCCGCAACTTCATGTCCTCACATTGCGTTCCGTTCGATCAAAAATGTTAAAAATTGCGAATCGCCAAAATGGTTGAAAGACCGTCTGACTTCAATCGGCGCTAATTCAATTTCAGCTTTAGTAGACATTACAAATTATGTGATGTTTGCACTAAATCGTCCGATGCATGCTTACGATGCTAATAAGATAAACGGTTCTCTTCATATTCGTTTTGCTAAAAATGATGAAAAATTTACTTCTCTTAAAGGCGAAGAATTTAATTTAGATGAAAAAATTCTCGTAATTTCTGATTCACAAAAACCACTTGGAATTGCTGGTGTTACTGGTTCAAACAACTCTGGTTGTGATTTAGAAACTAATGAAATTTTACTCGAATCAGCATTTTTTGCACCAACCGCAGTTTCCTATTCTGGCCGTAAATTAAATATTCTATCTGATGCCAGATTTCGTTTCGAACGCGGCGTTGATGAAGGAAGCTGCGAAACTGGAATTGATTTAGCAACTCAGTTGATCTTAGAAATCTGCGGCGGCGAAGTTGGCGAAACTAAAATTATCGGCACTAAATCTGCCAGCAAAAAAATCACATTTGATGCCAGCAAAATTAAAAAAATTACCGGAGTTGAAATCGCTTCTGACAAGGCGACAAAAATTCTTTCTGATCTTGGTTTTAGTACTACAAAATCTGGAGAAACTCTAGAAGTTGAAGTTCCTTCACATCGTCACGACGTTACAATTGAACAAGATTTAGTTGAAGAAGTTGTAAGAATTTTTGGCTATAACCAAATTCCTTCAACTCCACTTACTTCTGGTTCTGCATTAATTTCTCAAGTCAACATTTTACATCAGGCCAGAAAATATTTAGCTGCACAAGGCATGATTGAAACTATCAGCTGGTCGTTTGTTGATGAGAATTTAGTCGAATTATTTGCGCAAAAAAATGAAAAATTAATTTTGCAAAATCCGATCAGCATCGAGATGAATCACATGCGCCCTACTCTGGCAATTGGTTTGCTTGAATCTTATCGCAAAAATTGTGCTAGAAATTTTTCTGATCTTTCACTTTTTGAAATCGGCAATGTTTTCGTTGATGATAAACAAAATCTGATGATTTCAGGAATTCGTGCCGGAAAAAATAAAGAACAAAGTCACTTTCATGATGAAAGAGATTTTGATGTTTTTGATGTTAAAAAAGATTTCTTCGACATATTGGAAATTTTCGGATTACGTGCTGACAGCACACAAATCAGTACTAACGATGCTCCAAAATATTATCATCCACATCGCTTTGCCGCAGTAAAACTTGGTAAAAATTTAGTTGGATATTTTGGTGAAATTCACCCGAGCTTGGCAAAAAAATTCGATCTCAAAAATCGTGTAAATATTTTCGAGATCTTCGTCGATAACTTACCACAAACTCAAAAATCAACGGCTCGCAAAGCATTCATCGCCAACGATTTACAAATGGTTGAACGCGATTTCGCTTTCTTGGTTAATAAAGATCAGGCAATTGGTGATTTGATTAAAACCATCGGAAACTGCGATAAACAATTAATCAAGGAAGTGAGTATTTTCGATATTTTTAGCGGTAAAAATATTTCTGAAGACAAAAAATCGGTTGCTTTGCGTGTTAAAATTCAACCGTTGGAAAAAACCTTAACTTCGGAAGAAATTGATCTGATTGGTAAAAAAATCATCGAAGCTGTGAATAAATTCTACGGTGCGACTTTGCGCGAGTAGCTCAATTTTGGCTTATAATCAGGTGGAGTTATGATTTTGTGGCCACAGCTATATAATGAGTTCTTCCTAGATAAACCAGGCCATTTAAAAAAATGGTCGGGTTTTTTATTGAACCAAAAATTTACTTATCTTTTTTCCATCAACTCTTCGTTGATGAATTCTACTACCAGCTGCAATTCACTTTTTACCTTTTGCATTAACGCATTTTTTTGTTCAGCTGTTTCTTCTGGATGATTTTGTGCATATTCCAAAACATTCGCCAACTCTAAGGCACCAATCGAAGCAGCTGCACCTTTAAAAGCGTGCGAAGACATATACCAAGAGTTGTCGTTTGCCACTTTTATTGCCTCTTGCATTTTTTCAATATTGCGATGGGCATTTTCAATAAAAATAGCGAATAATTCTTTCTCAAACTCGAAATCATTTTCAATGATGCTTCTTAGAAACTCTATATCGATAACCTTTTTCGACTTTGAATCAGTAACCATAAATTACACAATTAGTTGATAACCAAGCTCAATGCCAAAGCACTAAGCCTTACGCCAGAATCTTTCACAGCTTTGGAATTTAGAATCAATTCAAAACTTCTGCGACCCATTTGAACCTGCACCATCCCACCACGCTCAGTAAAACCATCAAAAATGGCAATGGTCATAATTTTATGTTTGCTGAACTTATCAATTTCAGCAGCAATACCTTTGATTGCACCAGTTGATACATATATTGCTTTGCAAGATGCAAACTTTGAACCGTCGCGAGATAAATCAATTGAACCCTTTTCCTGACTAATGATTCTGGAAATCTCATCACTTCCCAAATAGCAAGTAGGACCTACTTTGGAAGTCTGAGTTGTATGCACTAAATCTTGAATGAACCCAGCAAAAGCTACCGCCTCTTCTTTATCTGTAATATCCGCACGAGCCTCTGCAAATACCACGAAGAACGTCAGCAACATTGCTACGATTGGTTTTATAATCTTAAACATTATTGTTCTTAGGTCTTATCTGATGTCTTAATATTGCCAAACCATTTTCAAATAATAGGTACGGCCCACTACTGTTTGTCTGTTATACAAGGCACCCTTAAATTCTGAGTGGACTTGATCCATTAGGTTTCTGATACCAATACTTAAATCTAAGTTACGAGTCATCAGATAACCAAGTCTGGTATCCCAAGTAATATAAGAAGGGATGCCAGCAGTAGTATTCGTTACGCCTTTATTTAATCCTCCTACATAATAGAGGATGTTATCGAATTCTAATTTCGGCGTAATGTTATAGAAAGATTTCAACTTAATCTGATCGCGTGGAGACTGACCTTCTGCATTTGATAAACTATCGCTATTTCTCAAAACCTGTTTTGTATCATCAGTTGAAGCAGAGCTTACATGAGTAAAAAGATTTAAGTGATCATAATTCACTTCCAACTTCCAGTTATCCGTCGCTTGCCATTTACCAGTAAGTTCGAAACCGTAAGATTCAGCAGAACCTAAATTCGCAAGTACCGGAGTTACACCGTTAGGATTATTTGACTCTAAAGTTCTGAGCTTGGAGTAATCATTATAAAATACCGAAGCATCCAACAAAGTTTTGCTAGTTGGTTTAATTCTATAACCAGCTTCATAAGCGATTAGTTGTTCGATACCGTATGCTGGACTGCCCTGACTTACAACAGTAGCACTTGAACCGGTTCTGATAGTTACATCACTTTCACCACGAGTTGGTGTTCTAACTGATCTTGAAACTGCTGCCCAAAGAGTTTGATTACGTGCCGGATAATAAGATAATCTGGCATTTGGCTGATATTCAAATCCAGTGAAATCGTTTTTCTCAATTTTAGTACCGAGAGTTAAATATAGCTTATCTGGAATTAAACCGATTTTATCTTGAATAAAGCCGCTAAACCACTGGTCGTTTCTCTTAGATGAAGAATAATGAAGCGGTAAATTACCGTTCACTTCACTTTCGTTAATATGATCCATAATTTGTCTGTAGCCAACGCCCCAGATGAATTGATTCTCTTTGGAAAAATTGTAGAAATGCTGGAAGTCAACGTCGAAAGTTCGCGCTGCTCTTTTTAGAATTGGTATGCTGAATTGATCGTAATCTAAATAGCTGTTTAGAATAAAGTTTGATTTGTTGGATAATTTTTTGTTCCAGTTAACCACAAGATTCATACCTTTAGAATCTTTGTCATTCTTAGTTGGATTAGTTAGAGCAGAAAAATAATTTTGTGCTACACCACTAAAAGCATCGCCATGAACTGTAATTGAGCTGTCTTTAATTGAGCTGATATCATATCTGAAACCAGCACGATCTTGTTTGATGCCATCATTATTACTTCCTACTCCGTCAGCACGATCCAAACCAGCACGCACTGCTTTTTTTACGTAGAAACGATAGGCATCTTTGCTTTCAGTTTGACCACCATATCGCGCTTCAGTAATTGACTTGTCTTGATCGCCAACAATTTGTGAAACGTAAGTGCCTTGAGTTTGTACTGCACTTTTAGTGATAATATTGATAACACCGTTTACAGCGTTAGCACCCCAAATTGTTCCACCTGGGCCTTTAACAACTTCGATTCTATCAACATCTTCAAGCACATAATCTTGAATATCCCAAACCGTACCAGAGAACAAAGTGGTATAAACAGTACGACCATCAATCATCACTAGTAATTTGTTAGCAAATTGACGATTAAAACCGCGCGCAGTAATTGCCCATTTATTACCGTCCATTCTGGCAACTTGTAAACCAGGAACCATTCTTAAAGCTTCCGGAATTGAAGTAGCGCCAGATCTTCTAATATCTTCGGAAGACAAAACATAAGTAGCCGAAGGGGCATCAAAAGCGCTCTCTTTTTTCTTGGATAATGAGAATATTTCGGTGTTAAAAGTTGCATTTGCATCCTGTCCTCCTTTGCTATCAGCTTCTGCTGATGAACAAAAAGACGACATTAACAAAGAAAAAGTAATTATTCCGAATCTTCTCATGAATAAAAATTAAAGGTTAAAAATTAAGACAGTTTAGCATGTATAGGAAATGTTCTGACATTATTGTATGTCTCGCCTTCTTGTCTTTGACGATTCATCACAATTTCCATTTCATATCCTAACTCTCTAAGAATTCTTCTGTAATCTCTACAAACTGCAGCAACACCGACGGCGCAAATATAATTACATCCACGCTCTTTTGACATATTGATACCATGTTCAATAAGTACTTTAGAAACCGTTCTATCTCTTTCATTTCTTGCTACAACAAAAGCAGAAACTTCGCTCAAAAGCAGATTCTCTCTTTTATCGTATTTTTGAACTATACTTAAATGCGTATAATCTTCTCCGACTGTATCATTTGACAAAACATCACACTCTCCAGAAAACATTATTCTTGTGCCACCAATAACCTCATCACCTCTTACCGCAACAATAATATGACCAGCACGATCATATTTATTTTCAGAGCCATCATAACCCTGCCAACCATTCTCTCTGTTATAAGCTTCGTGACGCATTTGATAATATTGATCTAAAAGATTTTTGTCTTTTGTAGCAAAAACTCGTACCTCTTTTTTTACTTCTTGAGAAGAGTCAACATCGTTACTATCAACGACTGATTCAATATTATTTTGCACTGATAATGGTGATTTATTTCTCAATTGATCAACAAAACCAACTGAATGAAATTGATTGCTAATCTCGCGATCAACAGCTGCATCCATAGATTTTAACAATCTTGCTCTATCCTGCATTACACTCCGTATTTGTTAGATTTGTCTCAACTTAAGAACTTGTTAATAAAATGTTCTTTTATGTAGATAAAAAGTTTGACAGCACTGGACTGCGAAATAGAAAATCCGCAATGACTCGTGATCAACAACCTTCTGTAGACACTAAAGGCTGGTGATCAGGAATTCTAAGGTCTCAGAAAAATACAATTACTTGGAAGGCTTGTTTTAATATAAAATCAGACATGTTTCAAAAAGGAACTAACTAACAACAAACTGATATTTAAGGCCTTGTCGACATCAAATCCGCAAAATATTTCTGGCTCAGAAAACAATAACTCAAAACGTCAGGGTTTTTTGTTTCCTGTAAAAAAATTACGTCTTGGATCTTTTTGGGATAATATTTTTTACCAACTCACCATCATCTATTTTGGCAGAAATGAATATTACCAAGAAAAAATAGTCAGACGCAGCAACGACGATCCAAACTATCCAAGAAGATTTAACAAAATTTATAAACGTTACAAAAAAATTCACCGACCAAAAAATAAAGTCGAAAGCAAAATGGACTTAGCGCAGTCCTACACAATTTTCTCCTGCGTTTTGTTGCTACTGATTCTAAGCTTACTAACCATAAACACTTTCGTAGTTTATCGCGGATTTTGGTATAACCTCGACAATCAAGTTAAATTCCAAAGCGGCGTTATTGAAAAAGCCTCAACCTCTTTGATGGGTGCTGTAGATAACTATATCAACTATGTCGGCGACAAACTTCTTACTCTTAAAGGCGAGAAAGACAAAAACACAATCGCACACATTTTACAAAAAACTCTAAACCGTGATGCGCTGCAAAAAAACGTCTCTTCATGGATTAACATTAGCTTCGTCAACAATGATGGTAAAGTAATCATCACTTCTGATGAAGGAGTTTTAAAAACACCAATTGATCCAAACGGTTATTTTCCTGTGCGTGAAGCAAAACAGAAAAATGCTTGGCGCTTAAAAGTTGGGCAACTCACTCACATCGAAACTGACATCGCTTCTTATAACATGCTTCCAGTAGCGATGCGTATCGACTATGACGATTTGAAACCAATCGGAACTTTCATCGCACAACTTCCAACCGAAGTTATTCAAAGACAAATCGATTGGGTTTTCGGTGATGAAGATATTTGCTACATTGTAATCGACGATCATTTCGACATGCTGGCACATTCGGCAAGCTTTGATCCTCAGGCCTTTAACAAACCTTTCTTACGTTCGAAAAATTTCCTTCACGATATTTTTGATCAAACTTTGGCGAATGATTTTCTGCCTGAACGATTTAAAATGGGCGAATGTGTATTTACTTATTCACAAAAATCTGTCGGATATCACCTCGCCACACTTACTGGCTATCATCAAAAGAAATCTTGGAAAAATCTTACCTTCCAACTTTTGATTTCAGTAGGTCAATCTGCCGCCGTAGCATTTCTTTTCATGACAACAATTTTCATTTTCAAGAGAGTGAAAATTGGACCATTCGTAACTGAATTAATTAAAGCTCGTATCGCTGCCGAAGCTGCCAGTGTAGCGAAAAGCCAATTCCTTTCTAACATGTCGCACGAGTTGCGAACTCCGATGAACGGAATTATCGGTATGAGTCAAGCTTTGAAAGATTCCGGTAAATTAGGTGATGAGGAACAAGATCAAATTAACACTATTTATCGCTCTTCCGATGCACTTTTGATTATCCTAAACGACATTCTGAATTTCTCTAAAATCGAAGCCAAGAAAGTTGATCTCGAACAAATCAATTTCAATCTACGTTCATTGGTTGAAGACATCGCAGATTTAATGTCAGTTACTGCCAACAATAAAGGTTTGGAAGTGATCGTTGATATCAGCAAAGAATTGCCAGAAAACCTGATTGGCGATCCGGGAAGAATTCGTCAAATCACTACTAACTTAGTAAATAACGCCATCAAATTTACTTCTTACGGACAAATTTTGATTCAGATCAAATTAGATAGAGTTGAGAACGACAAATATTTCGTAAACTTCAACATAAAAGACAGTGGCATCGGTATTGATCCAGCAAAGATCGGAACCATGTTCACTAAATTTACACAAGCCGACATGTCGACCACCCGAAAATATGGCGGAACTGGTTTAGGACTTTCAATTTGCAAAGAATTAACTGAATTGATGCACGGTCAAATTGGTGTCGTCAGCGACTTTGGACAAGGTTCAAATTTCTGGTTCACTTTGCCGTTACCAAAATCTGAAAGCGAAGCACAAGACTTATTCATCGAACAGAAAAAACAATTAGCCGGCCGCAAAGTTGCAGTTGTTGAAGACAACATTATCGCCAAAAAAGTTTTGGAAGGAAATCTCAGCGACTTACAAATGACTCACTGCGTTATCAGCACCCATGACATCGATTCTGCAGAAGATAAAATTAATTTTGCCGTCAGTGAACTAGAAAAATTTGCTGGATGTGAAGCAATATTAATCAGTCACAACTCTTTTTTTGGAATCAATTCTCTCGATTTGGCTGAACGTATTCGTAGTAATGAGAAATTGAAAAATATTCCTCTGATACTGGTAATTCTGCTGCAAGAAAAAATCAAAATTCCGCCAGAAAAATTAAAATTATTTGATCGCATCATTGCCAAACCAATCAAGATGAATCGCTTGCTACAAGCTTTGTTCTTCGCTCTCAAAATCACTTATTACGAAGAAGAAGGTGTGTTGATTGAGAAAGGTGTTGCCAAAATTGAAGATCAACAAACTAAAGGCATGAAATTGTTGTTGTGTGAAGACAATGAAGTAAACATGAAAGTTGCGACGACAATTTTAAAACGTATGGCCTTCAATATTGAATTTGCTGAAAACGGTCAAGAAGCGCTCAACAAATTCCTTCACGTTAAATATGACGTAATTCTGATGGATTGTATGATGCCAATTATGGATGGATTTGAAGCGACAAAACGTATTCGCGAAATCGAAAAAGAAACTGGCGCACAACCAACTTGTATCATTGCATTAACCGCAAACGCTACGGAAGAAGATCGTAAAAAATGTTTAGAACTTGGCATGAACGATTTCGTTTCCAAACCAATCAAACGCGAATCAATCGAAGAAGTAATGAAACGCTGTTTTAAGAATAGTAAGCAGTAAGTCATTCAAGTTACAAATCACAAAAAAAAGCCGCTGCAACTTTTCAGTTACAGCGGCTTTTAAACTTCAAAAGAAGATTTTTTAAAAACTAAAATTCTTTTTTCAAAGCCAGCGAGAACACATCCACTTTGGTTTTGTAGTGAACGTTGATATCTTGAGTTGTACTGCCATTTCCTTTCAAATTAGTAACGGCATTTCTGTAGAATTGATGTAAGTAAGTTGCGTCAACTGACAATGTTTTTGAGAATTTATAATTGAAACCAATTGAAGTCCAAACTTTGTCCGATGAAGGAACTGCCGGATTTCTGTTGGCATCAGTCATCGCTTCTTTTTCATAAGCCAAACCAGTTCTTAGCAACCATTTGTCGTTAAGTGTGAAATTGGCACCAACTGAATGTAAGAAAGAATCATGCCAGTTGAAAGATGAAGTCGCACTTAAGTTTGAATTTTGATAAGCATTAACTTGCAAACTTTTCAAACGTGACCAACGCGTCCAAGTTAAATCATAAGCCAATTCAGTTGCCGGATTTAATTTGTAAGCTGTACCAATAGTTAAAGATTCTGGTGTCGAAGTTTTAGCCTGCATGTCCGAATATCCAAAGCCATGCGCTTGAACAGTTCCAACGATATTGTGATCGATTTTTGAACGATAACCAATACCAAATTTCAGATTTTCTGTTGCCTGATATTTTGCACCCAAATTGAAACCATAACCCCAATCGCTACCTTGAACTTTAGTGTAATAAGTCGAAGCCGTGCTGCTAGTAAGTTGTGATCTATAATATTGCGCTTGGAAACCAGCACCCAAAGACAAATCTTTATTCACTTTATAAGAAACGCTTGGGTTGATGTTGATTGTTGTAATTGAACTTGCGATCGCACGATCCAAACCTTGCCAATTATCAGTATATCTAGTTGCCAAACCAAATGGCGAAGTAATTGCTAAACCAAAAACCGCATCTTCGTTAATTCTTTTCGCAACGTAAAGAGCTGGAACAACTCCATTTACACCGGCATCGTGAACGTTAGCAGTTTTTGAAGTTCCATCAGATTTGCTGCCGCCATTAGTATTAATTTTTAAATCTAAATAGCTTGCCGACAAAACAAACTCACCATTCTCAACATCTGACAAAATAGCTGGGTTAAAAAACATATCGCTGACATCATGAATACCAGTCACTGATCCGGCATAAGAGTTTGCCAAACCTGAAGTTGAAGTCAGTTCTGTAGAATAGCCAGCAGCCATAGCATCGCCACCAGCGATGACCAAAGCCAAAGACGTCACAAAAAGTTTTTTATTTAGTTTCATAGATTTTTTTTATTGTTGAGAAGTAACACGATCAGCAAAAAAAATTGCTTGGTGAGCAGTTTCATAAACAACAAAAAAAATACACAACGCTATCGTCAGAGAAATTTACTAACAAAAACAAACTGTCACAAAATGCAAAACACCAATTTTCTAATGTGTTGTTGATTTAGTTAGATTCTTCGCAATCAGCTGCATCAAATAATCCGGCTCATCACCTTTGATAAAATAGTCGTTTATTGCAGAGTTTACACCACATTGATCATCGTCACCACTAATTGCGATAATTGGGATCGCGTGCTTTTGATCAATTTTATTTTCCCTCTCCAAACTTCTAATTTCCGCTGCAACTTCATGACCATTTTTCAGCGGCATCGAAATATCAGTTAGAATCAAATCAAATTTTGATTCACCATTTTCGCTTAAATTATTTTTATAAATCTTCAGTAACTCATAACCGTTTCTGACCTTGGTAACATTCATGCCAAACGATGTCAGATTTGTTTCCATCGCAATCAAATTCAATTCGCGATCATCCGCAATCAACACTTCTTTTCCGCTTAATAATTCGATTAAATCTGCACGAGATATTTTATTTTCTGGCAAAATTTCTGCTGGTTTTGAGCGAATATTTTTAACTTCAATTTGTGAAATTTGCGGAAACAACAAACTAAATTTTGTCCAACCATTTTCTCTTTGGCCATTTTCTCTTTGGCCATTTTCTCTCCGGCTATTTTCACCTTCACCAAATTCTGATTCGCAAATAATATCCCCACCAAATGCTTTCATATTGCGCCTACAAAATGCTAGCCCCAAGCCAGTTCCGCTTTTCTTTCCTGATGTATAAAAATCACCAAATAAATTTTCGATTTCTTGCGCAGCAATTCCCGGACCATTATCTTCAACGTAAATCACGTTATAGTTCTGACCCTTCAGAACTCTTTTTTCGATGCCGACTTTCACCATCAAATTGGAAAATTGCGCATCGTAATAAAGTGAATTTTTCAAAAGATTATAAATGATGAATGACAGCCTGTCCGGCACAGCTTTGAAGAAAAAATCATCCTGAGAATTTATCGATATCTTTACTTTTTTTCTTTCTTGCTGTTGTGCATAACCATATTGCTCAACAATCCGCGGCAAAATTTCACTCGCTCTTAAATAAGAAAATTCTGCAAAATTAATCGGTTTTTTCTGCAAGTCTGAGAGAGCAATATTAATAATTGCGTTGGCTTGTTTGATTGTGTCCGAAACCAACTGCATCGAATTTTCAATCTTAACAATATCAAAATTTTTAGAATTTTTGGCCTTCGATTTAACGTCCGAAATTGTTAAATTAATCGCATTCAAAGGATTACGCATTTCGTGAACTAGAGAAGCTGTAAGAGACAACATCTCACTATATAATTTTTCGATCGCCACCGCCCTGCCGCTATAATTAAAACACATGCCAACAAAGCCGCTGAAAACTATACAAATTAGATACGCTGAAACATCGAACTGCGGATGAAGATCAGAAAAATTTCCGCCACTAATCAAGAAAGCCAGAATCGCACCACCAACACCAATCATTAAATCGATAAGATAAATCAACCAATTAGGCACACACAAAGCCAGCAACAAAACACCAAATATTTCCCAATAAAGCCAAACTTCGTGAAAGTTATTTTTCAGTAAATTGTAAGTGAAAACAAACGGCAAAGAATTGATCACCATCAAATGCCAATAAAATGGAAAATATTTTTCACGCAAGCGAGGCGACAATAAATAATTTCCCGCCACACTAACACAAATTAGCGATGCCGCCAACCTTACATAAATATTTTCGTGAAGACCAAAAGCGTATTTATAAACAAAGTAAAAAACAAAATGCGCAATCCCACCAGTCAAAGCAGCCGTAAGAATCGTCGGCTTACCAATCAAAGTTCCTTCTTGCCAGGCATTGATCAGAAACTGTTTTAGATTCGACACAGGAATTAAAATTTGGTTAAATTGAGATTGGGATGATGTGATTTATTACAAATGATTATCAACTTACGCAGTTCTTAAAATTTCACTTAAGCGCAACAGAAAACTAATTTTCAAAGATGATCAATTTCGTAAAAAAAGCTTTTGCTGAAGGCACAAGTATAGAAAGATATAACATACTTGCCGCAGTTTTTTTAGGCTCACTTGCACATATGTCGCTGTGGTTTTTATACAGCTTTGTTTTTCCAATGAAGTTTGAGAGTTTTTATTTGAGATTATTTCTCTCAATTCTGTGCTCTGTAGCTTATTCTTACAAATATCTGCCACAAAAAATCAGAACTCACTATTTTCCAATTTATTGGCACTTCATGGTAATGATGGCTTTGCCTTGTCATTGCACGTTTCTTCTACTTATGAATGATTTTCATCCATCATATTTATATTGGGAAATTTTTTGTGTGGTCACCATGATAATTTATATACCACACTGGTTTGCTGCCCTGACAAATCTTTTTGTTTCTTTAGTTTTAGCAGTTGTTGCTTACTACATAATGTCTCCAGAACCATATTTGATAGGCCTTATTCATGGTTTTGATTATGCGCCATATCTTTTGGTTTTTTCTTTTGCCACTTTTTCCAGTATGATTTTTTCTCATGCAAACAGAACTACCTGGCTGGAAAAACAACAAAAACAACTAACCGCACTTGCCGGCTCGGTTGCTCATGAATTGCGCAATCCACTTGGCGTAATCAACTCGGCACAAACGCAAATCAATTTAGTTTCTCGCACTGTCAAATCCGAAAATTTAGACAAGTTTAAAGACAAAATCCAAAACCTCGCGCACATCATCGCTGAATCTGTAGTTCAGGCCAACGACATCATCAACCTCACCTTGTCTGACGTTACGGGAAAAAAATTCAGCTCTGATCAAATTATCAACATCGACGCCAAAACTGTGATCAATGAAATAGTCGAGAAATTTGGTTACGAAAATTCTGAGCAAAAAAATATCATAAAAATAAAGATCGACTCCTCCAACAGCTTCAACTTCAAAGCCAACCATGAACGCTTCAGCTGCATCGCTTCCAACCTAATCCAAAACTCTCTTTATTACCTCAAAGATTTTGCAAACCTTAACATCACAATCGGCACCGAGCAAAAAGATTTCTTAGGCCAAAAATACAACGTAATCTACTTCCTAGACAACGGACCAGGAATCAAAACCGAAAACCTCAACAACATCTTCAATGACTTCTACACCGAAGGGAAAAATAACGGAACAGGGTTGGGTTTGTCTTTCTGTAAACGTAACATGAAAGCGTTTGGCGGAGACATCATCTGCGAATCACAATTCGGTAACGTATCAAACGGCAAAAGGGAAAATGGTTGGACGAAATTTAGTTTGTTGTTTCCGCAAGTTTTTTATTCAACTCCATAAATCTCTTTTTGAAACACTGTTTGGAATATCTTGAAATCAGCCATTCTGGCAGTTGTGTTTTTTTGGGATAAGAATTTTTTAATCTAATCAGATTGGCGTCTTCTTTAGATTATTATAACTCAAAAACCCTCACTTCTAAAGTTAGATTCAGTCTTCAACTAAATTGTCTAATACAAAGGCAATAAATTTTTACAGCACTTGCGATTTTCTAATTCAAGAGCTGTGAATTTCTTCAAATACACCTCAGAGTTAGCGTTTTTTTAAACTAAAAATGGGAACAAAAAATGCAAATCGCAGCTCGTGTTGAATCAAATTACTGTGATCGTAATTTTGTACATAATTTAAGCAAAAATATAAAAAGTTTGAGCTTTTCTGAAATTTTTTTATTTGCTTTAAAACAGGCAAAAAAAGTCGAAATATCTGAGGTACTTAAAAAAATATGTGTTTCACCTCCATATTTTGCATTTCAGGAAATCTATCGATACGAATCTTTTCTGATAGCTCCTATTACTCCACAACAAGTAATAGAGTTTGAAAGCACTCCAATGTCTTCCGCTGAAGCTGGTAGACACCTAGCAATATTGGGAAGCTGTTCTTTAGCTATTGATGAAGTTGAAAAAAATTATTATTTAGCTCACAAAGCTCTTAAAAAAATAGGATCTGATTTCAAAAACACTGAAAAACTATATGTTGTTGCCTGCCCTAGTTTATCAGAAAATGACAAGGGTTCGGCATCTTCTGCTTATACAGCTTTAGTTAATCAAAACGGAGACATAATATTTGAAATGGATATCCTATTCCAGAAAGTTTCAGTCAGACTTTTTAACAGAATATTCAAAGAGCATCTAAGAGAAACGCAATCTATTGACTACAATCCTTACGAGAAAGTTGTGCGTTTAATAAATATCACGGAGACTAATTCTGGAATCAAAGCTGAACTACCATTAATGAACGACTCAGAATGTTCTGGTCATTTTGATGGGGCTCCTATGTTACCAGTTGGAACTATGTCTTACATAATTACAAATCATATTGGTAATTTTCTTAGAAAGATTGATGGACAATCAAATGGTAGATATTCATTAGTTAGTGCTGATTTAGAACTATTTGAACCAACAAATATAAGAAAAAGAGAATTCGTAGAAATAAATTATGGTGGAAAAATTGATAACGTTCACAATATCTCATGGGTTGTCAGAGGAGAATCCGGAAAAGAAAGAAATAGAATGCAGTTATTTTTTACCCATAAGTAAGTTTCGTTTTTTAGAGAGGAAATAAGGTTGTTGGTCGAAAAAATAGAGTACAATAAATATAATGTACTTGCTCTAGGGTTTCTTGCCACACTAGGACATCCTTCATTTTGGATTATTTACACATACATTATTCCTCAAAAGTTTGAGAGTTTATATCTCAGAGGCTTTGGTTTTCTAAGCTGTCTAATCCTACTGCTTTTAGTTACCTTCAAAAAGCATTTTGGCAGAGCTGAGATTTGTTACTGGATATTGTGTCTAGTATATAATCTCCCCTTCTTTTTCACAGTTACCCTAATAAACAATGATTTTAGTGCTGTTTGGCTTGCGGCGGAAGTGGTGATGTTTGTTGTGATGATAATGGCTGTAGAAGGGTTATTAACGGCGATTTTTCTGATATTACTAGGAATAGTATCTGCTGTAGTTTTTTGTTCACAGTTTTATCCAGAAAATACGATATATCATCAAGTTATATTTGATATCATACCAATCTCTTTTTTTGGCATCGCAACTGCTGCAATATTCGGATATAGTAACGTCCAGGGTATGTCGATTAGCAAAGATGTAAAATATAAAAATGCCACCAACCTTCTTAAATCACTAGCTGGGTCAATTGCACATGAGATTAGGAATCCTCTCAATACAATAGATTTTGTTAGTTCACAGATGAATGATTTGCTAAAGAATGATCATAACTTAACGCAAGTAGAAGAAAAAATACTGTCTTTCAACTCTCAGATTTCAGATGCGGTCTCGAGCTCCAATAGGATCATAAATATGATACTAAGTGACTTGAGAGATTCTCCAATTAGTGAACAAGATTTTTCTTATTTAAGTTCACAAGAAATTTTACATAAAATTATCAACAAATATGGCTATAAAACTACTGAAGAACGTAATAAAGTAATATTTGATACATCTCTAACCGACAAAGGTTTTATCCTCCGAGTAGTAGAAGAACGCTTTACATTTGTAGTATACAATCTTCTCAAAAATGCACTTTACTACTTAAAAGAATATCCAGATTCGACAGTTAGAATTGGTGCAGAATCTAAAGAAATAAATAATGTTATTTGGAATGTAATTTACATTCATGACACTGGTCCAGGAATTCCTAAAGATATAATTCCAAAACTATTTAATGACTTCTACACCTCTGGCAAAAAAGATGGAACAGGTCTCGGTTTGTCATTTTGTAAACGTAACATGAAAGCATTTGGTGGCGACATCATCTGCGAATCAGAGCTTGGAAAATGGACTAAATTTAGTCTTTTATTTCCGAAGGTAGATCAGGATCTAATCAATCAAGAAGCCAATCAAATTTCTGACATAAACTCCGACGATAAAACGAAGAACAAACCATTCATCGCAATAGATAAAGATTCGGGAAAAACCAAAATTCTTTTGGTTGATGACGAGCAAACTAATCTTTTGATCACCAAGGCGATGATTGAAAAAAATCTCAATATTTTATGTGAGTTGGCTCATAGTGGAAAAGAGGCAATTGAGATTGAATCGCACCACATCGAGGATCATAAATTAATCATCACCGATATTCAGATGATGGAAACAAATGGAATTAGCGCTGCTAAAAATATCCGCGCTTTCAACAAAGAAATCCCGATTATTGCCCTTACCTCACTTGAATATGAAGATTTACAAAAAAACGATCACAATTATTTCAGCGATCATTTAAGCAAACCAGTGTCTGGGCATATTCTTTATCGAACTATTTCCAAATTTATTCCCGACTTAAAAGACAATATTGATTATCTAGGCGTTCCAGATCAGTACCTTCCTGACATCAAATCGAAGAAAATTTTGATCGTTGACGACCAAGAGCTGAATCTTTCGATTTTCTCGAAAAAAATGCAAAATCTTGGCATGGAAGTAACTAAAGCCACTGATGGAAAAGAGATGGTGGAAGTATATCAAAATAGCTTAATTGAAGTCTTGGCAGAGGATGCTGAAAAAATCATTAAATCACAATTCGACATCATCGTAACTGACGTAAACATGCCAATCATGTCAGGAACTGATGGTGCAAAAAAAATTAGAGAAATCGAATCATCGAAAAACATTTCTTACAAAAATCGTATTCCAATTATTGCTTTAAGTGGCGATGGCACTGAAGAAGACATAAAACATTTCTTCGAAGCCGGAATGAGCGACTATTTCATCAAAGGTTCGGACGTAAATAAGTTGATCAAGATCATTACGATTTATCTCAATCCGGATAAGTCTTACAAAAGCTTGAATCACAAAAAAGAAGATGAAGATCTACACCATAAAATTGCTAACCAAATCAGTCATGAAGAAGACAATGACCAAATTCTTAATCAGGAAAAAATCATGCAATTCAGCAACGAAGATCGTCATGAGTTTCTGAAAATATTTTTAGAAGGCAGTCAAACTCAATTGAATAAGATTAAGCAAACTATTAGCGCTAACGACAATAAAGAGCTCTCTATCGCTTTACATGCTTTAAAAGGAATATCCGGCAACATCGGCGCGGAGAGAGTATTCGCAGTGGTAACCAGAACTGATTATAATCTAAAAAATAACATCGCGGTTGGCGAAAATTGGTACGAAGAATTAAATACCGAATATGAAAAGCTAAAATCGGAGATATCGAAGATTTTATAATATTCCAAAACAAATGTTCTCTGTCGTTCCAGCTGTCGTTGCTCTCTATTTTCTTCTTGTTGGGATTTTTGTAGTTCGGCAGAATCGAGGCAATCTTTTAGCTAAAACATTCTGTGCGATATGTGTGACTACTTTTAGTTGGCAGTTTGTTTGGTCCATTCTTTATCAAACTAAAAACCCTGAAAATGCTTATCTTTTAACTAAGATTGGTTGGATCTTTATACTTTTTTTACCTACTACAGCCTATCATTTTCTTATAACCTTAAGTAACAAAAAATCTGAACTTAAGTTCGTTTATTTTTCTTATTTAGTCTCAGCACTTTTTCTATTCACCCTTCCTTCTGATTTAATGCTTGCTGGTGTTTATCAGTACTACTGGGGCTTTTATCCAAAAGCTGGAATACTACATCCCCTTCACGTTCTACAAACTGTTATTGTGGTGCTTAGAGGTTTATACGTAACTTATCTGAAACAAAAAACATGCGATGATTACAAAACCAAATCACAATTACGATATTGTGTAGTCGCAATTTTCATATTCTTGATTGCCGCAATCGATTATTTAGGAAATTATGGTCTAAATGTTTATCCATTCGGAATCGCTTTTCTCAGCACTTCGCTCACAATAATTTGCTACGCAATCGTACAACACCGCATCCTCGACTTAGATCGCGTTTTCATCCTTATCACAGCTCGAATCGTAATCTATTTATGTTTCTTAGGATTATTCGTGTGCTATGGATTTTTCTTTCTCGAAAATGATGAATGGCAAAATTTCTATTTCTTCATTGCTGTCGCCGCAATTTTAGTATTGGTGTGCGAGACTTATTCCTACGTTATCCGCAGAGTCGAAAATCTTTTAAAAGTTATAATGATTCGACGTAAAGAAAGTGAAGATTGGAAAGATCTGCTGATTCGTCAATTAAATGAATCTTATTCTCTCGATCAGCTATATCACAATATGGAGTGGTTCTCGAAAAATGTTCTCGAAGTAAATCTAACCGGATTTTTTATCAGAAGTGATTTGCGCGGTAATGACAATTCGTCACATTATTTTGACTTGCTCAATCGCAATTATTTTGCTGGTTTTAGCCGAAGTTTTGCTAGCGAAGTACTTAAATCTAAAGCTCCAATTGAGAGAATTGATTACCCGAAAGAGTTAGAAGATCTAAAATCCAGCAAGGTTTTTGTACCTTTTATTCGCAATCAAGAAATCTCCGGATTTATGTTGGTTGATGCCAAAAAATCACTACAATTTCAACACTACGAAATCTTTAATTTGTTGATTAGCCAAGTTGCTTTAACAGTTGATCGGATCTTGGCTTATCAAGAAATTTCACTGCAGAAACAAGAATTACAAAAGCAGGAATTTATTCGTGAAAAAGCCGAATCTTTAAGATCACTTGCTGGCTCAGTTGCTCATGAATTGCGCAATCCACTTGGTGTGATTAACTCGGCGCAGACGCAAATCAACTTGGTTTCTCGCAGTGTCAAATCCGAAAATTTAGACAAGTTTAAAGACAAAATCCAAAACCTCTCACACATCATCGCTGAATCTGTAGTTCAGGCCAACGACATCATCAACCTCACCTTGTCTGACGTTACGGGAAAAAAATTCAGCTCTGATCAAATTATCAACATCGACGCCAAAACTGTGATCAATGAAATAGTCGAGAAATTTGGTTACGAAAATTCTGAGCAAAAAAATATCATAAAAATAAAGATCGACTCCTCCAACAGCTTCAACTTCAAAGCCAACCATGAACGCTTCAGCTGCATCGCTTCCAACCTAATCCAAAACTCTCTTTATTACCTCAAAGATTTTGCAAACCTTAACATCACAATCGGCACCGAGCAAAAAGATTTCTTAGGCCAAAAATACAACGTAATCTACTTCCTAGACAACGGACCTGGAATCAAAACCGAAAACCTACAAAACATCTTCAATGACTTCTACACCGAAGGAAAAAACAACGGAACAGGACTGGGCTTGTCTTTCTGTAAACGTAACATGAAAGCCTTCGGCGGAGACATCATCTGCGAATCGCAACTCGGCAACGAAATAAATGGCCAAAGAGAAAATGGCCAAAGAGAAAATGGATGGACGAAATTTAGTTTGTTGTTTCCGCAAGTTTCATAAGATATTAATAAAACCTCATTACGAGAAGCACAGCCAGCCGGAAATCCAGTTTTAGATAGATTCTGGATTAACACGCTACGCTAACGATAACGAAGTGAATCGATATTTTTCATCGAATCATAATCAAAAATTCGAGAACAATCATAAATATTACAAACGTGTTTTTAGAGTACTTTGCGAACAAATTATCCAGCACCACTAAACTAGCAAAGTACAACATAATAGCTCTTGGTGTAATAGGAACTTTTGGTCATCCATTGTACTGGGCGATATGGACTTATATTTTTCCTCAGCCATACGAAAATGTTTTTATAAGATTTTCTGCCGCAATTGCGTGCTTAGTTCTTTTATTGAACGAATATTTACCAGAAAGAACCAAAAGATATTTTCCAACCTATTGGTTTTGTGCTGTGATTTATGCATTACCATTTTTGTTCACAGTGCATTTGATAAAGAATAATTTTTCGGACATCTGGATGATGTGCGAAGTTGGAATGGGTTTTATGGTTATTATATTCATTCCCGATGCATTATTGATGCTTTTAAATATTATACTGGGAGTAGTTCTGGCCATATGGTTTTGCAATATCTTCCCAGAAACATCTTCCGTAGTTTTAGAAAATGGTGTCAGATTTTTTCCAGGAGATAAATATATTCCGATATGGACTTTTTTATTAGTTGCTGGCCCAGTTTTTAGTAACAGTGGAATCCTTGGCGCAACATATGAAAGGGCTAACAAAGTTCTAAGATATTCTTTAGCCATCGCCGGCTCAATCGCCCATGAATTACGTAATCCAATCAACACAATAAACTTAACTGGAACACAGATTAAGAATTTGTTGAATCAAAGTTCTGATTTTAACAACAAAGAAAAAATCAGCTCTCTCACCGATCAAATTTCAGATTCAATTTCTGAGGCGAATAACATCATCAATATTATCTTGAGCGATTTAAGCGAAAATCCGATTGATGACAAAGATTTTGTATTTTTACAGCCCAATTTGATAATTCCAAAAATAGTTCAGAACTACAGCTACAAGAATCAAGACGAGAAAAATTGCGTTCAACTTATCGTTAGTCCAAGTAATGATTTTACAATTAAAGCCGTTCCCGAGCGCTTCACTTTTATCATCTATAATTTGCTCAAAAACGCTCTTTATTACTTGAATCAATATACTGATTTAAAAATCACAATTGGTGCCGAGGTCAGAGAAATCAAAGGAGTAAAATGGAATACAATTTACGTCCACGATACTGGCCCGGGAATTTCTCCAGAAATTATTTCGAAACTGTTTGATGATTTTTACACCAACAACAAAAAAGACGGAACCGGTTTGGGTTTGTCTTTTTGCAAACGCAACATGAAAGCGTTCGGCGGCGACATCATCTGCGAATCGCAATTCGGCAACGGAGCAAATTGTTGGACGAAATTTAGTTTATTGTTCCCACAAATTCAGCTTCCTACAGATCATAAATTTGACAATAAAATAACCCTTCAACCAACCAAAAACCCAAACAATTCAATGACTAATTTAAACACAAAAAATATTTCCGATTTTTCCGAGCTGCTCGCCAATAAAAAAATTCTTATTGCCGACGATCACGATCTCAGTCTTAAAACGATGCAAGGTTGGTTAGAATGTTATGGCTGTGAAGTTTCTACAGCATTGAATGGCGAAGATTTAGTGCGCGCTTACAAAAACAATCTGGATCAAAATTATAAATCAAATTTCGATCTGATTATTACTGATTTTTGTATGCCAATTAAAAATGGCGATGAAGTTGTTAGAGAAATTCGCGAACTGGAAAAGCAAAATAATGTTTCATCATGCAACGCCATTCCGATAATTGTTGTCAGCGGCAATGATGATAGAGAAACTATCAATACACTTCAAAAATTCCACTCTACCAAAAATTTCGTTAAAGGAGATAATTTAGAAAATCTTCTCGAAATTATCCTAGATCTTACAACGATCAGACAAATCTAAAATCATCATGAGAATGCTGGCAGCACAAGAATCTTGGCCATTTAGAAGCTATTTCATTTTTCTTATTCTCACCAGTTTTCTTGGAATTATTGCCTTAGGATTGGCAATTTTTTTGTTAGAAAAATCGGCTGCAACTCCAGCAATTTTAGCCATCTATTTTGCTTTTTTCGTAATGGTTGGAACTTTTTTTACGGTTCTTTTCACCTTCAGAAAAAAAATATCGGAAGTAGCAAAAAAAGAACTGCTATTAAGTCAATTTTTACAAAGAAGTAATCTCTCTAAAACCACTTTTATCAAGTCTGCCAGCCATGATATTAAAAATTATGTATTCGGAATTTCTGGCCTACTTAAATTGATTTTACACAACAAAACTGAAGCAGAAATTAAAGCCAATGACGATCTAAAAATGATCGAAGCGCTGCAGCTTAAGTCGGAAGAATTAATGCGTTTTGTCGAAGATTTATTTGATACCAATCAAGATGAATGTGATGATCTAGATCCAAGCTACAGAAGGTTGTGTAACGTTATTGATCTAGCCCAAAGAATGGTGATTCTGAACAAAAATTTCGCCATGAAAAATCGAGTTAATTTGGAATTCGACAACAAAACCAATAACCAAATTGTTAAGGTTGAATGTAACACCAAGCGCTTGAAACAAATTCTGCAAAATCTGATTCGTAACGCCATAAAATCTAGTGCCATCAATGACCTGGTAATCGTACAAATCTCGGCGATTAATAATCATGTGCAAATTTCAGTAATCGATCAAGGCAACGGCAACAGCACAGATTCAATCAAAGATGCAAATTTAGATCAGCTCGATCCTCACAATTTGAGCTTTAATAACATGAGAAATTTGATCGAATCTTATCACGGCAAATTCGAGATAAATGCCGTAAAAGGTTATGGAACTGAAGTAAAAATTAATATTATTGCGGCTCAAGATCACAACAGCTCTGAGCAAAAATTATACTCAGAAAATAGTATTGATAACAGCTTCGAAAACAAAGCAGTTCTGGTTGCAGAAGATAATTTAATCACCAGTAAAGTTATAACTTTTCTGCTGCGCAAAATGGGTTTCAAAGTTAAGCATGTTGATAACGGCGCGGAAATTTTAGAACAACTCGACAATCAACATTTCGACCTAATTTTTCTCGACATCAATATGCCAAAACTTGGTGGATTTGAAACGGCTAAAACTATTCGCGAAGGCAAAGTTTTTAAGAGATTCAAAAATTACAACATTCCAATTATCGCAATCAGCACCGAGAAACAGCAGCTTTCTGACCTTAAAAATCACGGCATTAACATGATGCTTGGTAAACCATTTTCCGAAAAAGAGTTGATCGATTTTGTGATGGAATATGTGAAATAAATTAGAACTAGAATGAAAACTTCACTACCAACGCAATCACAAATTCATCAAGAAGCCATCCAAGAAATCGCTGATAATATTTTAAAAGCCGGAAAAGATAAAATTGCTTTCATAATTTTATTCGGAGCTTTCGCCCGTGGTAGCTGGATTAGCTATCGTTATACCGAAAATGATGCAGTTTACGAATATACTTCTGATTATGATTTTTTGATTATCACCAAAAGCGGAAAACAAGCCAACAGCAGCGCCGGATTTGACTTGGAGAGGAAAATCAAAAAAGAAATCGATAACTCAACTAAGGTTAAAAAAACTCATCGCGTTCACATCATTATCGAGTCAATTAATCGCGTTAATGAGGAGTTGGAAAAGTCACAATATTTTTTCTCCAGCATTAAAGAAGAAGGAATTATGCTTTATAATTGTGGCGAATATCAGCTGTCTAATTCTGAAAGTTTAAATTCAGAACAACGCATCAAGATTGCTCGCGAGACTTATCAACATTGGTTTGAAAGTGCTGATGGATTTTTGATCGATTACGAAAATGCACGATCACGCAATGATTTCAAAAAGTCGGCTCTTTATTTGCATCAAGCAACTGAAAGTCTGTATAACTGTACTTTACTTACCCTTGGAGGGTATAAGCCAAAATCTCATGATCTTGAAGAATTAAATCAGCTTTGTGCTGTTTATTCGGAAGATTTTCTCACTCTTTTTCCCAAAGCCAGCTCAGAACAAAAACAATGTTTTTCGTTGCTACAAAAATCATATATTGGATCGCGATATAACAAAGATTTCCAAGTTACCAAACAACAACTCGAATATTTGTTTTGCCAGATCAAGAAACTGCAAACAGTTGTGAAGAAAATTTGTGAAGAACGAATTGGTGTGTGATTAATTCTTTAAAGAATCGAGCAACTTTACCAACTCAGCATGGTCAAAATAAAGCGGCAACGCACCACTTCTGCCAGCAAGATCTTGTGCCGTGATTGTTTTAGAAATTTGATTGCCGGAATGACCATAAACAACCGGACGGCATCCTGAATTGTAAGCACATTCGATATCAGCGATGGTGTCGCCAACAAACCAAACTTCATCTTTTTTTGGATCAATTCCACTTCCCATCAAAGCCAGATTAACTGGTGCTACACTTGGCTTATCAGAATCAGCATCTGTTGCGCCAATTAGAGAAAAAAACTTTTTATCAACGCCAATTTTTTTTGCTTCTTTGCGCAAAGTTGCACCGATTTTATTGCTAACCAGAAACTGCAACACACCTTTTTCTTCAAGCTTGTTAATCAGATTTAGAGCGTTTGGTAACAGTTCAATTTTTTCCAAATGCATTGAGCGATAAGCATTTTTATAAATCTCGCCTGCCTTCTCCCAATCACTACCAAAAATCATGGGGAAAGATTCACGCATCGATTTATGCACATTATCACGCACTTTTTCCAAACCCCACGGCTCTTTACCCATTGCGGTCATAGTTTTATCAATTGCGGCGTGAATCAAAGGCCAAGTATCAACCAAAGTATTATCCCAATCAAAAATCACTGCTTTTGGTTTTGGCAAAGCCAAAAAAGCTTCGCGATTTTTTGTAAAATTATCTGTCATATTATTTTCTGGTTTGTCCCTGGAATCCGCGCGGATCAAAGAATTTTTCATATTTATTTTTCATGCCATCGAAGTCTTTAGCTTCCGGTAACGCATCTTTTTTCTTAGTAATTACTGGCCATTGTTTGGCATATTTGCGATTGATTTCGACCCAATTTGCTAAATCTGGAGATTCCGGAGAAATCGCTTCAGCTGGGCATTCCGGCACGCAAACACCGCAATCGATACATTCATCTGGATCAATCACCAAAGTGTTTTCACCTTCATAAAAACAATCAACCGGACACACAGAAACACAGTCGGTATATTTGCACTTAATACAGTTATCAGTAACGACGTAGGTCATATAAAATAAAGATTTTCTTACTGATTGTCATCCTGAGCAAAGCAAAGGATCTCGAGTTTAGCTTTACGAGATCCTTCGCTTTGCTCAGGATGACAATCAGTAAGATAACAAATTAATATTTTTGGATTTTTTTCTGTAAAATCTCCGTTTTTACACGAATCGACGAAACAAAAACAAAATAAGAAAAATAAACACCAAACATTAAAAGCAAAGGCTTGAGCATTGCTGGATCAATTGCCACACCACCAGATCTTATAATACTTGCGGGCTGATGAAGCGAGTTCCAATACTCAACCGAAAATTTGATGATCGGTACATTAATAAAACCAACGATCGAAATTATCGCGGCAATTTTTTCACCCTTCTCGCGGTCATCAAATGAGTCGAGCAAAATCATGTAACCAAGGTAGAGAAAAAATAAAATCAGAACTGATGTAAGTCGCGCATCCCACACCCACCAAGTGCCCCAGATCGGCTTGCCCCAGATCGCACCAGTCACCAAAGTAATAAAACAAAACATTGCCCCCACAACCGCAATTGATCGCGCAATCAAATAAAAAAACGGATTTTTCCAAATAAATCCCGACAAGTTGAATACCGCTAGCAGGGTATAAACCAATAACGACATCCAAGCCGCCGGAACGTGAACATACATCATTTTCACCGCGTTGCCCTGCTGGTAATCATCCGGCGAATTCACAATCGCCACAGCCGCCAAAACCAAAAACACCAAAAAACAACCAAAAGAAAACGGCGCGAAAAAGCGAAAATTTTTCTCGAAATTTTGTCGTCCAAAAAGTTGTTTAATCATATTAGATTTTACCTTCAAGATAGTGAATCAGAAGCTCAGATTTGACTTTTTGTTCAGTTGAGTGATCGAAATCTTTCACGGAAACTTCACCGTTTTGCATTTCACTTTCGCCGATGATGACCACAAAACGTGAGTTGTTTTGAGAGGCGCGTTTCATTTGTTTTTTGAAATTTCCATCCAACACAAATTCAGTGACGAAACCATTGCAACGCAACTTCTGAGCGATTTCAAAAGCGTAAGATTTTTCTTTGGCAGAAATGTAATTCACCGCAACTGGACGTGATTTTTGTGGTTCTAATTTTGCCAAAAGCATCAAGCGCTCAACACCAGCAGCAAAGCCGATTGCCGGTACTTTTTTGCCCGACATTTTTTCTACCAAATTATCGTAACGACCACCAGCCAAAACGGTGTTTTGTGCACCTTCAACCGCCATTACAAACTCAAAAACTGTCGAAGTGTAATAATCTAAACCGCGTACTAAACGTTGATTGACGCGATATTTCACGCCGAATTTGTCGAGAAGTTTTAGGATCGCGGCAAAATTTTCTCGCGCTTCATCTGAATAAAATTTCGAAATTTCTGGGGCATCGACAAGAAGATCAATGTCTTGCTGCTCTTTAGAGTCAAGAATGCGAAGCGGATTTTTCTCAAGTCGCATTTGTGAATCGCGCGATAATTCATTTTTAAATTTCGCAAAATATTCGCCCAAAGCTGCTTCGTAATTTCTTTTAGTTTCAACACAGCCCAAAGAATTTATTTCGAGAGTTGTTTTATCTAAAACTCCCAAACCCTTTAAAACTGATGCTGCAAGCAAGATTGCCTCGACATCACAAAAATAATTTTCTTCACCAAAAACTTCGAAATTAATTTGATGAAACTGACGCTGACGACCTTTTTGCGGACGATCGTAGCGAAAAATTGGCCCGTAAGAAAAAAACTTTTTCGGTAAAACTTGTTGCAATTCGCCATTCGAAATTAAAGCGCGCACCACGCCAGCTGTAAACTCTGGACGTAGTGTTAACATGTTATCACCACGATCAGGAAACTTATAAACTTCTTTTGAAACTATGTCGGAAGCTTCGCCGAGATTGCGTTCAAATACTTCGCTAAATTCAAAAATTGGCGTTTGTAATTCTTCAAAACCGAAGAACTCACTCTTTTTTCTAGCTGTTTCGACGATGTGATTAAAAATCTTAATATCATCGCCAAATAAATCTTTAGTGCCGCGAACCGGCTGTAACTTATGATCTGACATTACTAGTTTTATTGTTTTTTAGTTTTCTTTACCGGTTTTGCTTTTTCTACCGGTTTTGGATTCTGCACTACTGGTTCCTGTACTGGAGCAGCTGCTGGAGCTGGAGTAAAGGCTTCCATCAATTTTGTTCCGACTTCCATCGCGGAAATATTGTTAATGAAAGTATCGAAACCATCATTTTTGTCGCGCTTAATTTCGAAAGCCAAAGTACTATCAATAGTCTGTGAATTTTGTGCCGCCAATTCTTTGATAATCGCCACAACCTTACTGATCTTGGCTTGATCATCGGCTTGGTCTTTTGCCAACTGAGGATTTCCGCTGCTAAATCTGTTCGATTCACTTACGATCAATTGAACTAGCTCATCAAAGTGTTCAATCTTCATATTCAACACTCCCGAAGGAAAAGGAATCACGTCTTCTGGATAAGTATTAACCTTACCGTTAAGCGCAATTTTATAGGCATTGCTGGCAAATTCGAAATTGTTCAAATCAAGCGCAACCGAATATGGCGCAGCTTTTCTTTGGTACATCGATTTTGATTCTGGCGGAATTGTTGCCATTTGATCTGCTGGCAAGGTGTCTATCATCTTATCACCATTCTCAACCAACTCTAATGACATTTTAAGTGTTACACTGCTTTTGCTCAACTTACCTTCAGGTTTTGCATTAGATGGTAGCGTTGATGCCGCAAGATTGGCATCTGAAATATTTTTATCCGCACTAATTTTTTTGTAGATATAATCTAAGTTGAAATATTCGAAATCTTTAACATTAGCATCAATTTTAAGCGTGGTTTTTTTGTCTTTATCAGTTACGTAAGAAACATCCGCGAAAGATGAAGCTGCAGAAAAAATTACATTGTCTTTTTCATCAAAAATCTGAGATCCGCTATCTTGGTGCTTATATCCGATCACGTCACCATCAACATAAATTTCGGTTTTGGACTCTTTTTCTTTTCCCGATAAAATAACTTTTCTGGTTAGATTATCAGTAATTTTATACCCCGAGCTAGAGTAGTTAAGTTGTGAAATTTCCTGATTTCCCTTGGTAACGATTTCAATTTTAGTGTCTGAATCTAATTCAACTTTAATGTTAAAATTTTCCTTGGAACTGGATAGGTTAATAGCTTCCGGAAGGCTGACAGAGTAAGTTGAAGAAAATAAACCGGTTTGAGCTTCAATTGATTTAAAACTAATTATTCCTCCATTTTCCGGTGCAGTGAATTTCAAATCTTTCACAACAATTTTTTGGGAAAGAGGAAATCCTGAAATCGCGATTTCACCGACTGACAAATGCTCGCTATCCTTACTAACAAATTCGTTAATTTGTTTTTTGAACTGGCTGGTTTTGAAGAACCAAATACCGCTATACGCTGACAAAGAAACAACAGCAACAGCCGCTGGAATAACGACGATTTTTTTCATATTTGAGGTAATTTTTTAGAAGTTTGAACACCACAAAAAATATGCAGAAGCGACAGAATTATACAACATCAATATCATAGAAATTTACACAGTTTAACACTTACACTTGAAGCAATAAAAAAAGCCGCTTAAAAAGCTCGCTCTCACTTGCTTTCACGTCAGTTAAAATCATCCAAAATGTCTCTAAAAAATATCCGCAACTTCTCAATTGTTGCCCATATCGATCACGGAAAATCAACACTTTCCGACCGCTTAATTCAAGAATGCGGCGCAATTTCCGATCGCGAAATGACAGCCCAAATTCTCGACTCGATGGAAATCGAAAAAGAACGCGGCATCACAATTAAAGCACAAACTGTGCGTTTGATGTACAAAGCTGACGATGGTGAAACTTACATGTTAAACCTAATGGACACACCTGGTCACGTCGATTTCGGTTACGAAGTCAGCCGCTGTTTAGCTGCGTGCGAAGGTTCAATTCTTGTCGTCGATTCCACTCAAGGTGTTGAAGCACAAACTTTGGCCAACGTTTATCAAGCAATTGATAACAACCACGAAATCGTTCCGGTTCTAAATAAAATCGACCTTCCCGCTTCCAATCCTGAAGACGTAAAAAAACAAATCGAAGAAGTTATCGGCATCGACACTTCGGAAGCGATTTTAGTTTCCGCTAAAACTGGCGTTGGTATTCACGATACTTTGGAAGCTGTGGTCAAAAAACTTCCAGCACCAAAAGGTAATCCAAATGGCGCCTTCAAAGCCTTATTGATTGACAGCTGGTATGATCCTTACTTGGGCGTAATCATTCTTGTACGCGTGATTGATGGCTCAATCAAAAAAGGGCAAAAAATAAAAATGATGGCAGCCAACGCCACTTATCAAGTCGATTCTGTTGGTTTCTTCACCCCGAAGAAAAATTTCTGTGAAGATCTAAAAGCCGGTGAAGTTGGATTTATCAATGCTCAAATCAAACAAGTTGCTGATTGTAAAGTTGGCGACACGCTGGTGTTGGCAAACGACGAAACCACACAACCACTTCCGGGTTTCAAACAAAATCAGCCAGTAGTTTTCTGCGGCATTTATCCAATCGATTCTTCTGAGTTCGAAAAATTCCGCGATGCTTTGGCAAAATTGCACTTAAACGATGCCAGTTTCGAATATGAAACTGAAACCTCTTCTGCCCTTGGCTATGGATTTCGCTGCGGCTTCTTAGGACTTCTGCATTTAGAAATTATTCAAGAACGTTTAGAGCGCGAATTTGACTTAGATTTGATCACCACCGCACCTTCAGTAATCTACAACATTCACTTGCGCCACGCCAACACCGCCGGCGAAAAACTTTTACACATTCACTCGCCAGCTGAAATGCCTGATCCAACTCACATCGATTTCATGGAAGAGCCGTGGATTAAGGCTACAATCATGACTCCAGATGAATATCTTGGCGCAGTGCTGGATTTATGCACGCAAAAACGTGGCATCCAGAAAGAGTTAAGCTATGTCGGCGATCGTGCTATGTTGGTCTATCGTTTACCGTTGAACGAAATTGTTTACGACTTTTACGATCGTTTGAAATCATGCTCGCGTGGGTACGCCAGCTTCGATTGGCACATGGATGGTTATGAAGAAAGTCAATTGGTGAAATTAACTATTTTGGTTAATGGCGAACCTGTTGATGCTTTGTCATTCATCACTCACAAAACTCGCGCTGAAAGCAGAGGACGCGCGATTTGCACGAAGTTGAAAGATTTGATCCCAAGACAAATGTTCGCTATCGCAATTCAAGCTGCAATTGGTGGCAAAATTGTAGCGCGCGAAACTGTGTCAGCAATGCGTAAAGACGTTACCGCAAAATGCTACGGTGGCGATATTTCGAGAAAGCGTAAACTTTTAGATAAACAGAAAAAAGGTAAGAAGAAAATGCGCGAGATCGGAAACGTAGAAATTCCGCAAAGTGCGTTTTTAGCGGCGTTGAAACTAGACGAATAACCATCACGGCAATATTATAAGTCTAGTTTCTTGTTTTAAACTAACTCAGTTTCTCTAGCTTTATTAGGATCATCAGCAATAGCACTACCTTCCAAACCTTTTGCTTTTGTAGCACCAGCACCAAGAGCTTTTGTAGCAGCTTTAAGCGCCTCTATTTCTTCAGGCGAAAGTCCTGCCAAATCTGGAGAGTCAACTTCTTCCTCTTCTCTTTCTTCAGATGAAGCACTAGCAGTGAGTTGTTCTTTCCCTTTGGTACCTTTAGCATCCTGCACTACAAGCTCTGATCTTTTAGCCTCTAAAGCTTTTTTCTCATCTTCAAGTTCCTGACTATTCTGAGCGACAAATTCTTGCGTAACTCCAGACATACTAGTTCCAGCAGAAGATTCGCGACCTCTTTTCATTGCTGCTTCAATCGCAGCATTAGCCGATGCTAATTGCGGATCAATTTCTTCTGCTTCTTTCTCTTGTTCAGGCTTACCTTTAGCAGTTGCAACATAAGCCGCAGAAACTGCAGCAAGGGCCAAAGCAGTACCAACACCAGGTAACATCACGGAACAAACTATGATGGTAGTCATCGCTAAAACACCTTTACCAACATCACCTGCTGTTAATTCTTCCAACAACAACTTACCTCTCGCTTTAGCAGCAACATCTTTCTGATCTTGTTTTTCTTTTTCATCTCTCTCATCGATTTCTTTATTCTGCTTTTGTTGCTTTGTAGCCGTATCTTCTACTTCTGACTCTACATCTACAGCCTTACCTTTTTTACCGCCATCTTTAGTAGCACCGACTGCTTTCTCTCTAAAAGCTTCAATCATTGGCCCGAAAGCTTCTTGGAATCTTGCAACAACGATGTCACCAAACTTCTCGTTATCGTAAGTTTTACTATAAACTTCAAACATCTTCACCTGTTCAGCTTGTTTATTTGCTGGATCAATAACTTCTTCACCGAGAAAGCCGAATTTTTCGGTTAAATCTTTCAAAAACTTACCTTTGTCTTCTTTGGTGGCTTCTTCATCACCACGCGCCATCACATCTTTTGCAATCTTGGTAAATACTCCGAAAGAAGTATCATTTTGTACCATTGCTCCAACATCTTCACGCTCAAGAAACTCATCAAGCTGCTGCTGTCTTTGTTCGGTAGTTCTTTCTTCGCCTTCAACTTCAGCAAAAATTTGCTGCGCCTCTTTGAATAAAACAGCTCGATTTGGATCAATCTTGATCGTTTCTTCAGAAGCCGCCGCAAGTGTTTCTTCTAGATCAACTTTTTCCTGAACTTCTGGCACATCTTCTTCTACTACAGTTGCCTCTTCTACTTCTGTTGCTTCATTTTCTACTAAAGATGAAGCCGAAGCAACTGCTGCAACTGAAGCTGAAGACGTCGCCGCAAGCGTTTCTTCTAGATCAACTTCTTCCCGAACTTCTGGCACACCTTCTTCCACTACAGTTGTCTCTTCTGCTTCTGCTGGTTCATCTTCTACTAAAGATGAAGCCGAAGCAACTGCTGCAATTGAAGCTGAAGAAGCCGCCGCAAGTGTTTCTTCTAGATCAACTTCTTCGTGAACTTCTGGCACATCTTCTTCCACTACAGTTGCCTCTTCTACTTCTGCTGCTTCATTTTCTACTAAAGATGAAGCCGAAGCAACTGCTGCAACTGAAGCTGAAGACGTCGCCGCAAGCGTTTCTTCTAGATCAACTTCTTCCCGAACTTCTGGCACACCTTCTTCCACTACAGTTGTCTCTTCTGCTTCTGCTGGTTCATCTTCTACTAAAGATGAGGCCGAAGCAACTGCTGCAGCTGAGGCTGAATTTTGGCTAGGTATTTCATCATCAACATCTGTTAAAAGAAGATCGCCTCGATTGGTTTCATATACTGGAGTAGGCTCCAGATCCATATGAACTGCAACACTAGCACCTACAAGATTAGTATCTTCTTCCAACTCTTCTGATGTCGATGCTAAAGATTCATCACGATCGGGTTCTTCTACAAGACTATTTAATAAAGCTTGCTGTCTTTCTGCTTCTAGTCTTGCTTGTTCTTGCAATATCAATTCTTGTGCTATTGCTTGAGCCTCTCTAGATCTTTGATCTTCTTCATTAATTATTTCAGCAACTGCATCACCCAAAGCGTTAACATCGTCAATATCTTCTCGAGTTAATGATCTTCTTTCCAAACTTGGTAAATCACCCAAAAGTGAAGAACCAGCCGTACCAGCGCCAAGATTTTGCTGTTGTCTCTGAATCTGATCAAGATCTTGTGGCTCAACTTCCTCTTCTTCATATAAAAGTTCTGCTAGCTCATCTGGAGTTGGAGTTTGTAAGCCTTTTAACATTTCAGAATTTTGCACCGTAAGTATTTGGCTATCAACATCGCGCAATACAGATGCTTCGGGAAGATCCTCAGCAACAGCGCCAACTCCCAAATCCAAGTCAGATTGATTTTGTGTTTCTCGCGCCCTGCTCATTCTCGACTTTAGAAGAGATAGTTGAGCTCTATCAGCCTCACTTATTTGTGACTGTGTTTCAGAAATTTCATCATCCGAAAACTCAGAGACTCCTCTGGGAGATCTTGGAGAATTACTGCCCGACATGTGACGATCGTAAAAACCTTCTTTTCTATTTAGATTATGATCCTTGGTATCTAAAATTCTCTCTTCAACCAAACCTCTCGCTGACTCTTGTCTTTCCTCATCTCTAGCAACTATTCCCTTAAATTTTGTCTGTTCTAACCTTAAAGCCTCTTCTCTTCTTGCTTTAGCATCTGCAATACGCTGTTCGTTAAGCTCCATAATTCTAGCTTGTTCTAGTCTTAAAGCTTCTTCTTTTTTTGCTTTGGTATCTTCTAAACCTCTTTCGCTAAGTTCCTTAAATTTTGCTTGTTCTAACCTTAAAGCCTCTTCTCTTCTTGCTTTAGCATCTGCAATACGCTGTTCGTTAAGCTCCATAATTCTAGCTTGTTCTAGTCTTAAAGCTTCTTCTTTTTTTGCTTTGGTATCTTCTAAACCTCTTTCGCTAAGTTCCTTAAATTTTGCTTGTTCTAACCTTAAAGCCTCTTCTCTTCTTGCTTTAGCATCTGCAGCACGTTGCTCGCTAGGTGTTAATTCTTTTTGTTTTTGCGGAGTTGGCTTTTTCTCTTTGTTGGCCGAAACAACTCCAGCACTCTGAACTTCTAATAATTCATCAGCATAACTAGATTGTTGCGCCTCGGAAGACCCAGACTGAGAATTCAGTAACTGTTCTTTAATGTTACCTATATACGATCCTTTCCTAGTTTTACTCATGCAAAAATAAAATTGCTTAAAATGGTGGGTGGTAGAAGACTCGAACTTCCGACCTCTACGATGTCAACGTAACGCTCTAACCAACTGAGCTAACCACCCATATAAAAAATCAAAATCCTCAATCGCTTTTCTCGTTTCTTCGAAACTCGAAGACGATTGTGATACTGGGCAGAGCGTCGCTTACGCTCCTTCGCCCGTTTCTTCTAAAAACGTGCGTTTAAGCACGTCTTTATAAAAAACCTGAGCTAAACACCCATACTTATAGTTTTTTTAGTCGTAATAACGAAAAAAATAAACTTATTTGATTTTAGACTTGTTGCAAGAAATGATATCGTGAAGCCTTAAGCTAAACTCCCAAATCTAAAATCACAAATTAAAAATCATGAAAAAAGCGATCGTCTTGCTCAGCGGCGGACTTGATTCGACAACAGTTTTAGCAATTGCCCAAAAAGCTGGATTTACAACTTATGCGCTTAGTTTTGATTACGGACAACGTCACGATATTGAATTGGAATCGGCGAAAAAAGTCGCGGCGCTTTATCAGGTTAAAGAACATAAAATCGCCAAAATCGATTTGCGAATTTTCGGCGGCTCAGCGCTGACTGATGAAATCGCCGTTCCGAAAAATCCTACTGCTGTCATCCTGAGTGAAACGAAGGATATCTCGAGCCAAACTCCGAATTCTTCTAACAAGATCCTTCGCTACGCTCAGGATGACAGCAGTTCCATCCCTGTCACTTACGTTCCAGCACGCAACACCATCTTTCTTTCTTACGCGCTGGCTTACGCCGAAACTGTACAAGCTTTCGATATTTTTATCGGCGTCAATGCTGTTGATTACAGCAATTATCCCGACTGCCGACCAGATTTCATAAACACTTTCGAAAAACTTGCAACTCTAGCAACCGCTGCTGGCGTTGCTGGCAAAGGCAATTTCAAAATTCACGCACCGTTAATGAACTGGTCGAAAAAAGAAATTATTGAAAATGGAATCGCAATCGGCGTTGATTATTCACAAACTCACAGCTGCTACGATCCAATTGTAAAAAATCATCAAGTTTTATCCTGCGGCAAGTGCGACTCATGCCAATTAAGGCTTGCCGGTTTTGCTGCTGCAAACAAAAAAGATCCAATCGATTATCTCTAAAATTATGAAAAAACATTTAGCAACTATTCCTGAAATTATTGAAGAAGCTAAGCAAGGGCGCATGTTCATTTTGGTTGATGATGAGGGCCGTGAAAATGAAGGCGATCTAGTGATTCCCGCTGCAATGTGCGATGCTGAGAAAGTAAATTTTATGGCCAAATATGGTCGCGGATTAATCTGTTTAACACTTTCGGAAGAACGTGTACGCGCACTTAATTTGCCTTTGATGTCAATGCATAACCAATCGCGTCATCAAACTGCTTTTACCGTTTCAATCGAGGCTAAGTCAGGAATTTCTACCGGAATTTCGGCATTTGATCGCGCTAAAACTATCAAAGACGCAATTGATCCAAATAAAGGCAAAGAAGATATCGTCAGCCCAGGACATATTTTTCCACTTAAGGCTGAGAAAGGCGGTGTGCTGGTTCGCGCTGGTCATACTGAAGCAGCAACTGATATTGCGATGCTCGCAGGATTGAATCCTGCTGGCGTTATTTGCGAGATTATGAATGACGACGGATCAATGGCGCGCATGCCAGATCTGATTAAATTCGCCAAGCAACATAAACTCAAAATCGCTACAATCGCCGATCTAATTGAGTATCGCCGTAAAAATGAAAAGCTGATTGAAGTGAAAGAACGTTCACAATTTATCAGCAAAAATGCCGGAACTTTTGATTTAACTATTTACAAAAGCAAAGTTGACGGTGTTGAACATATCGCTTTGTCGAAAGGTAAAATCACTAAAGACAAGCCAACTCTGGTGCGCATGCATCACTTGAATATTTTCAGTGACTGTTTGGAAGATGTTGAAAATCCAAGAACTGGCTCACTTTTAAAAGCGATGAAAAAAATTTCCAAAAGTGAGAACGGTGTAATTGTAGTGATTCGTCAGCCTAATGAAGCGATTACACACTTGCTTGCAGCAGCACAAAATGAACCAAAAAATAAAGAACAAGAGTTACGTAATTATGGAACGGGAGCGCAGATTTTATCAGATTTAGGCGTAACTGATATGGTGCTTTTGACAAATGCGAAAAAGTCGGTGATTGGGTTGGAAGGTTATAACTTGAAGATTCGTGGGTATAAGAAGATATAAAAAATTAACTGAGATTGGATAAGTAAACCCCCCGACCCTACCTCTTCAAAACCGTCCGAATAAAATACATCATCGTCCCAAAGAAAATCGTCACAATCAACATCTCTACAATATGTGGCCAAACTTCAGAAAATGCCCCTGAACTCACCACGCCATTTTGTATCGCAACTACAACCTTGTAAGGATATTTTTCAAAATCACGCAACATTACGTAGTTACTTCTTGGTGCAAATATCGAGTAATCCAAAACCACTGCTTCAGCTTTATCTGGAGATATACCGCGCAATGCTCGAGCCAATTCACGATCTTCCGAGAACAAACCTTCTGTTGATTCCATCAAAACTTTGTTTTGGCCATCTAAAATCGCAAAATCAGTTTTATTGTGACGCGATAATTTAGAAAATCTTTGAACCAAATCGTAAACTTTAAAACCCACAGCCACAGTTCCGATATATCTACCTTTATCATCCGCAACACCCACACCAGCTGGAATTACGTACTGACCACTTGCCGCACCAACTGCAGGAGTTCCAGTAAAAATTTTCCACGGAGTTTTTTCAGTTTTCGCCAAATAATCACGGCCAGAAACGTCAACTGGCATCTTAACAATCCCGAATTCGCTGCTCATGGTTAGCATTTTATGAGAATCAATCCAGAAGAATATACCTGTTGAGAGCACATCGCGAACCGAACTGTAGTCGCTATCGAAGCTATTAAAAGATCTGAGAATATCGTTAACTTTATTTTTCTGACCACCTGCAACCGCGATCTTGCGATTGATATAATTTAGTACCGATTCGGTGTAATCCAAAGTGTTGGTGAAGGCCATCTCGATTTGATAAACCGTAGATTCCATCTTCATATTCTCACGCTCAATGAAAGAATCAAAGCTTCTAGTCGCAAAGTAAAAAATGGTGCCAATCACCATAAAATATGAGATAATGAGATATTTGGTCAGCGCGTTTTTTCCAATTTTGTACGATCTTATCATGCAGAAATTCCTAAAAATTTTATGTGTAGGTAAAAAAGAGAGGGAGCATATACGCTACCTACGTACATGAATGTCAAGAAAAGTTCCCAAGAGAAAAATATAATTTTCAGAATTGTCCGGAGGAGGAGATTGGATTAATATAGAGTTCTGCTAAAGTAACCCCCCCGACCCTACGGGCCACCCCCCTTGACAGGGGGGCAAGCAGAACTCCAGCCCCCCTGTCAAGGGGGGTGGCCCGTAGGGTCGGGGGGTTTCTTTAACAGAACTACTACTACAACAAATCAACAATCTTCTCAATCATCATATCACCCAACTCTTCCAAACTTTTGATCGTAACTTGGTTGCGATAAAATTCTTCGGTAGAGTGTCCAATTCCAATTCCCACAATCTCAATTTGCGACTGTCCCCGCGGTGCATTCTCAATCTTGCCAATCACGTGATGCAAATGATCAGTTAAAATATCACTATCATTCGCTGAATTCGTGGAATCATCAACCGGAGTTCCATCCGAAATCACCAACAAAATTTTGCGTTTCTCACTTTGCTGCGCCAAACGGGAACGCGCGAACAACAACGCTTCACCATCGATATTCTCTTTTAATAAACCTTCCTTCAACATCAAACCAAGATTAACTCTCGCCTTCTTAAAACGCTGGTTGAAATGCTTATAGATAATGTGACGCAACTCATTCAAGCGTCCGGGATTCTTTTCCCGACCCGAACTTTCCCACAGTTTACGCGCTTTGCCGCCTTTCCAATCTGAAGTAGTAAAACCAATAACTTCAGTTTTGATGGCAAATTTTTCTAAAATTCCGGCGATAATCTCACAAGCCATCGCACTCATAACAATCGGATTTCCACGCATCGAACCTGAGTTATCGAGCAAAATCGTCAGCGCTGTGTCTTGATATTCATGGTTACGATTCGTGATCCAAATATTTTCCACCATCGGATTTATCACTAGCTGCGTAAGTTTTTTGCGGTTTAGAATTCCTCTGCTGGCATCAAATTCGATGAAATTATCACGCTTCGACAACAATTTTCTTTTCAACTTCATCGTCATTTTTTTCGAAATCGAATCAAGCTTGTTCATCTTCAAATCCAGTTGATCGCGCAACAATTCTAACTCGTTTTTATTCACCATTTTTTGCGGAAAAACCACCTCATCAAACTTAGTGGTATAAACTTTGTAGGAATTTTTAAACTCGATTTTTTTGTTGTCTGATCCGCTCTCATCAACCTTCACAGTCACATCACCCTTTTTGTCATCTTCTTTCAAATCAGAAATTTTTTGTTCTTGCTCGACCAACTTTTCACCTTCTTCTTTTTCATCTTGCGAAAAATTTTGCTCCACTTCCGCTTCAACATTTTCTTGGCCAAAACTGCTTAAATCGTTTTGCATTTGTTCACTTTCGCCACCTAACTTTTCGTTAGATTTTTCCTCGTTGTGATTTTTGTTTTGCTCATCTTGTTCTTTACGTAATAACTCCAAAACTCGCTCGACACCTTGGGCAAAGGCTTGTTGATTATCCAATTTTTTTGCCAAGTTTTTGATCTCATCAACAATTTTTTTATTCAACATCTCAGCAGTTTCTGCCGCAAAAGTTGCAGTTCGAGGTAAAGTTTTTTTAGCAAAAACTTCGTTGAGTAAAATTAAAGATAGATTGTTCGAGTCGCTAAAAATGTCACTTTCCAGCTTTTCTAAAATATTTTGCGCTGCACCAAGATAGGAATTTTTAATCTTACAAATCACCCGCGCGCGCTCAAAATCATCAAGAATTTTTTGTTCCTTTTCGTCATATTCTTTTTCGCGATGCATCGCAAAATTGTGAAACAAAATATATGCCGCCGCTAGATCCACAGCCGCTCTTGTCTTAACATCTGAAACAATTTCAGGCACCACTACCGATTTTTTATTTTCCACCAGCTTATAATCCCAAGAGAAAAAATTATTCCGTACTGAATCAACAAAATCGATTTGCACATCTTCATCCGCTAACATCGCACGTAGAGTACTCAGCAAATTTTCTTTAATCTGAACTTTTTCTGAATCGTTTCTTTTCATGTTAATTATTTTTTCCGACTTCGTTTTCACAAACTATCTTCAAAAGTTTTGCCAGTTTCTTGATGTCAGATTTTTTATGTTGTGAAGAAAAAGTTATACGCAAACGTGCTTTGTTTTTTTCAACAGTCGGATAGCGAATCGCGCCAACTAAAAAGCCTTTTTCTTCAAGTTTTCTTGCAACATCGAGAGTTTTTTTGGCATCACCTATAATCACTGGAACTATTGCTGATTGTGGTTCTGGCAAATTCATCAGCTGACAAAAATATTTAGCATTTTTCATAGTTTTTTGCGCCAGATCTTTTTGTGCGATAATTTGCAATGACTTACTTGCTGCAGCTAAAACTGCTGGAGGAAGCGCTGTCGAATAAATCTGGGAACGAGAAAAATTACGCAAAAAATCGATCGAAACCAAGTCACCAGCAACATACCCTCCAACCGTACCAACGGCTTTAGAAAGAGTTCCAAGGATCAATACAAAACCCGTTCCCTTGGTTTCGACAAGCTCAACCGACAGTTTCTGAAACAATCCGTGAGCATCATCAACAACCAGCAATGCGTTAAATTCCTCAGCAAGATTTTTTAGACCCGAAACTGGTGCAACATCACCATCCATCGAAAATACTGTTTCGGTGATGATTATGCATTTCTTAAAATTATGGCGGTTTTGCACCAAAATTTCACGAGCATGTTTAATGTCGTTATGTTGAAAACGCATAAGACGTGCCCCAGAAAGTTTGGCAGCATCGATCAAACTAGCATGAATCAAACGATCGGCTACGATCAAATCTCCTTCACCAATCAACGCTGGAATTACACCAATCGCCGTTGCATAGCCTGACGAAAAAACTATGGCATCATCACATTTTTTGATGACTGAAATTTGTTTTTCTAATTGCGTGTAAAGTGAGTTGTTACCAGAAACATAACGCGAAGCACCAGCACCAACACCGTATTCTTTTATCGCTGTTACTGCAGCTTTTTTTACTTGTGAGTTTTGCGATAAACCGAAGTAGTCGTTGGAAGAAAAGTTTAAGAGAAGTTTTTTACCTCGTTTAATTTTGATAGATTCCACAACATCAGATTCTACCAACTGGCGGTAGAGATTTTGCTCTTTTTGTTTTTTGAGAGTTTCAACGAAGAATTTTTTCATCGAGATTGTTGTTGAGGTAATGACCTGTGGTGGGATTTGCTTATTTTGGTTCTAAGCACTGAGTTTGGCAATAAACCCCCCGACCCCTTTGGGGCCACCCCCCTTGACAGGGGGGCAAGTAAAACTCCAGCCCCCCTGTCAAGGGGGGTGGCTCTCATAGCGAGTCGGGGGGTTTATTAAGCCAAACTCGGTATCAGTACTTTTATAGCCAAACTCAGTTAGACTACTAAACGTCCAAATTCACAACTTTCAGCGCGTTTTCTTGGATGAATTCACGACGTGGTTCAACTACGTTACCCATCAAAGTTGAGAAGGTTTCATCGGCTTCATCAAACTGATCGACCTTAACTTGCAGCAAAGTTCTGTTTGCTGGATCAAGTGTAGTTTCCCAAAGTTGTTCGGCGTTCATTTCACCCAAACCTTTGAAACGTTGGATTGATACGCCTTTTTTGCCGATTTCAAGAATCAGATTCATCAACTCAACTGGTTTGGCGATAACGCGTTCTTCTTCACCACGAATGAATTTGGTTGTTGATTCAAACTCAGCGGCAATTTGTTCTCTCAACTGACAAAGAGCGCTAAATTCTGGCATGTCGAGATAATTATGTTTCACCACGTAAGAAGTTTTTACGCCGCGCGATTCTTTAACCACGTCGATATCGTTAGAATCATTGATCGAAGCACTCCAAGTAACATCTTCGTTGGAAGCATCAGCCAAAATTCTCTCAATATTTTTTAACAAAGATTTAGTTTTAGCAGAATCACCCATCCAAGCTTTTTCAAAAGCGCCAGCCAAAGCTAAATTTTCACAGATTTCTGCCGGCACGATACGCGAAACGCTGTTAATCAAATGCGAGAACTTGCTCAACTTGTTAATAAAGTCATGCAAATCAGCACCTGAACGATCTCCAGCTTTTGATTTCAAAACTGCATTATTTAAAGCATTTTCGATCACATAGTTTTGCAACGCTGCTTCGTTCTTCAAATAAACTTCGCTTGAGCCTTTTTTGATTTTGTAAAGTGGCGGTTGCGCGATGTATAGGAAGCCATATTCGATCAACTTTGGCATGTGACGGAAGAAGAAAGTCAAAAGCAAAGTTCTGATGTGAGAACCATCGACGTCCGCGTCGGCCATGATAATGATTTTGTGATAACGCACTTTTGATGGATCAAAATCTTCAGCGCCGATACCAGTTCCAAGTGCAGTGATCATGGTGCCGATCTCAGTTGAAGAAAGCATTTTATCGAAACGAGCACGCTCAACGTTCAAGATTTTACCACGAATTGGTAGAATCGCTTGGAATTTACGGTTACGTCCTGATTTAGCAGAACCGCCCGCTGAGTTACCTTCTACAATAAACAACTCAGATTGAGCTGGATCTTTTTCTTGGCAGTCAGCCAATTTTCCTGGCAAGTTAGAAACTTCGAGAGCTGATTTTCTACGAGTTAGTTCGCGAGCTTTACGAGCTGCTTCACGAGCTTGCGCTGCTTCAACAGCTTTACCAACAATCGCACGCGCATCAGATGGTCGTTCTTCAAACCATTGTGCCAATTTGTCGTTAACCCAAGATTCAACGTGGGTACGAACTTCAGAAGAAACGAGTTTATCTTTAGTTTGTGACGAAAATTTTGGATCAGGAACTTTAACTGAAACTACTGCAGTCAAACCTTCACGCACGTCGTCACCACTCAAAACGATTTTGTCTTTTTTGAAAAGTTTATTGTCTGAAGCGTAATTGTTGATGGTACGAGTAAGCGCTGCTTTCATACCAGCTAAGTGCGTACCGCCGTCACGTTGACGAATGTTATTGGTAAAACACAAAACGTTTTCGTGGTAAGAATCATTCCACTGCATCGAAACTTCCATGCTGATACCGCTAGTTTTGTCTGAGCCAGCAACTGAGATAGTTTGATGCAAAGCATTTTTGCTTTTGTCGAGATATTTAACGTAAGCCTCAACTCCGCCTTCGTAGAAAAGGATGACTTCTTTTGGCTCTTCACCGCGCAAATCTTTTAAAACGATTTTAACACCTGAGTTAAGGAAAGATAACTCGCGCAAACGTTGCTCAAGAGTAGGGAAAGAGAATTCCAAAACATTGGCAAATGTTTGGTTTGACGGGTGGAACGTAACTTGCGTACCTTTTTCACCGTTGGCATCGCCAACGATTTTAAGTGGAGCAACTGCATCACCATGTTCGAAACGCATGTTATGCTCTTTACCATCGCGCCAGATTGTAAGTTCTAACCAATCAGACAAAGCGTTTACCACCGAAACACCAACACCGTGCAAACCACCAGAAACTTTATAAGAATTCTGGTCGAACTTACCACCAGCGTGAAGTTGCGTCATAATAACTTCAGCAGCAGAAACGCCTTCTTCTTTGTGTATGTCGGTTGGAATACCACGACCGTTATCGCGCACGGTGACTGAACCGTCAGCGTTAAGAGCAACTGTAACTTGATCGCAATGTCCAGCCAAAGCTTCGTCAATGGCGTTATCAACAACTTCGTAAACCATGTGATGCAAACCCGAACCGTCGTCAGTATCGCCAATATACATTCCGGGACGTTTACGAACTGCTTCTAAACCTTTTAAAACTTTAATCGAATCTGATGAATATTCGGCACTAACCGTGTGATCCATTTGCTCTTCAACAACAGGAGAATTGTCTTGTTTTTTCGCTGACATTTTTTGGAATTTTTTGTTGATTTTTAAAACTGCTCGGAGGCCGTGGAAAATATGGCTTCAGAAGATGATAAGAAGAGTAAGAATCTAAACTTAAAAAAGAAGAAATTTTTGCAGAAAAAAACGCACATCGTCATCCTTGAATTTATACAGTAAATTCGAGGATCTATTTAAATTGAAAGAAAGAAGCCGAAAAGACCCTCGATGCTACTTATCAAGGATGACGATGTTAAGGAAGAATTAGTGCGATCCTATGTTGATTACAATCTGACTATTTTGTTCATTGCCATCAACGCTTACACCTTGCTCATAACTTTTAATGTAACACAAAGCGTTGGTTTTATCTTCGCAGTAATAAATCACGCCTTGTAGCAGGTATTTTTTATTTTCAGAAAGCTGTGGTAACTTGATGTTTTTAGTTCTGACCTCAGTCCAGTCAAAACTAGAAACCAGATTAGCGCGATCATCTTTTACCATCTCCAATAGATTAATAAAACTCGGACCATTTTCGTTGATCTTCCAACCTTTTTTCAAATCAATCTTAACTGTTATTTCAGTTAAAGGTTTTAGTTTGATATCTGCCGCTTTTTGTAAGTTTGGTAGATATTGCAAGAAACCTTCTTTTGGAAGTTTCAACGCTGGCATAACATTCAAAAGTGAAGTTGCTAAACTGCCGCGATTCAAAATCACGATACGATTGTTGTTAGCATCAGCAATGTAGAGATTATTGAGAACAGAAGTTATGCCTTCTGGCTGATCGAATTCAGCGTTAGATCCTGCACCAAAATTATCGCCACTTTTACGTCCCGCCATATTAGAAATTTGACCAGAAGCAAAATCATATTTTTTGATTGTGTGATTGAAGCTATCCGAAATGTAAGCTCCTGTATCATCAACCATCAAACCCATTGGATGTTGCATCAAAGCTTCGGATTTGCCGCCGTTTTTATTACCGAATTTGTTAATACCTTTGCCAATCAAAGTTTTGACTTCGCCATTTTCTTCCATCACACGCAGCGAGCTACTTTCAGAATCAAGGAAGTAGAGCTTACGATTATAAACCGACATGTCGGAAGTTTGCGCTAAAACGTTGTCAGGATATTTTCCATCAACAATGCCTTTATTTCCGCTACCAGCAAGAACGGAGATTGTGTCTTTATCAGCGTTGTAAGTCAAAATTTGATGAGTACCAGAGTTGGCGATAACAATATTGTGTTCGTTAGGGAAAAATTCGATGTCAGTTGGAGAGGCTAAGTCAAAAGATTTAGCTTCAATAATTTGTTTATCAGCCAAAGCCTCGCCTTTTTGAGATGAGCCAATCAACGTTTCAACTTTACTGTTTTTGAAATCAATTACACGTAGAGCGTGGTTGCCAGTATCTGCCACGTATAATTTTCCTTTCGAATACAGCAAACCTTGTGGTGCTTTGAAAGATGCTACATCAAAACTGCCATCCTGAATATCAGCAAAACCAGAACCAATTTTCAAAATCACATCACCAGATAAAGAAGTAACTAAGATATTATTTTTTCCGGTATTAGCGATGAAAAGCACCGGCAAATGACGCGATTTGTAAGTGAAATCTGCAGCATATTCAACTTTGGTTGGGAAGCTCAGAACATTGCTGTCGATGCTATGCTTCTCAAGTGTGATTGGTAGAGGATCACGATTCAGTTCGTATTTATATTTTGAGATTAATCTTTTGATTCCAGCTTTAGCGGAAAGAGCTCCAGCTTCTCCAACATAGGTTTTTTCAACTTTACCGCGGGGATTAATCAAAACTAAAGTTGGCCAAGCCTTTATTTTAAAGCTATCCCAAATACGCGAGTTGGCATCGTTGATTACAGGATGAGAAATATCGTTGCGAATTACCGCCTTTCTAATTTCAGCAAAGTTTTTTTCATTGTCGAACCTACCGGAATGAACACCTATAACAGTAAGCTTGCTGCCAAACTGCTGTTCCATCTTTTTAATTTCTTGCAGAGTTTGAGCACAGTTAACGCAAGAATAAGACCAAAAATCCAACAAAATGATACGATCTTTTAAGTCAGAAACTTCTAGTGGACGAGATACGTTAAGCCATTGCTCAACTTTATTCTTTTCGCCTTGGTGTAAAATTTTATTAATGTCAGCATGGTTGAAAGTCGAACGGAAAATAAGATAAGAAAATCCCGACCAAATTGCGTATAAAACTACTAAAACCGAGAGAATTAGAAGGATGAGAGATTTATCCTTTTTGCTGACCTGGATCATTAAAATATTTGAGTAGTAATTGTCATCTTTTGGTGCCTAAACCAACTGTTATCCTGAGTTTTGGAGGTGATCCAAAACTCAGGTAACTTTTACAGAAACTAAGCTTGATATTCGCTTCTTCTGCTTCTTTTTTTACGAGTGATATTTTCCTCGATTCTTCTTTTCTTCTCTTCAGAAGGTTTTTCGTAAGCTTTTCTTCTTCTAGCTTCTTTGATGATTCCTTCTTTCTGAGTTTTCTTACGGAATGACCTAATGGCCAATTCCAAGTTACCTCTTCCAGTAATCAATACTTGCATTTTCGACTTTACCCCCTTTCACGCGCAAAAAATTTTAATATAAAATTGCTGTCCTGAGCGAAGAGAAGAATCTTTTGAGTTTAACCTTAGAAAGTAAAAACTCATAAGATTATTCGCTATGCTCAGGACGACAAATTAGTTAGTTTAATTTTGGATCTATCCAAGAAATGTTACCATCTTTTCTGTGATAAACTACATTCAATCTACGGTTTTTCTTATTAATAAAAACAAGTGCCGGAAGGTCTTGCAAGTCCATTTTCATGATTGCTTCTTCAACAGTCAAACTTTCGATATCAGTATTTTTTTCACCAACGATTTTAAGTGAATCTTCGTTAGTTTGTGGAGTTTCTTCTGCTTCCATTTCTTCAAAAACATTGTAAGCAGTAGGTGGAACGATGTATTTAACAGCATCAATCACGTTGAAATCAGGTTCAACAGATTTCAATCCGCCGCCATCGCGACGATAATTTTTGATACGACCTTTATAACGAGCAAGCTGTTTAGCACATTTTTCAGCAGCCTCAGAGAAACAACCATAAACATCGCCTGCTTCCGCATTTGCTTTAACCGTAATGCCACCTTTAACGCCTTCGTTGACGTTAATTACGACTTTGAACATGTGACCGCTTTTTGAGAAATGCACATCAGCATCAACAGCTTTGTCAAAATATTTTTTAACTGCTTTAGCCAAATTTTCTTCCACATATTGAGTCAGCGATTGGCCAACTTCAATATTTGCTCCCATAACTCTGATTTGCATAGGTTTAACAAATTTGATTCATAACATATTGTAAGATCCCGCCGCGCTTAAAATATTCAACTTCGTTGCTGGTATCTAAGCCACAGGTTAAAATAACTTCCTCTTTAGAGCCATCAGCTCTTGTAATAACACATTTCAAGTCTTGCTTCGGCTTAACATTAGGGTTGATTCCCAAGATATCAACCACTTCATCACCTTTTAATTTTAAGGTTTGACGATTTTGTCCAGCCTTGAAAATCAAAGGCATCACACCCATTCCAATCAAGTTTGAACGATGGATTCTCTCAAAACTTTCAGCGACAACTGCTTTAACGCCAAGTAAGAATGTACCTTTTGCGGCCCAGTCACGCGAAGATCCTGTACCATATTCTTTACCAGCGAAAATCACCAAAGGTGTATTTTTTTCTTTGTAATGCATCGCGGCATCGAAAATTGAAACTTCTTCGCCATTACCATCAATTTTAGTTAATCCGCCTTCTTTGCCGCCCAGAATTTCGTTTTTAATACGAATGTTGGCAAAGGTTCCGCGCATCATAACTTCATGGTTACCACGTCTTGCACCGTAAGAGTTGAAATCAGCTTTTTGCACGCCTTTTTCTTTCAAATAGACTGCTGCTGGCGAAGTTGCCGAGATATTTCCCGCCGGAGAAATGTGATCAGTCGTGATCGAATCACCAAACAATCCCAAAACTTTTGCCGCTTTAATTTCAACCGCATTAGCACGATTTAAATCATCAAAGAAATTCGGCAAACGAATGTAAGTGCTGTTTGGCTGCCAGTTGTAAGTATCAGATTTTTCAACTGAAATTGCTTGCCAAGCTGCATCACCTTTGAAGAGGTCAGAATATTTTTTAGCAAAAACTTCGCGACTGATATTTTGTGCAATCACAGAATCGATCTCAGCTTTGCTTGGCCAAATATCTTTTAAGAAAACTTTGTTTCCTTGAGCATCGATACCAATTGCGTCTTTTTCTAAATCAATTTTAAGAGTTCCTGCCAAAGCATAAGCCACAACTAAAGGTGGCGAAGCCAGATAATTCGCTTTAACTAAAGGATGAACACGACCTTCAAAGTTACGATTTCCTGAAAGAACTGCACCAACCAAAAGATTTTTTTCTTTGATTTTCTCTTCGATCTGATTGTGCAATGGACCAGAGTTACCAATACAAGTTGTGCAACCAAAACCAATCAAGTTGAAACCAAGTTGGTCGAGATAATTTTGCAATCCAGAGTTTGCCAAATATTCTTGAACTACTTGCGATCCTGGAGCTAGAGAAGTTTTAACTGTTGGTTTTACTCTCAAACCTTTTGCAACTGCTTTTTTAGCAAGTAACCCTGCCGCGATCAGAACTGAAGGGTTAGAAGTGTTGGTACAAGAAGTGATTGCAGCGATAACAACATCACCATCGCCTAAATCAGAATTAAGTTCAGAAATATTCTCGCGTGGCTTAGCAGTATTGTTTAACTCGGTCGCCAGCTTATCGTAAGATTCGTTAACTTGCGATAAAACCACACGATCTTGTGGTCTTTTTGGACCAGCTAAACTTGGTTTGATTGTTGAAATATCAAGCTCCAAAACTTCACTGAAATCTGGTGCAAAATCATAATTTTCGCAGAACATTTTTTGCGCGCGCGCATATTCTTCAACCAAAGCAATGGTTTCAGAGCTTCTGGCTGTAAGATGTAGATAGTTAAGAGTTTCTTTGTCGATTGGAAAAATACCGCAAGTTGCACCATATTCAGGAGCCATATTCGCAATCGTAGCGCGGTCTGCTAGTGAAAGAGAAGGAAGCGCTGGACCAAAAAATTCAACAAACTTTCCAACAACTCCTTTTTTACGAAGGGTTTGCGTAACAGCTAAAACAAGATCTGTAGCGGTAATTCCATCTTGCAATTTCCCAGTAAGTTTAAATCCGATAACTTCCGGAATTAGCATTGAGATTGGCTGACCAAGCATTGCAGCTTCAGCTTCAATACCACCAACACCCCAACCCAAAACAGCCAAACCGTTAATCATTGTAGTATGAGAATCAGTACCAACAACGGTATCAGGATATGCAATAGTTTCACCATTTTCAGTTTTTGTCCAAACAACTTGCGCTAAATTTTCTAAATTTACTTGGTGACAAATACCAGTTCCTGGCGGCACTACACGGAAATTGTTAAAAGATTTTTGCGCCCATTTCAAAAATTCGTAACGTTCGTTGTTACGTTCCATTTCAAGATCAACGTTCTTTTTGAAAGCATCTTTTGAACCAGCAAAATCAACTTGCACTGAGTGATCAATTACCAAATCAACTGGCACAAGCGGATTAATTTTTTTCGGATCTTTATTTTGTTTTGCAACAGCATCACGCATTGCAGCCAAATCAACTACAGCCGGAACTCCAGTAAAATCTTGCATCAATACCCTAGCAGGAGTATAGGCAATTTCGATTCTCTTATCGGAATTTTTTACTGAATCGATTAGAGAAGAAATATGTTCAGAATTTACCACATCGCCATCGAAATTACGCACTAAATTTTCGAGCAAAATTTTTAAGCTGTAAGGCAATTTCGAAATATCCTTTCCAATCTTAGCCGCCGCTTCTTCAAGAGAGAAAAATTTATATTCTTTCCCACCAGCTTTAAGCGTAGATTTTTTGATAAATTCTTTAGTCATATGATCCTTGAATTTAAGTTGATAAAACAACCCAGTTTTTATTGATAACGCCGATGTCTTTTTTGAAAGTCCAAACGTCGCTTAATTCTCTGATTTGATCTTTTCTACCTTCGATAATTTGACCTTCTTTATCAGTAACATAGTTGATTTGTTTTGAGACAAAACTAATGCTTACAGTTGCAACATTATCAAGCAATTGCGCCGAAATAATTCTAGCTTCGTTAACAGCAATTACATTACTTACCAAAGTTTGTTCAGCAGATTTTCTGTTGCTAATCGCAGTTTCAAAACCAGCAAAAACTTTTTCAGAAAGCATCAAACGCAACATTACTAGGTCTCCAGTTGCAAAAGATTTTATAACATTTTCAAAAGTTGATTTTGCGCCAGCAATAAAAGCATCGGCGGAAATGTTGCACATGATTAGAATTTTGCGGAAAGCTTCCTGTGAAGATTGATCCACAAGGGTAAGAATAGTTTTTTCGTTGGCAGCTTTTTGGGCTTCGCTTTGCTCAACAACTTTTTTTTGAATCGCCATTACTTGAGTTTGAACTGCAGCGATAAGCTCTTTTTTGCGGGAGATTTTTTCTTGAACTTGTTTTTTTTCTTCTTCATCAACTCTGCCAAATTGTTCTCTTAATTTCCAGAAAACATAAAGTGCGATTGCGGCAAAGAAGAGGATGTCCATGGGGAAAGAGTTTGGATTTAACGATCCGCTGCCAAGGCTAAAGCGGATAGCTTGTTCTAATATTTCAGCAGTGCTGAAACACAAGAACAAGCAAATGGGGCAAGCGACGGGGATCGAACCCGCGACCCTCAGAACCACAACCTGATGCTCTAACCAACTGAGCTACGCCTGCCATCTTAAGGAGCGCGGCAAACTATTTTTCAACATAGTTAATGTCAAGGCAGCAAACTAAATTATTTAGCACTAACCCAAACTTGTTAAATCGCCGTTAACCGTGCTCAATTTGTTTTGTATAGATGATATATCAGATTCATAACCTCTGATCACCGCTTCAAACTCAGCAACTTTATCCTGAATTGCTTTATCTTGAGCAGCATCACCCTTACCTAAATCTGCTCTAAGCTTATCCATACTGTCTCTGGCCTTATCCATCTTGATTTGAGTAGCTCCGATCTGAGTTTTCAAAATACCTATTTGTGTATTCAAAATACTCTTTAAAGCTTCATTTCTAGCTGGATCAGGAGTTTCGTCTGGTTTACCTTTACCTTTGTCTTTACCGTCTTCTTCATCACCACCTAAAGCAGGATGTTTCTTAAGATCTTCTAAGGCTTGATATTCATCGCCTAAACTCTCTTCACCTTTATCATTCTTATCTTCAACAGAAGCGGTGATCTCATCCATCTTGTCAGAAAACTCTTGTTGTTCTGGAGTCATAGTTCGACCAACATGAGCTTCGCTTTCTCTCTCTTCATCACCAAATTCAAGATGAACATCTTCATCACCAATAATATCAGAATCTACCTGATCACCTTCTGCGATATGAGCATCACCAGTTTTAGGATCAGCCAGGCTATCTTCGAAATATCTTAAACGCTCAGCTTTTTCGAATAGAGTTGTATTATCAAGCTCAGTCAAACCATCTTTAACTGCGTCCAAACCACCAGCAGCGTCGAGTCTTTTTCTTAAATCATCTTGCTCAGTAGAGGTCATTCCCTTCATGAACATGTTTGCATCAAGATCACTCATTTCAGCAAGTTTCTTTTGTAGATCTTCTATTTCTTTCTTCTTGTCCTTGTCTTTTTCTTTCTCTTTTTGATCTTCTAAACCTTTGATGATTTCTTCTTTGGTTGGCAAATCTTCCGCTAAATATTTTGCCATCAAAGCTTGTAGTTCTTTAGCGTTATTCATAGCTTCATCTCTTCTAGCTAAGAATACCGCATCCTCTTCCCCTTCTTTTTTGCCTTCTTTGAAAGAAGCCACTGATTTCATCAAAGGATCAATTATTGCCTCTCTCTCAGCATTAATCATGATAAATGCTTTTTGTACTTTTACCTGCTCTTCCAAAGCTTTGATATATTCATCACGTAATTTATCATGCACCTCTTTTTTCAAAGACTCAGCTCTAAGATTTTCTTCAGTTCTATAATCTTTTGTACTCAAACCGGCTAACGTAGCAGCAGCAAAATCCTTGGCGTTTGGCTCTTTTCTTTTAGCGTCTTGAATCTCTTTCACTATATCTTCGAGAGATTGGTTTTCAGTTTTCAACTTAGCGACTTCTTTGAGCAAATCTTTTCTATCTTTTTCCAATCTATCATATTCAAGCTTCCATTGATCTTTATCCATCTTCATTCTTCGCGACAAATCGCTCTCTTCCTGAAACGCCGCAATACGCTCTTTCTCTAATTTAGCTAGATTCTCTTTTTCTCTTTTTAACTGCTCTTCTCTTTGCTTATTGGTTTCTTTGAGGTTGGCTTTTTCTAAAGCTGAAATTCTCTTATTAGCTTTGATGATTTCAGATGAACTTTCTGTAACTTTTTTCGCCGCTAAAGACAAAGCTGCCAAAGTTCTACCTCCAATTTGAGTTCTGGCCTTCTTGCTTGCTTCAGCTTCTTTATCTTTGATTGTTTTTAAATCTTTAGCGATCTTGCCCGAATCTTTTTGCGCAAATTTAACTGCCAATTTTTTCAAATCGGCTTTCATAAATTCTCTACGATCTTTCGAGTCTTTGATTTTTTCTTGTTTTTTCTTCTCAAGTTCGCTTCTTGCAGCGTGATTTGGCGCTTTGTTCTTGTCAGCTTTTCTTTCATCATAATTTTCTCTGATTCTTTTTTGCTCTTGCTCCGCACCATTTTTCGAAAGATATCTGATCAAGCCACTGCGATCACCTTCTTTGACTTCTTGACGGATAGCATCTTTTGATTTTGCAAGATTCAAAGGATTCAAGACGCTTCCTTGACCATGATCTAACCAACCACCAGTTTTATCGCGAATCAATCCCATAGTGGTTCCTCTGGCCGCATGTTCTTGGTTACTTACTTTACGCATAAAGCTTGCAGCCGCTCTCTTAGAATCAGTCATCGCATCATTACCAAAAGCATTATCAAATGGTTTAACTGCACGAACTGCTAAACTGAAGCCATCTTTAACTTTATTAGAGAACTTATTGAAGCTTTTAGAAACTGCACCATCAGTAACTTTTTGTCTGTCTTGTGCAGCCCTAAATTCGTTATCCTTAAGGTGTTGTAAGAATTCTTTTTGTTTTTCTGGATTATTAGCAAAAGCTTTAGCTGCTTCAGTTGCACTATATTCTGTTTGTTTTCTGATAAAATCTCTCATATTGCTAAAGCTCATATCGCCAGATTTGACGCTACTAACCACAGCATGACGATCATTCATAATGCCTTTGATTGATTCTGCGCCACCAGCAAGATTTTTTTCTGCCCATTCTTTAACTTTGTTACCCAACTGTTCGCGCAGCTCTCTACCAATTGGAGGATTAGCCGAAGATTTTAGCTTGGCAGCTTCTGACTTAATAAAGTCAGTCAAAGGCTTATTAATAAGTTTCTCATCCAATCTTTTTCCGATAGAATCAAGATTCATGCCAATACCAATCGATTTGATTGGAGCACTTCCCATCGCTGTAGAATTACTTTGATGCGACATTAATTTATTCGTCACCTCATTTCTAATTGCCATATCTTTTGCCGAACCAGTCAAACCTTTAGAATCAGCGTTTTTGGTTGCTTCAGATATTGCAGAATCAATAACGCTGTTGCGATACATAGCGCGCGGATTTGAAGGCATCGCGTTCACAGCTTTCATCGCTGTATCCATTGCGGTATTGCCGCCCGGAAGTGCACGAATTGCACCTGACATAGCATTGGCAACAGCAGAGCCACTTCCTGACATTGCTGAACTCACGCCTTGATAAGTTTTCGCAGCAGCAAAGGCAGCCATACCGAGGGCTGAACCACCAGCTGATTGCGCCGCACCCATCATTCCACCCATCAAACTACCTGCGGCGCCCATAGCACCTTTATCTTTATTCGCAGCACCACCGATTGAAATCAAACTACCACATAGATCAGGAACTTTATCCAAAACTAATTTAGTGATGAAGATCAATCCACCAATCATGATGAAAGATGAGCACCATTCCATTAAAGATCTATCGACACTTGATTTCAGAATCGGGATTGAGAATAGACCCAAATTCCAGTTAGTCACACAAGCACGATAGCTCAAAAGCGAAGTAAAGTTTTGATCAATCAACACCAAGAAATTATACAGAACCAAGAACATAAAAATAATTTCGAGCGACCTAGCACCAACAAATCCAAGCCATTTCTTGAACATATCGTTGGTATGTCCAGAAAGCGTAAAAGCAATGAAGATTGGTCCAAGTGATAGAACAAAAGCTAATTTAACGATCGTTACAACGTAAGCCATTGCCACAGTCAGCATTACATAAACGAAGAATGCGATTAACGCATAAATGGCTGCAATATAAATTGGCCCGAAAATTGGAACGCCAAAGAACAAACCAAAAATCTTTTTCGCTGAGGCAATTGAGAGAAGGTTACGAATAATTAAGTCAGCATAAGAGAAACGTGTTGCGTTGCTGTTTGAAGAAGCACGATCCATTTGTGCCGTAACAATCCCTGAAGTTGGATCAAGATTTTGGTCAGAAAAATTCATGAACATAGTGATCACCGAATCCATGCCATCTTTGAAGAAAGTCACAACAATTTTATCGTACCAATACCAGCTGCTTGCACTTGTGAAGAACATCACTAAAGCAATTTTCAGCATTCTAGTCATTAACTCTTTTTTGGTAACGTCTGCTAAACCAATAAGAACCGAAACACCGTAGAATAAAATATAGAATGAAAGCGCCATTTGAACTATGGTCGAGAAACCCGAATCCAGAACTATCTGGTTAAACATAGTCTGAATTATGCCGCCTTGTCTAACTCCGGAGCTGTCTGGAGTTCCCATAATTTGGTTTTCCATCAAACTCACCAAAAATTCTAACAATCCAGAATCTTGATCCTGACCGAGACCGCCAAGGAATGTAACCTGATATTCACCGTAATTATCATCATATCTACTGTCATAAATAATCAGTTTCGCCACTTCATTACGTGTATGCAAAGTATCATCGGAGAGACTTGTATTAGAACCCAAATTTCCTTCACCATCATCTTTAACAAAAATCTGATCATTAGCACTGGTGAAAAGATATTTTGTTACATCATTGCCATCTTCATCAAGACATTCATCGGTGACTGGATCACGGACTACATCGCATACTTCAGTTTGAGAAAACAAATGGTAAATACGCGTTGGAATTACAGATCCGCTTGATCCAAATAAACCCATGTAAAGACCCATTCCCGCCTGATATCTGCACGGAGACTGAAAATCCGGAATCAAATCGTTACGAAATTTGTCGTACTTATTTAAAGTGAAGTGATATACTCCATAATCAGTTGCGCTTCCATATTTTGTTGTACAGGTACATTTATTGGGATCATTTTGCGCTGTAAGATTGGTAACACAGTCAGTACCGATATAAGAAGGCTCAGATTCTGGAGTCTGTCCACTATAACAGATACAATTTGGAGAATTGCCATTCATGGCACAGAACTTACAAGCATCAAGAGATCTAAGCTGATCATCACTACCTAAATCATCATTTCCATACCAAGGAACCCAACCACCAGTGATTTGAAGAACTATTCCTTCGCCATTAGTCTTAAGACCAGTATCATGCCATTTTGCAACTTGGGCGTCGCCAAGACCATCTATACCATCTTGAACTGGATTAGCCTGAACTTTGATAATTTCTTTATCAAACTCATTAGCTTCCACACATCCTGTATCACAAGATGCGACAACAACAGCCAAAAAAATCAAACTAAAAATCTTAGCTAATTTTTTTGCCAAATCCATTGGATCTAAGAATTGAGATTGTCAGAAAAATATCGTAAATGGTACCTGCGGCCGGACTTGAACCGGCAAGAGCGATAAAGCTCCACGGATTTTAAGTCCGTTATGTCTACCATTCCATCACGCAGGCAAAAAATGAAGGCGGGAAAACTAGATTTGAGCAAACAAAATGCAAGAAACTAAAACTAAAAAAACGGTTCTACAGAAATTTTATAGAACCGTTTCTAAAATTAATCTCTAATTTCTTCTGTCGCCAAAGAAGTTCAACATGGTCATAAACAAGTTTATGAAGTCCATGTAAAGGCTTAGAGCACCCATTACCGCCATTCTAGAAATTGCATCAACATTTCCAGAAGCATGATAATACATTTGTTTGATTCTTTGTGAATCATAAGCGGTAAGACCAATAAAGATGATCATACCAAGAATTGAAGTTGCGAAGTGTAATGCTGAACTTTGCAAGAAAGTATTAAACAAAGATGCAATCAACAATCCGATTAAACCCATAATCATGAAAGATCCCATCGAAGTTAAATCTCTTTTGGTTGTGTAACCATAAAGAGCAGTAATTCCGAAAGTTGAGGCGCTAATGAAAAATACTCTAGCAATACTAGTGCCGGTATAAACCATAAAAATTGAAGACATTGAAAGACCCATCAATGCCGCAAAAATCCACAAATAAACTTTGGCTCTTTCAGCTGAAATAGTAGAAATTTTATATCCAAAGAAAAATACAAAACCAAGAGGTGCAAACATCACTACCCAAGATAATGGAGTTCCGAACAAAAGACGCATCAAATCTGGCGAGCTAGCAGTAAGAAAAGCTACAAAACCAGAAATTCCAAGAGCACATGCCATGAAATTATAAACTTTAATCATATATTCTCTCAAGCCGGCATCATAAGAGGTAGCCGAAGCAGAGGAAGCAAATGATTTGTTATTTGTAAAATTTAACATCTTATCTCCGATTAGTTAGTTTGAAAAACTTGATTTCTCGCTCAAGGGAACAAAATCTTGTTTACCAAAGATTTCCGCAAAGATTTAATTACCGAGATAATTTTTGCAAGACATCCATTCTAAAAATTCTAAAATGAAAAAAATTATTGCACTCATCGGTTTGATGGGAGTTGGCAAAAGCACTCTTGGTGCGAAATTAGCCAATAGCTTGGGATACTATTTTGTTGATTCAGATCAAGAAATTGAAGATCGAGAAAAAACAACTATCAGCGAAATTTTTGCAAAAAAAGGAGAAAAATATTTTCGTGAACTTGAGAAAAATTTAATCGCAGAAATTATTTCACGTGAAGAAAACATAGTTCTCTCTCTAGGCGGCGGCGCTTATATGAATGAAGAAAGTCGCAGAATTTTGCAAGATAAGTCAACCGTGATTTGGATCACCGCATCAATAAACACAATATTACATCGCATTGGTCACAAAAATAATCGTCCGCTTCTGAACAATTCGGACAAAAGACAAGTGCTGGAAAATTTGGCCAAAATAAGATATCCAGTTTATGCCGAGTGCGATTTAAAATTTGATACCAGCGAAGAAAATCACGAAACAATAATTAACAAAATTAGCAAATATTTGAAGGCGCAAAAAAATGAAAAATAAAGTCAGAGTTAATCTCGATAATAGAAGTTATGACATCTTAATTGGCGCTAATTCAATTGAATATTTAGCCGAATTTCTAGCACAAAAAAACTACAGCAAAATTTTTATTATAACCGATGAAAATGTTGCAAAACAACATTTGCCAAGACTTGAGGAAGTTCTGAAACAAACTAAAATCAACACCAAAACTATCGTTACTAAAAGTGGTGAGCAAACTAAGTCTTTCGCCTTTTTAGAAAAAATTTGCGAAGAAATTTTAGAGCAAAATGCCGATCGCAAATCCTTGATTATTGCTTTTGGTGGCGGCGTCATTGGCGATTTATCGGGATTTATTTCGTCAATTCTACTGCGTGGAATCGATTTCGTACAAGTTCCAACAACCTTACTTTCAGCAGTTGATAGTTCGGTTGGCGGTAAAACGGCAATTAATTCCAAAGCCGGAAAAAATCTGATCGGCAGTTTTTATCAACCGCAGCTTGTTATTTGTGATTTAAATTTTTTGAAAACTTTACCAGCTCGCGAACTACGTTCTGGATACGCTGAAGTTGTAAAATACGGATTAATTCAGGATAAAAATTTCTTCGATTTTTTGGTAAAAAATGCACCGAGAATTTTTGCACTAGATGAAGAAATTTTAACCCAAATTATCACTAAATCTTGCCAGTCAAAAGCTGAGATTGTTTCCCAAGATGAAAAAGAAAATGGTCAGCGCGCTTTACTAAATTTCGGTCATACTTTTGGTCATATTTTCGAAACCGAAACCAACTATTCTTCTGAGATTTTACACGGCGAAGCTGTTGCACTTGGAATGTTGATGGCAGCAAAAATGTCGTTTGATTTTGGCATGATTAGTGAAGGCGATTTTACTCAAATTAAATCGCATTTAATTGATTGCGGATTCGTGATTGATCCGAAAAAAATTCGCGCTTCGTGGAATGAAGAAAATCTGACCAAACATCTTTACAAAGATAAAAAAACCGAAGGTGGAAATTTGACCTTTATTTTGTTGGAAGAAATTGGAAGAGCGGTGATTAAAAAATCGGTGGCGGTGGAAGATTTTGAGAAGGTTTTGCGGGAGTTTGTTTAATTCGAGTTCTGCTAAAGAAACCCCCCGACTCGCTACGCGAGCCACCCCCCTTAACAGG
>CAYUHG010000004.1:0-82112 GCA_964444545.1 uncultured Rhizobium sp.
CAGGACTCGGACCATCGCCCCCCTGTCAAGGGGGGTGGCCCCGCAGGGGTCGGGGGGTTTACTTAGCCTAACTCACAGCTCTTGACTCAACTCTACTAACAGAAGGCGAATTGAAGATTTAAAAATAATTTAAAAATGAACAAAGAAGCAAAAATTTACGTTGCTGGACATCGCGGAATGGTTGGTTCGGCAATTGTTCGTGAGTTACAAAAAAATGGTTACAACAACATCGTAACCAGAACCCACGCTGAACTTGATCTCATCAACCAAAAAGCCGTCGTTGATTTTTTTGCTCAAGAAAAACCGGAATATGTTTTCCTCGCTGCCGCAAAAGTTGGCGGCATCGAAGCTAATCGCACCGAGCTTGGTGCTTTCACTTACGAAAATTTACAAATCCAAAATAACATCATTCACAATGCTTACTTACAAAAAGTTAAGCGTTTGGTGTTTTTAGGCAGTTCGTGCATTTATCCCAAACTTGCGCCGCAACCAATCAAAGAAGAATATTTGCTGACAGGTGCGCTTGAGCCAACAAATTACGGCTACGCCATTGCCAAAATTGCTGGCGTAAAATTATGCGAAGCCTATCACGACCAATATGGCTGCGACTTCATTTCACTAATGCCGACTAACCTTTACGGTATCAACGACAATTTCGATTTAAAGACTTCACACGTTTTGCCGGCTTTAATCCGTAAGTTCCATGAAGCTAAAATTAGCGGCGAAAAATTCGTTGAAGTTTGGGGCGACGGCACACCAATGCGCGAATTTCTTTATGTTGACGATTTAGCTGAAGCCTGCATTTTTGCGATGAATAACAACGCAGTTCAAGGCCTAACCAATATCGGAACTGGCGAAGATATCACCATTCGCGAACTGGCTCAAACCATTCAAAAAATTGTTGGTTTTAATGGTGAAATAAAATTCGATCCAACCAAACCTGTCGGCACTCCGCGCAAATGTATGGATGTTTCTAAAATCAATAATTTAGGCTGGAAAGCTAAAGTAGGCTTGGAAGAAGGAATAGCTAGAGTTTATCAATGGTATTTGATTCAGAATTAAAGCCGAAAAATTTGTAGAATCTAATAGCTTTGTTGGTTAGTTTTAGCTTATCCAAAAACTCTCTTGTAAAAAATCCTCAATATGACAGCACAAATTATCAACGGCAAAGAAATTGCCGCGGCGTTAAGATTAGAAATTGCCGCGCAAGTTTCTGAAATTAAACAAAAACACAAAGTTACGCCAAGCCTTGCGGTGATTCTTGTTGGCAATGATCCAGCTAGCGAAGTTTACGTCAGCAATAAAGAAAAAGCGGCGCACTCAGTTGGGATGAATTCTCTGCAATTCAAAATGGCGGCAGATTCATCGGAAGAAGATTTAATCGCCAAAATTGAAGAGCTGAACGCCGACAAAAAAATCCACGGCATCTTGGTGCAATTACCGCTACCAAAACACATCGACACTAAAAAAGTTATTCGCACGATTGATCCAAACAAAGACGTTGACGGTTTCCACGTTATTAACGTTGGTAAACTTTCAGTTGGTGAAATTGATGGCGATGAAGGTGCATTGGTTCCGTGCACGCCAAAAGGTTGTGTTCACTTAATCAAAGCAACTTTGGGCGATAATATTGCGGGTTTGAAAGCTTTGGTTATCGGCTCTTCCAACATTGTTGGTCGACCTTTAGCGCGTTTGCTGATGCTTGAAAGCTGCACGGTTACAATTGCTAATCGTTCGACGAAAGATCTTAAAGCCGAATGTTTGCAATCTGATATTGTGATTGCGGCTGCAGGCGTTCCTGGCTTGGTTAAGGCTGATATGGTAAAAAAAGATGCGATTGTAATTGACGTTGGTATCAATCGTGTTTCGTTGCCAGATGGCAAAACCAGATTGGTTGGTGACGTTGATTTTGAAAGTGTAAAAGATGTGGTAAAAGCAGTTACTCCAGTTCCTGGTGGAGTAGGGCCGATGACGATTGCCTATCTTTTGAAAAATACGTTAGATTGTTGCGTTAGAAGTATCAAAAACTCCAAATAACAAATTTTAATAATTAAATTTTTTCACGACCATGTCAGAAAATAACGAAATGAATCAATTGATTAATCAGGCGAAATCTGAAGCTCGCAACGATTTGATCAAAAACTTTTTTGCTAAAAATGGTAAAATTATCACATCAGTTGCAACTGCTGCAATCGTTGGCGTTGTAGCTTTTTCGGCGTTCAGCATTTATCAAAGTTCGCAAGAATCAAAATTTTCTGAAATTTTTCATCAAGCTTTGATCGATCAACAAATGGGCAACATGGATAAAGCCAAAGAAGCTTTGCAAAAAATTTACGAAACATCTTCTGCGCCAAAAGGCGTGAAGTCTTTAGCATCACTGCGTTACGCCGCAATGTTGCTTGAGGAAAATAAAAAATCTGAAGCTGCAGAAGTTTACAAAAAAATCAGCGAATGTGGCGGTTGCGACTCTTACGTTAAAGATCTTGGTGGATTGTTAGCCGTTAAGACTTGGTTGTCTGACGAAAATGAAATCAAAAAAGAAGATCTTTTGGTGCGCATCGAAAAAATTGAAAGTGACAGCAAAGAATTGCGCTTCCAAATCTCTGAGCAAAAAGCTTTCTTACAAATTCAAAAAAATAATTTGGGTAAAGCTTACGAAATTTTGGACTCAATTCACAAAAGTCCGGAAGTTAGTCAAACCATCAGAACCAGAGTTGAAGAAGGTATGAAAATGATTCTTGCTAAAGGTTATGAACCGGCTGAAAAAGCTGAGCAAGTTCAAGCTGAAACCAAAAAATAATTTAGATGAACTGTCGTTTTGCCGCAAAATATTTTCTAATTTTTTCACTGTTTTTGGCTTTTTCATGTTCCGACAAAAAAAAGGAATATGACAGAACCAAAGCGGTTTCAGCATTTGAGATTATTGATCCAATCAAACTTGATCCAGCTTTGGAAAAAGTAACGATTGTTTTGCCAAAACAGCAGGAAAATAATTTGTGGAATGGTTCTGCTGCACAGCAAAATCAACGTGTTGAAAATTTTACGAAAGGTTTTGCGACAAAGAAAAAATTCTTTAGCTCAACGCGCGAAATCAAACTTAAAGATTCCTCACTTTTTTGGAGTGGATTCGGTTCAACTGATGACGACGATTTCGTTTTTTCGCCGATTATAACAGACAATAAAATTTACACCTTCAACGCTGCAGCGAAGCTGATTGCTTACGATGCCACCACTCACAAAAAACTGTGGAAGACACGAGTTTTTCCTTTCAGCTTACTAAAAAATTATCGTTCTCCCAAAATTTATTTCGCTAAATCGGAAGATGGCGACAAAATTTTTGCTGTAGCTGGAGTAAATAAAGTAGCTGCTGTAAGCGCTGTTGATGGACAAATTTTGTGGTCGAAAGATATTTCTTCAATTCCGGTTTCAGCTCCAGTTTCTGATGGAAAATTGGTTTTTGTCACCACTAACGACAACAAACTTTATGCTTTAGATGCGAAAAATGGTGAGTTGCAATGGGTGTCGTCAGCTATTTTGCGTAACACCGCAATCCTTGGTGCAGCTGATCCTCTGCTTTACAAAGATCAAGTGATCGCCTCATTTTCTTCGGGAGAAATTTATGCTTTAAGCAAAAAAACTGGTGAAGTTTTGTGGTCGCAAGATTTGAACGTCAGCAAAGCCAATAGCTCAGACTTTTATTTAAACGATGTTGATGCAACGCCAGTAATTCGAGGCGACACGCTGTATTCAGTTGGAAATGGCGGTTTGATGATGGCGCTAGATTTGAAGAAAGGTAATTATCTTTGGAAAAAAGAAATCGCCGGAATCATTAATTTCTGGGCAGCGGGAGATTTCCTTTTTGTGATTGAAAACTCGAACAGACTTTTGGCGGTGAATCAAAAAACTGGTGGCATCAAATGGATTTCGCAATTGCCGAATTTGAAAAAAGATAAAAAACCGGAGAGCAAATTTATTTATAACGGCGTGGTGATGATGGGTGATAAGCTTGTGATTTCGCGTACTGATGGTGCGTTATTGATGGCTTCTCCATTGGATGGCAAAATTGAAAAAACCTTCGAAGTTGGTAAAAGAATTTATCACGAACCGGTTGTGGTGAATGGCAAAATGTATTTCCACAACATGGGTAGATACGTGGTTAATGTGATTGAGATTGAGTAAAAACTAGAGAAACCCCGACTCGCTGCGCGAGCCACCCCCCTTAACAGGGGGGCGATGGTTCGAGTCCTGCCCCCCTGTTAAGGGGGGTGGCCCCGCAAGGGGTCGGGGGGTTCCTCGTCCAAAAATAATTCCTAAAAAATGTCTGACAAAAAAACCTTACAACAATACGACGCTAAAACACGCGAAAAATTCTGGCAAAACCATTGGAAAGAGCAGGGCGTTTTCACTTTTAAAAACGACAAATCCAAAGCTGAAACTTTCGTAATCGATACTCCTCCGCCAACAGTTTCTGGCCTTTTGCACATGGGTCACGTTTTCTCTTACACTCAAGCAGATTTTGTGGCGCGTTTCCAAAGAATGTCGGGCAAAGATGTTTTTTATCCGATGGGTTTTGATGATAACGGACTTCCAACCGAGCGTTTAGTTGAAAAAATTATCGGCAAAAAAGCTGGAGTTTATGAAGCTGAAAATGGTCACGGATCTTTCGTAAAAAAATGTCGTGAAGAAGTTGAGGCAGCAGAATTAGAATTTGAAGCTTTGTTCAACTCAATCGCGCTTTCAGTTGATTGGAACGAGAAATATCAAACGATCTCGCCAGAATCGCAAAAAATTTCGCAAGCCAGTTTTGTTGATTTGTGGAACAAAAAATTAGTTGAGAAAAAATTCGAACCAGTTTTTTGGGATATTTCTGACCGCACGGCTCTAGCACAGGCTGACTTGATCGACAAAGAAGTTGAAGGCCAAATGAATTACATTTTCTTCGTAATCGAAGGTTCTGACGAAAAACTCGAAATCATGACTACGCGTCCCGAGCTGCTTCCAGCCTGCGTTGCGGTTATGGTTCACCCTGAAGATGAACGCTACAAACATCTTCACGGCAAAAATGCCATCACGCCACTTTTCGGCGTAAAAGTTAAAATTATCGCTGACGATTTAGTGCAACTCGACAAAGGAACTGGCGCGGTAATGTGCTGTACTTTCGGTGATGAAACCGACATCCGTTGGTGGAAAAAACACAATCTTGAACTCAAAGTTATCGTTGGCAAAGACGGTAAAATAAATTTCGATCACGAATTAGTTGCTGGCAAAAACATCAAACAAGCTAAAGATGCCATTATCGAAGCCTTAAAAAATACTCCTTGCAAGATGGGGTCTGTGACCCCGTCTTCAGGTTCAGTTCAAGGACATGAAAGTGAGGACGGAGTTACAAACTCCGTCCTGCGTAAACAGGAAAAGATTATTCGCGCGGTAAAATGTGCCGAGCGTTCGGGCGTGCCGATCGAGATTCTTGTGGTGCCTCAATGGTTCATCAAAGTTTTGGATAAAAAAGAATTGCTGAAGAGCAAAGCTGCTGAGTGCAATTGGTATCCTGATTACATGAAAGTGCGCATCGACCAATGGATTGATGGACTGCAATGGGATTGGTGTATTTCGCGCCAACGTTTTTTTGGCGTAAAATTTCCGGTGTGGTATTCAAAAAGAGCGGGCGAAGAAGGTAAAATTTTAGTTGCAACCGCTGACCAACTTCCGTGCGATCCGACAGTTGATTTACCGAAAGGTTACACTCGCGAAGAAGTGACTGCCGAAACCGACATCATGGATACTTGGGCGACTTCTTCAATTTCTCCGCAGCTTTCAAGCAAAGGAATTTCAAACGAAATTTCTTTCGATCGTGCGCGTCACGAAAAATTATTCCCAGCCGATTTGCGTCCACAAGCTCACGAAATTATTCGTACTTGGGCTTTCTACACCATTGTGAAAGCCGCACTTCATCAAAATTCAATTCCGTGGAAAAATTTGATGATCTCGGGTTGGTGCTTGGCAGCGGATAAAACCAAAATGAGTAAATCGAAAGGCAACGTGGTTACTCCAACTTCTTTGATTGAAGAAAAAGGTTCAGACATTGTGCGTTACTGGGCGTCAACTTCGCATTTGGGAGCTGACACAGCTTACTCGGAAGAAGTGTTTAAAATTGGGCATAAATTGGTTACAAAACTCTTCAACGCGGCGAAATTTGCTTCGATGAATTTTGGTCTTTTGGATAATTGTCATGTTGAGCGCAGCGAAACATCTCAGGAGTCTAAAGAGATCCTTCGCGATGCTCAGGATGACAAAATAAGTGCTCAGAATGACAAAATAACCGAAAGCTCAGATCTGTGGATTCTTTCGCGTCTGCATCAAACTGTTGCCAAAGCAACTTCTGAGTTTGAACAATTCGAATATGCGCGCGCGCGTGAAGCGATTGAACAATTTTTCTGGCACGATTTTTGCGACAATTATTTAGAAATTTGCAAAGTGCGTTCTTACGGACTTGCAGCGGAAAGGCTTGCGGGCGTTGAATTGAGCGACTCTCAGAAAAAAGAAATCGAAGCACAACAACAAAGCGCGATTGTGACCTTACGTATTTGTTTGAATACACTTCTTAAACTATTCGCACCTTTCATTCCGCACATTTGTGACGAAATTTATTCCGTAATTTTTGAGGAAGAATTTGCTCAAACTAAGTCGATTAACGCGCGCGGAAATTGGCCGAAATTGTCAGAAAAATTCTTCAATCAAAAACATTTGGAAATTGGTGAAGCTGCGCTAGCCGTGATTTTCGAAGTGCGTAAGTTTAAATCGGAAAAAAATATTTCGATGAAAACTACTGTCGCGAAATTGGTGGTTAATTGCGAAAAAGATTTGTCGGAAATTGCTGGGGATTTGAAAAATGTTTGTAATGCGCAGGAGTTGGAGTTTGTGAAATCTGGTGCTTTGGTGGAAGTGATTCTTTAGTTTTTTGGAGTTGAGGTCGGATTTAGAAACCCCCCGACCCCTGACGGGGCCACCCCCCTTAACAGGGGGGCGATGGTCTGAGTCCCGCCCCCCTGTCAAGGGGGGTGGCCCCGCAGGGGTCGGGGGGTTTAGCGAGTCGAACTAATTAACTACGAATTATACCACTTCTGCGCCAACTTGTTGATCTCATCTAAAATTTTATCTAATTCTTTGCCGCGTTTTGTCAGGCTGTAAGTAACTTTCGGTGGGATAGTTTCTTCTTGATAGCGATCGATGATTTTTTCTTCTTCCAACATTCTTAAGCGTTCAGTCAAAACTTTTGCGGAAATTTTCGGCATGTGTTTTTTGAGCTGGCCAAATCTTTGCGGGCCTTGCGAACGAATTAGCCACAAAATGTAAGTTGTCCACGGGCCTGTGAGAAGGCTAATCAAGCGATGCATTGGGCAACGAATTTTAGTGCTGCAATCTGAACCAGCTGCTGGATTTTTCGCTGATTTTTTGTTGCTGGTTTTTAGTTTTTTTGTTGTCATTCGAAATAAAAATTCAGTTACTTTAAGGTACCTACTTGATTAAAGTTACTATGTTTCTACTTTGCAAGAACGATTAGTGATTAGTCGTTTCCTCAACTAAAAAAATCAATTTATGTACAAATTATATTACTCACCGGGAGCTTGCTCGATGGCTGTTCACGTTGCACTTAATGAAGTAGGTGCGAAGTTTGAATTGCAAAATGTTGCTGCTCCTGCTGGTCAGCCAAAATCACCGGAATATTTAAAAATCAATCCACGCGGTGCAGTTCCAACTTTGCAGATTAATGATTTTATTTTGCGTGAAGGTGCGGCGATTTTAATTTATCTTCTGGATGTTCACAACAGCGACTTGCTTCCAGCTACAGGTTTGGATCGTGCTGAAGCTTTGGAATGGTTGTGTTTCGCCAACTCAACTTTGCATCCAGCTTATTCGCGTTGTTTTGCGCAGCACAGAGTTTTGGGTGATGCAGCCAAAGATAATCCAATGTACAAGCCATCAATTGAATTAATCCAAAAATATTGGAATGAAATTGAAGAACGCTTGCAGACCAGAGATTACTTGTGCGGCGACAAATGTACCATTGCCGATATTTTAACTGCTGTTATTGCCAACTGGTCACCAAATATGAAAGAGCCGATTAACTTTGGACCAAAAACTAAAGCTTATTTCACTCGTGTAATTTCACGTCCATCTTACCAAAAAGCTTTGGCGGATGAGGGTGTAACTTACAAAGTGAATGTTGCGAATTAATGAGTGAAAAAAACTGAATTTTTGGCGTACGGCGACAATTCAACTTCTTGCCATCACCAGACTTTACCAACACTAATCGCAAGCCCAATTTAAATTAACCTAAAATTTCTTAAAAAAATGACAAAATTAAAACTATTTTCTGCAGCAGTTTTTGCTCTTACTTTTGCTAGCCAAACTTCTTTTGCTGCAGGTGAAAAATATCAAATCGAAAAAAATCACTCGCACGTAAATTGGACGGCAAATCATTTCGGATTTTCAAATCAAACCGGAAAATTTTCTGACATTTCTGGTGAAATTGTTTTTGACGAAAAAAAACCGCAAGATTCTTCAGTTGATGTAACCATCAAAATCGCGAGCTTAACTACTGGTTTATCTGGTTTTGATGCTCACTTGAAAAGCGAAGAACTTTTGGACGAGAAAAAATTTCCAACAGCAAAATTCGTTAGCAAAAAAATTAAAGTTACTGGCAAAAATACTGCTAAAATTGAAGGTGAGTTGACTTTGCACGGCGTGACTAAACCAGTTACTTTGAATGCAAAATTCAACAAATCTGACGTAAGTGTGATTACACAAAAACCGACAGTTGGTTTCTCTGCAACTGCATCAATCAAACGTTCAGAATTTGGAGTTAATTACGCAGTTCCAGCTGTTTCAGATAAAATTGATTTAGTGATTGAAGTTGAAGCAAATAAATAATAGTTAATTGTTTAAGTTATCGCGAGTGACTGCAAAGTAACTCGAGGCTGGTCGGGGTTTGTAACCCCGATCGAAACTGTTCATATTAAAGCTTTAAGAATGAACGTGTGGACGGGGTTAAAAACCCCATCCAGCCATTTTATTTTGTGAATTATTATGTTCTTCGATCCTCTGCTTTTAGCGCGTATTCAGTTCGCGTTTACGATTAGTTTTCACATCATTTTTCCCACTTTCACCATTGGTCTGGCAGGATATCTAACCTGCGTTGAAGCACTTTATCTCAAAACCAAAGACAAAACCTACAAAGAAATCTACAAATTCTGGGTTAAAATTTTCGCGATTATTTTCGGCATGGGCGTGGTTTCTGGAGTGGTGTTATCCTACGAAATCGGCACTAATTGGTCGGGATTTTCACAACGTTTAGGCAATGTTTTAGGGCCATTGTTGGGCATGGAAGTGTTGACTGCCTTCTTTCTCGAAGCTTCTTTTTTAGGAATCATGCTTTTTGGTTGGAATCGTGTTTCGCCAAAAATTCATTTCTTCTCAACCTTGATGGTGGCGATTGGCACTTTGATGTCAGCATTCTGGGTAATATCTGCTAATAGCTGGATGCAAACTCCGTCTAATTTTTTGTCTTATAACATCACTTTTTATTCTACCGATTGGTTTAAAACGATTTTTAATCCGTCATTTCTTTATCGCTTATCCCACATGGTGGTGGCGTCTTATTTGACTTGTGCTTTCGTGGTTTGCGGAGTTTCAGCATGGTTTTTGTCGAAGAAGAAAAATACCGAACATGCGCGTGTAATGTTCAAAATGGCGCTGGCTTTCATTGTGATTTTTATTCCGCTGCAAATTTTTATCGGTGATCTTCACGGTTTAAATACTCTCAAATATCAGCCGATGAAAGTGGCGGCGATGGAAGGAATTTGGGAAGATGAAGTTGGTGCACCGCTTACACTTTTCGGTATTCCTGATCAAGAAAGCGAAAGCACAAAATACGCCATTAAAATTCCGAAGTTGGCGAGTTTGATTTTAAAACACGATGCCAACGCAAAAATTTACGGTTTGAAATCAGCGCCGAAAGAAGATCGCCCGCCAGTTGCGCCAGTTTTCTTCAGCTTCCGCGTGATGGTGGCAATCGGCATGTTGATGTTAGCAACTGCTGTGATTGCTGTTTTTTTGATGTTTCGTAAAAAACTTTTTACCACCAAATGGTTTCAAAAATGGTGTATGTTGATGACGCCGAGTGGATTTATCGCGGTGCTTGCCGGTTGGTTTGTCACTGAAATTGGTCGTCAACCTTACGTGGTTTACGGTTTTGTGCGCACGGCTGATGTGGTTTCAAAAGGAATTGTCGCAGAAAAAATATTATTCTCGCTGACAGCTTTTGCTGTGACTTATTTCATAATTTTCGGCGCCGCAACTTACTACATTTTGCGTTTGATTGCGAAGGGTGTGCAGAAGTTGTAGTAACAAAATTGTCATCCTGAGCGTAGCGAAGGATCTCGTGAGCCGAGAGGAATTTCACGTAAAATCACTCTCGACTTACGAGATCCTTCGCTGCGCTCAGGATGACAAAAATAAAGTTCAGGATGACAATTCTAATTAACTAAAATTTTCCTTATGTTCGACCTCTCCAACATGTTTGATCTCTCAGCTTACATCAACCTACCGTTGGCGTTTGTTGCGATCTTAGCCTTAGCAGTTTTCCTCTACGTTTTACTTGATGGCTTCGATCTTGGCGTTGGCATCTTGTTCCCTTTCGCACCTTCCAAAGAATGTCGCGACAAAATGATGAACTCAATCACACCTTTTTGGGACGGTAACGAAACTTGGTTAGTTTTAGGAGGGATGGGTTTGTTCGCCGCTTTTCCAGTCGCTTACACAATCATCATTCCGGCCTTTTACATTCCTATTATTATGATGCTTTTAGGCCTGATTTTTCGCGGGGTAGCGATTGAATTTCGTTCGAAAGCTGAAACTCCGCTAGAGCAAAAAATCTGGGATTATTCTTTTCATTTCGGATCTCTAATCGCCGCTTTTTCTCAAGGCGTAATGTTGGGATCGGTAGTGCAGGGTTTTTATTGCAACAACGCCACGTGCAACATCTGGTACAGCTTCTTCTCTTTCATGGTTGGAATTGCTCTAGTATTTGGTTACGCTCTTTTAGGAAGTACTTGGTTGATTTTGAAAACTCACGGAAGAACTCAAGATTGGGCGCGCAAAATCACCAAATATATTGTGGCCTTCGTGGTATTTTTTATCTTAATGGTAAGCGTCTGGACGCCATTTTTAAACGAACAAATTTACGCCAGATGGTTTTCTAAACCGAATATCTTTTACCTTGCGCCGATTCCTCTTCTGACCTTGGCAACTTTGATTTTCCTGATTCGCAGCCTGAAAGCACAAAAAGAAAAGACACCATTTTGCCTAACAATTGTGCTGTTTATTTTATGTTATTTCGGAATTGCGGTGACGTTATTTCCTTACATCGTTCCTTATCAAGTTCCTTACCAAAACATGGCTGCAGCACCGCAGGCACTATCGTTTTTATTTGTTGGAATGGCCGTAACTTTGCCAGTAATTTTAGCTTACACTTTCTATTCTTATCGCGTTTTTCGTGGCAAATCTTCGCACGAAAAAATGTACTAATCTGCTAGTGTGAGAAAATATCAGAGCTACCGAAGCCTTGAATATCAAGCTTGGCGCGTGTTGGTAGGAATTTTACGCAAGCTTGAAAAATCTCCAGACGATTTTCACGTTTTAACATTTCATCCAATTTCACTTTTAACTTGTGTAAGTGCAAAACATCAGATGCTGCGTAATCAACTTGTTTGTCGGTGATTTCTTGATTTCCCCAATCAGAACTTTGCTGTTTTTTTGAGATTTCAACATTCAACATTTCATCGCACAAAGCTTTAAGCCCGTGAGCGTCGGTGTAAGTACGAACCAACTTTGACGCGATTTTGGTGCAGTAAACATTTTGCACATCAACTTTCAGATAAAAGCTCAAAGCCGCTAAATCAAAGCGTGCGAAGTGGAAAATTTTTAACACTTTTTCGTCGGCTAAAAGTTTGCGCAAATTCGGTGCGTCGTATTTCCCTTGTTCAAATTGCACTAAATGAGCGTTACCATCACCGGAAGAAATTTGTACTACACAAAGACGATCGCGTAAAATATTCAGACCCATGGTTTCGCAATCAATGGCGATTGAATCACCAAGATTAAGGTCAGCAGGTAAATCGTTTTTGTGTAAGTAGTTTGTCATGTTATTTCGTAAAATTTTCCCAGAATTTGTCAGTCAAATTTGGTAAAGCAGAATTAATTTCAGTCATTTCTGACATCTGTCCGTTGCAATGTAGCACAAGGTCGCAGCCAGCGTTTAAAATAGCTTTGGTTTTTTCAGCGAAAGTTCCTTTCAACGCTTTCATCGAAACGTCGTCGCTCATCAAAATATTTTTAAAACCAAGTTCTTCGCGGATTAATTTAATCGCGGTTTCAGAAACTGTGGCGCAATTATTTTTATCAATCGCATTGTACAAAATATGCGCCGTCATGGCGAATTTTTGGTCGTTTAATTTTTTGAATGGAATGAAGTCTGTGGCGCGTAATTCTTCTAAAGAAGCATCAACAACTGGCAATTCTAAATGACTGTCAGAAGTGCCGCGGCCATGGCCGGGGATGTGTTTGATCACCGGATAAACTTCTTTGCTCAACAAACCTTCGCAAACTTTGCGGCCCAAATCGGCAACTTGATCTGGCGTTTTTCCGTAAGCGCGATCGCCAATTACGGCGTGAGTTTTTTCGGTTAAAATGTCTAAAACCGGAGCGCAATCAACGTTCAAACCAACTTCGCGTAAGTCGCTAGCAATTTCTTGGAAGTTTTTAAACAAAGCTTGGCGCGCTTCTTCCGGATTTTTTTCGTAAATGTCGGCGAAATGTTGTCCGGCTGGATATTTTTTCCAATGCGGTTCTTTCATGCGGGCAACGCGTCCGCCTTCTTGGTCGACTAACATCAAAACTTCACCTTCCATTACTTCACGAATAGAATCGGTTAAGCTTTTGAGCTGAGTTTTGTCTTCGATGTTGCGAGCGAAAACGATGAAGCCAATCGCGCCGTTTTTCGAGAAAAAATATTTTTCTTCGTCAGTTAATTTAGTGCCAGAAACGCCGTAAATTACAGGTTTGGTAACTTTTTTATTTTGAGCAATTTTGTGCAGTAACGACATTTTACAAAACACCTTTGGTTGAATTAATCGCGTCTTTTTTGCGTTCGTCAATTGTGATGGCAACGCGAAGTGCGCGTGCCAAAGCTTTGAAGCAAGATTCGATGATGTGATGATTATTCACGCCGTAAAGATTTTCGATGTGCAGATTGCAACCAACTGATTGAGCAAAAGCGAAGAACCATTCGCGGAAAAGTTCGCAATCCATTTCGCCAATTTTGTCGCGTTTAAATTCGCAATTGAAAAGAGGGTAGGCGCGACCAGATAAATCAATAACGCAACGTGTCAAAGTTTCATCCATTGGCACGTAAGAATGGCCAAAACGAGTGATGCCTTTTTTGTCGCCCAAAGCTTGTTTAACTGCTTCGCCGATGGCAAGAGCTGCATCTTCAGTTGTGTGATGGAAGTCGATGTGTAAGTCGCCTTGAACTTCTAAATTGATGTCGATCAGTGAGTGATGAGAAAGTTGCTCGATCATGTGATTCAAAAAACCGATGCCTGTGTTGACTTTGTATTGGCCGGTTCCGTCGAGGTTAATTTCAACTTTGATTTTGGTTTCTTTGGTGTTGCGTTGTATTGTTGCTGTGCGCATTTTTAAATTTTGACGATTTACAGATTAATGTCTTCTGGCTGGATTATGGCTGGACGGGGTTTGTAACCACGTCCACACGTTCATTTCAAATTTCAAACGAAACATGAATAATTAGATGGGGTTAAAAACCCCGTCCAGCCATGAGTCAAGCCAAAGACCTATAATTTTTATTACTTCAAATTTTCTGCTACGAAATCCCAGTTCACTAAGTGATTTAGGAAAGTGTCGATGTAAGTTGGACGAGCGTTTTGGAAATCTAAATAATAAGCATGTTCCCAAACGTCCATTGTCATTAAAGGTTTAGCGTTTGTAGTAAGCGGAGTTTCAGCGTTACCAGTTTTAGTAACTTTCAATTTTCCGTCTTCAAGAACTAACCAAGCCCAGCCTGAACCAAATTGAGTTGCACCAGCTTGTTTAAATTCAGCAACGAAATTTTCGTAAGAACCAAAATCAGCTTCGATTTTAGCAAGAACTGCGCCAGTAGGTTTGCCGCCGCCATTTGGTTTCATTGAATGCCAGTAGAAAGTGTGATTCCAAACTTGTGCAGCATTGTTGAAAATTCCAGCTTTAGTTTTGTCAGCAGCAGAAATTTTGATGATTTCTTCCAAAGATTTTCCAGCCAAGTCAGTGCTTGCGATCAAATTATTCAAATTAGTAACATAAGCTTGATGATGTTTACCGTAGTGGTAGTTTAAAGTGTTCTCAGAGATGTGTGGGGTTAGAGCGTTTCTAGCGTAGGGAAGAGCTGGAAGTTCGAAAGACATAAATGATCCTGTTTTGTTGTTAATTTTTGACGACGTCAAACCATCTTCATTTTTCTTGAACCTGAAAATTGTTGCATTGCAGGTGGTCACTAAAAATGCCGATGAGACTAACGCAGTCTTGATGAATTTTCTTTTTGACATTTGCATGGCGAAAAATTTATGTTTGGCGAATTGCCAAGTCAATTCACAAAAACTGCCACATACCAAAAGGATCAAACATGACAAAAATCTCTGCCGTAATTGTTGCGCACAACGAGGAGAAAAAAATTGCTGAATGCCTAAAAAGTCTCTCTTTCGTTGATGAAATCGTTGTAGTGCTCGATAAATGCAGCGACAGAACCAAAGAAATTGTTTTGCAATTCACCGATAAAACTATCGAAGGTTCTTGGGCTATCGAAGGGATGCGTCGCAATGTTGCTGTAAATGCCGCAACTGGTGATTGGATTTTAGAAATGGACGCTGATGAAAGAATTTCTGAAGTTTTGGCCGAAGAAATTAAACAAGCAGTTGCTAACTCTGAGCCTTGTGCTTTCGTGATTCCAATCGCAAATTATATTGGTAAACGCTACGTCAGATATGGTTGGCTTCGAACTCTAGGTGTTTTGAGTCGTCAAACCATGCATTACAAAGGTTTGAAAAAATATAACGAAGACAAGGAAATTCATCCAACTGCCAAATTAGATGGTAAGATAAAATATCTAACCAACCCAATTATTCATTTGGTTGATGATGATATTGCTGACTTACTTAATCGTTTTAATCGTTACACTAATTGGCGCGCTGGTGATATGATTCGAACTGGCAAAACCAAAATTTCTTTAACCAAAGGAATGGTCACTTTTTTTTATAGAATGATCAAATCTTTCATCGGAAAAAAAGGCTACAAAGAAGGTCGTTTAGGATTCTTAATTGCAGTTCTGGCCGGTCTTTATCCAATGGTTTCTTATCTTAAGGCGACAGAAAAAATGCGTCGATCTGACCTAAAATTATGAAGATTGTAAATATCATTTTAACCTCACAAAACGGCGGTGCTGAGCAATCTTTTTGTGATTATCTCGCAGTTTTGAAAAACTTAGGTCATGAAGTTTTGGCAGTTGTAAAAGATGATGCTCCTTACGTAAATCAAATTGAAAAGCTGGGAATTTCAGTAAAAAAAATCTCCAACAATCTTGGTGATCACGACATTTTTGCTGTAAATAATTTGCATAAAATTTTGCAGGAATTTGGCGCAAACCTCGTAATTGCTCATGTCGGCAGATCGGTAGTTTTGGCGAAAAGATCAATTAAAAAAATTTCTGATCGTAAAGTTTTTTTAATCGCGGTGAATCACAGCATGAACGTCAAACGCTCGATTGGTGCTGATTTAATCTTTTCGGTGAATCGCGAAATTTTCCATCGCACCGTTGATTTTGGCCAGCCGGAAGAATCTACTTTTGTGATTTCTAATGCGATCGATTTGACTGACGCCATCAATAATGCGCCGCGAGTAAATTTACAAAAACAAGATGTTATAACTTTGGGAATGATGGGGCGAATCGACGAATTTAAAGGCTTCGATCATTTAATTCGTGCGATTGCACTTTTGGAAAAAATGGTGCTAGAAAAAAATCTCAAACACAAATTTATCCTTAAAATTGCTGGAACAGGGCCAAATGAAAGAATTCTGCGTGAATTGACGAAAGTTCTAAAAGTGGAAGATAAAGTTGAATTTTGCGGTTGGGTTTCTGACAAAAAATCTTTTTTCCAAAGCATCGATATTTTTTGTAGCGCTTCCGACAACGAGACTTTTGGCCTTGTGCTGCTTGAGGCGATGAAATATCGCAAACCAATTATTGCTACCGACACCGACGGTTCAAAAGAAGTTTTACGCAACAAAGTTGATGGTTTGATCATTGCGCTTAATCCAATTGAAAATATCGAGCAACGCTTTGCTGATAATATCTTAGATTTGGTTGAACATCCGCAATTATTCGACACTTTAGTCGAAAATTCCTTCCTGCGTTTAAAGGATAAATTTTCTTACCAAATGCTCGAAACCAGAATGAAAGACATTATTGGTGTAGCGAAGTAGTGTAAAACTGGATTGCCGCGTTACTTCGTTTCTCGCAATCCAGTTTCTTCAAGCAATAATACAACTTTGTTGCTGTACAGTCTTAGTGGTTTCCTTCACGAATGTCTTTTTAATAATTTCTACAACAGCTTGCGCCGATTCATTTTCGCGATTCGGATCTACATTTTCTGCCATTGTTAAATATTTGTTAGCAAAATGATCAACCGTTACATCTCGCAGAGCAGATGATTCTCTGCTTCTAGTGATGCTTAGCGGCGATTCAATGTAAGGTTGTGACTCTGTGAGATCTCGTTTTTCGCAGATGGAACGCAGATCAAATTCGGCGATTAATTCTTTCAACATTTTTGGATTACTGCTTGTGATTGCTTCTTCAAAAAGTTGTTTCACGAAAGTTCCGATCTCGCCATTTTTAATTTCTTTCATCTTAGCCACAGCTGCTTTGCTTTCAGATTCTAGAGATTTTTTTAGTAAAGTATGACGTATTTCTGGTGATAAATTTCTGATTCTCTCAATCGCCAAATTCTCAATAAAACTTTCGGTTAAAACTGCTTTATTGTTTTCTGGTCTAGTTAACTCTGCTACGGCGCTTTGAATGGTGTGATCTGAGAGCAAATCTTGTCTGTTAAATATCGCGGCCAAAGCTTTGGGATGGTGATGTCTGATTGCTAAAGTTGCTGCATCAGTTTCTACGCCATCTTCGATTGCCACAAGATTTGGATTGGCACCTTTTTGCATTAAAAATTCAGCCATGGCAGCGTAGCCATTTTTAGAAATTGCGTAGTATAATGGTGATCTGTTGTTTTGATCGAAGGTGTTGATGTTGTCGGATAGTCGATATTCAGGATTAGCACGTAAAAAAGTTTTAAGAGTTTTTTCGCCATATTTTTCACAGATTTCGTAAATATTTTGGTTGGCAAAAGCTTGCCGTCTTTCTTCCGATGTTTTGTTTAAAACTTCGATCATTTGTGGATGAGTTCCATTCAAATAAGTTTTGAAAGACTCAGTAATAGCGAAGTCTTCTTGATCTGCTACTGCATCAAAAACTCGCTCTAATTCTTCGTCGTTTAGATCTCTTAAACTAAGTAAAAATTCAAAAGTTCCGGTGTGTCTACCTTTGATCGCAGTTGTTAAATGTCGTGAGTGATTTCTGTTAAAATCCGCGCCATTGTTGATCAAAAATTCGATGTTGCCAGTGTAGGCATTTCCCTCGATGGCAAGAGTTAGTGCCGATTTAGTTTTGCCATCACGATCAACAAAAGTTTCTTGAATAAGTTCTTTCGCTACTTCTTCGCCGTATTTGTTTTTTATGGCTTCCAAATAAGGCGCTAAAGTTGCAGTACCTTGAGTTTTGCAGGCAATCGCAAAAACATTGGGAGTATTTTTTGGATGTTTGCGTGGGTCAAATCCAGCATTAATAAACATTTCAAAAGTTTTAACTAACTCATGATTAACTGCTAAAACTAAAGCCGGAGAATGGTCTTCCCATTTCTGTAAAAATTTATCGATTAGTGGACCACGCTGTTTTTTAACGGCTTTTAGATCAAGCGGTTCTTTTTTAGTTAAGATTTCGTTGAGCATCGCATCTGTTGTAGCGTCATTACTTCTGATGCAATAGCTGATATTGCTAAGCAAAATGTCATCATCACCTTTGTCAAAACCTGCTGTTTTTAAATATTTTGAGAGCTCGGCTTTTTCTTTACGAGCATCTTCTGGTAAGGATCTGTCAGGTTGTTTTAACAGATAATCAACCAAAGTTATATCATCACGATATCGTAAAAAACTTTTGGCTAATTTACTGAAAGCTCGTCCATGAACCAAACGATCTTTCGTTAACATGTGATCCATTTCATCTTGGGTTGGCAGCGGAATATTTTTTTGCACCATCAAATCAAAAGTGTGCGATATGTCAGGATCTGGTGCTATTGTATGGTCAAAAACCATTGTCATTAGCAGGTCGGGACGATTGCTTAAATCTCCACTGTTCTTTACTATTTCATCAACCAACACGATAGCAGAATGGCTGATTACTGCTGAAGTTAGTGAATAGAGAAGTGATCGTGATTTTAATTCTGCTGATTCTGCAGAAGTTGGATTGTTAGGATTTTGAACAGGATAAACTGGTAAAGTACCTTCGTTTCTACATAGTTCGGTGTCTTCACTAATAAATGATCGAATAATTTCGATTTCATGTGATGCTAGATCAGGTGATCTTTGAAAAGTACGAGAGCTTTCAGCAATTATTTCGTAGGCTTCTTCAATTCTTCGCGAAAGAGGGTGTTGATAATTTCCTTCTCGATCTTTTTGCCAGATTTCTTCCAATTGATCCATTCTAGTTCCTAAAATCCTATCCGAAATAACTTCGAATATTCGATCTTGGTAAAAGTTGGCATCTTCAGAAATTGTTGGTGCGATGATCTCGTATAAATCTTTTACTTCGCCATTAGTTTTTCCGAAAAATTGTGATAAATCGACATGATTAGTTGATGTATCATCGTGATTTGATTGTTCGGTTAATTCATCCGTTTCGCTCTCAACATCTATCCAAATACGATCTTGGAGTTTGGGAAAATATCCTCCCAAATATTCTTCAGCAAAGTGTTCGATAACGGCAGCTTCTTTTGCAATATGTTGATTAGGAAAGTCTTTCTTTTGTGCAGAAAATATTGTGCTACCTTCTTTTATGACTGCGGTCAATTCAGCTTTTTGTTGCGGGTAAGAATCAATATTTTGTAACCGTTCTTCAACAAGTTGCAGTATTCTGTCACTTAAGAAATCGGCAAATTGTAAATTATACTCGTTATTTGGTGTATTGTAAGTAAGAGCGAGAAGAGAACGCAGCTTGGCAGTTGATTGATAAATTGAGGAATTACTTTCAATTAATGTTCTAACACCATTTAGCTCTGCAGCAGAATTTTTATCGAATTCGGGATAGCTGTATAAGCTACAACGTAAAATCTCCGAAATTTGTTCAAAAGTTGTATTCTCCAATGATGCGTCATTAACAATTTTTAATGTTTCTAGGGAATTTTCAGCTGTCCATCTAGAGCTTGCGATTAGTTCTTCGCCAAGATCAATATCTGCAGAAATAATCGCAGTTAAAGCTTGGCTCCTATCTTCTAAATTTGGCGCACTAAATTGTTCTAATAATTTTGATCCATAGTTTGGAAAGAGATGAGAATTTTTTGTAAAAAAATTTTGTAATAACTCGAGATTTTCTACAATCGCGTAGCTTAGTTGTTCATCAGTTGGGTTGCTAGATAATTTAGCATCTGGATTGATTGTAGTCTGTAGAAATTCTTTTATTTGGCGAATTTTAGCCGCTTTCGGAAGTTCTGAGTTTCCTTTAACAGTTTCAGTTATGAGGTTATAAAATCTCGTACCTTCAAGGGCTCTTGAAATAGAGAGTGTCGGAAGATTTTGTAAGTTATGTAAACGCTGGATTGATTGAGATGCAGCTTTGTTGTGAGATACTGAAAACTGCTTTAAGCTGCTGTTAAGAGCATCAATTATTGTTCGATATTCACCACCTAATATTATTCTAAAATCTTCTTCTGGATTGCTCAATTCTTGCAGAAGAAGAGCTAAATTTCGTGATTCTGGTCCTTTGAGATAATCAGTTTTTTCTGGAGCAGTTAGATAACCATTATTTTTTAAGAAATTTAATAGTTTATCTGGTTTGTGAGATTCTGGATCGCGAGGATTTTTGGCACTATGTCTCAGAATTATAGCCAGATTCTTAATTTGAAAATCTTTGGGTTGTAGAGAAGATAAAATAGGTAAAACAGGTGAAACTGGTTTCATATTTTGTAGACTTTGTTTTTAGTGCTCTCGGCTAATATTTGGCACTTTTACTTAGTCAACTTATTTGAGAAAAAATTTATCTTGGTAACAACCACAAGTAGTTTTTAAGGTTTTAAATTGTTGCATTAGCAATCGAGTGCAAAACTACTTCTTGCTAATTTTCTCACGCTCTTAAAAAATCCTCCTCAAGGAAATAGTGTGGGCGGTTTGCTCATTAAACGGGTCAGGTTCGAAAGAAAGCAGCTCATAGTGCCACAGATCGGGTCATGCTATTTCCGCAAAATCTCGCCTTCTAATTTCTCAGTATTTCCAAGATAATGACACAAAACTCTTACCTTGTACTTGCTCGCAAATATCGTCCGCAGAATTTCGATGAGCTTGTCGGTCAGGAAGTTTTGGTGACAACTCTCAGCAACGCGATCAAAAATAATAAACTGCATCACGCCTATGTTCTCACCGGAATTCGTGGCGTAGGAAAAACCACAACAGCGCGAATTATTGCTAAAACTATCAACTGCTTAAATCCTAATTCTGGCGCAGAAATTAAAGCTTGTGGAATTTGTGATAACTGCGTTGCGATCAGTGCTTCCAAGCATCAAGACGTTATTGAGATTGATGCGGCAAGTCGTACCGGTGTTGACGATATCCGCGAAATTATCGATTCCATCGCCTACGCTCCAGTAATGGCGAAGTACAAAATCTACATCATCGATGAAGTGCACATGCTTTCAAATAGTGCATTCAATGCGCTTTTGAAAACTTTAGAAGAACCACCAGCTCACGTAAAATTTATTTTTGCCACAACTGAAATCAGAAAAGTTCCGATCACAATTTTGTCGCGCTGTCAGCGTTTTGATTTGCGTCGTTTGGATGAATCGGAAATTGCGCTGCACTTAAAAAATATTCTCAAAAAAGAAAACCTCGAAGCTGACGAGCAAGCTTTGGAATTGATTGCCAAAATGTCGGAAGGTTCGGTTCGTGATTCACTTTCAATGCTCGACCAAGCTTTGTCGAGCAATAATCATCAGCAATTTTTGCCTTCAGATGTTGTCGAAAAAATGCTTGGACTTAACGACAAAGCTAAAGTTATCGAGCTTTTTGAAAGCTTGTTGATTGGTGATTTTACTGCCTCTCTGAATAAGTTCGCACAGTTTTATTCATATTCTTCTGACGTGGCGCAATTAATTGCCGACTTAATGGAAATTGTTGCCAAAACCACTTCCGTTAAATTGGTCAAAGACTACAAACTTGATGGATATTCTAAATTTCAGCAGGAAAAAATATCAGCGATTGCTGCAAAAATTTCACTCGCTGCATTGGCGCGAATTTGGCAAATGTTGCTGAAAGGTAACTCGGAAGTTAATTTTTCTAACTCGCCAAAAATGGCTTTCGAAATGCTGTTAGTGCGTATTTGTCACATGATTGCTTTGCCAGATTTGAAAGAAGTTTTGCTTGATTTGAATCAGTCGCAAAATTCTTCACCAAATGTAGTCGAAAAAATTGCGCCAATAGCAAAGATTCCCAATCCTGTTCCCGCTGAGAAAATCGGCGACACAAAAGAAATTAGCGACGAAGTTGTAAATGAAATTTTACGCAACTTCGAAGGCGCAAAAATAGTTTAACCAAATTTTTCGTAATTTTATGGCCGAAGAAAGAAAATTAAGAATTCTGTGTGTTGAAGACGAAAACGAAATCCGTGAAAATATCGCCGAGATTTTGCGCGACGAAGGTTTCGAAGTTTTCGAAGCTGAAAATGGCAAAAAGGGTTTTGAAGTTTTTATGCAGGAAAAACCTGATTTGGTGATCTCAGACATTATGATGCCAGAAGTTGATGGATACGGACTTCTCAAATTAATTCGCGAAGGAAAAAACGTCAAAAATAACACTACACCTTTCATTTTTCTAAGTGCTTTAGGACAAAAAGATAACGTGATCAAAGGCGTTGGTTTATCGGCTAACGACTATTTGGTGAAGCCAATTGATTTCGATTTGATGTTGGCAAAAGTGAAAGAAAAAACGGCTAACGCTTTGAAGGTTCAAGAAGTGCATCAGCGCAGTATAGGTAATTTGAAAAGCCAAGTTGCCACAGTTTTACTAAGCGAGTTGCACGCTTATCTTGATATTATTGTTCAAACATCAGCAATTCTTAAAACCAGTCCTTATGGTGATTTTTTAAGCAATCGTACGTTAGATGATATTAATCGTATCTATCTCAACGCGGTGAAATTGAAAAGTGCGATTACTAACTCACTTGATGCTAAGGTGATTGAAGCCAAGTTAAATTCTGATGAAGAAGTTTTTTTGATAATTGATTTTATCAATGAATTTAACAGCAGTTTGAGCCAAAAAATCCGCGATAGAATTACTGTCGAACCTCCATTTGAAGCTGATAAAATGCCGAGAATTAAAGCTGATAAATCAGTTTTGATTGATGCATTTAGAAGAATTTTTGCATCACTGTTGAAAATTGAAGCGGACGCAAAAGTTACAGTTAGCACGATGGTTGATCACTTGGATCAAATGGTGGTAATTTTTTATTTAAAAACCGCAGCAACAATTTCTGATTTTTCTTCGCGAATTGATGAAGCGCAAATCACTTCGATTTTAGATAAGCAAAATTGCATGTTCAGAGTTGTCGATGATAAAGAAAAAAGTGTGGTTGTCACGATCCCAAAACATCGTTTGACCAGATAAATCAGTTTAATTGAAAATCACCACCACTAAGGCCAGCTAGTTATATTCCAAAAAATGTTTAGAAAAAAATTCCGTAAATCCAAAAAGCATTCCAAAAAAGATGAAAATCTGTTGCAGCAAATTGGATCTGGAATTGAAGAAGGTGTTAAAAATATTGGGCAGGGAATTGGTGATGGTGTAAAAAATATTGAGCAAAAAATTGAAGAAACACTCGAAGAAATTGGTAACGAGATCAATCGTGAAGTCAAAATTGTTACCAAAAAAATCAAAAAAAAGATCGACCTTTTTTACAAAATAAGTTTTACCATACTTCTTACTCTCTCAGTTGTTTTAGCCTATTTCGTAATACTGGTTTCAACCACGCCAAAATCATTTCCTTTTGTTACCCAAAAAATTCGTGAATACATCAAACAAGATTATGGCGATGCGGTAACTTTAGAAAATACTTACATCAGCTTTACCAGATACGGTACGTTAAAAGTTGGCGTTAAGAATCTGAAAATTTCTCGTGATCTGCCTATCTCAGAAAAGATCGAAACAAATTTTAGTAAAGCAGATAAACAAGAATTTCTGATTCCACGCCTTGATGCTGAATTCTCTTTGTTAAACTTACTTCATTCTAGTTTTATTCCCAGAAAAGTAAAAATTTCCGATCCCGAAATTATCCTAAATGATTTGTGGAATGCAAAACAGCAGGAGACGCAAGATTCTTCGAATCAAATCAACGCTGCAATTGATGTTCTAGCACACATAAAAAAAGAGAAACTTCTTACCAAAAGTTTTGAAATCGAAAATGCCAAATTCATTCTCAGAACTCCTAACGGCAACAAAGAAATTCTGATTAAAAAGTCACAAATTCGTACCTTTGCCAAAGATGATGTTTTGTACCTTTCTTCAATAAATCAGCTCAGTTTCTCGAAAAATAGAAGTGATGTAAATTTGAACAGCTCGTGTCAGCTGGCGCGTTACAATATTTTAAAATGCGATGTGTTTTTGGTGAATTTTATCACTAATTCAATTGCTGATTTACACCCTGAATTAAAGCCTTTAGAGCAAATTGATGCTTCACTTAACACCGGAGTATCTTTCGTTGTTGATAACGGAAAAATTCACAACGTAACTTTTAAAGCTGATTCCAAAGCCGGCAATTTTTCTTTCCCTGAATTTTTCGGTCAAAAAATGTTTTTCTCGGATTTGGCGTTGAAAGGTGAATATGACAATGGTTTGGGAATTTTTAATCTATCTGAAATTAAAGCCGATTTCAGAATGCATAATGATGCTGATATTGCTAATCCTCATTCGCTTAATCTGAAAACCCATCTCAACATGTCTTTGTTGATTTCAAATTTGAAAGATTGGCCGAATCATCGCTCAGATTTTTACATCAAATTGCAAAATGCTCCAACCAATGAACTGGAAAAACTTTGGCCAGTTTATCTTCACGATTATGGCATCAGAGAATGGGTAATTACACATATAAGCGAAGGTCTGATTCGTGATGCTTATGCCAGATTTTCTTTGGTCAGAAATAATGAAGTTACTGAGTTGGAAAAAATTGATGCTGAGATGATTTTCGGTGGTTTGAAATTGAAATATAGCGAAGGTTTTCCAGAGATTTCTAAAATTAATGGTTCGGCAAAGTTCACACAAAAAGGCATGAATATTGCGGTGAATTCTGGCGATGTTTTGGGAAGTAAAATTTACGACTCTAGAGTTGTAATTGATGATTTTCATGCTCAGACAACGATGTTGAACATTCTTGGAAAATCCAAGGGTCATGCTTCTGATTCTCTAAAACACGCAGATGACAGTCCAAAATTTTCTTCAGAAGTAGAAAAATATTTAAATGGAAATTCGCAAAATGTTTTTGATATCAGAATTCCACTTGATGGAGTTTTATCGCTTAAACGTGCTTATGTTTCAGTTAATTCTGACATCACAAATCTGAAAAATGACTACGTTAAAGGAGCAGTAACAGCATCAGTAAAAAAAGATTTTGGCAGTGAAGATTTTAACACTTCACTAAATCTTACTAACTCTGAACTGGCGATCAAAGCCTTCAATATTGAGAAGAAATTGGGTGCGGAAGGCGGACTAAGTTTGGCAATTAATTTTCCGTCAGAAAAAGAAATTGCGCTGAAAAATATTTCTTTGTGGAAAAAAGAAGTTGTGGCGGTGGGTAAAAAATCACAAATAGTTAACGCTAAAATTAGCGGCGATTTTAAGGCTGATATCACTCCGTTCTCAATCACTTCCGCTAATATCAAAAACGAAAATTTCGGTCGTAATAGTTACGTAATTTCTTACACGACTGACAAAAAAACCTCGATGCAAAAATTATTAATTCACGGCCAAGTTTTGGATTTAGCGCCGATGATTCAAAGTAAATTCGCCGGATTTTCTGGTGGCGGAAAAATTTACGGCAGCTCGATGGTACAAGTCGCGCTCGATAATCTTTTGCTGGCAAATTCCAAAGCGATAAAAAGTTTTTCACTTGGTTTAAAATGTGTGAATCAGTTTTGTTATTCTGGTGGTGCGATCGGCAGCTACAATAAACGCGGCCAATCTTTGATGTTGCGATTATCCAAAAAACCGGAGGAAAAATTCTCAACAATTGAAGGACAAATTACCGACGTTGGCTATTTGGCGGAAGCTTTGGGAATTTCGAAAATTATTTCCGGCGGTAATGCGCAGGTAAAATTGCAGAATAAAATCGTGAATAAAAAATTGGTTTTGGATGGTGAAATTGATTTGGATGACAGCATTACAATCTATGAAAATCCTACGGTGAAGCGTCTTGCCACCAATGATCTTTTCTCAAAAGTACGCGACAAAATTTTCTCGGAAGACAAAACAATTTTTAATTCGATGAAAATTCAATTTTCTTTAAGTGATGGTGTTCTCGATATCGCTTCATTAATCGCCAACAACTACAAAATCGGCATTACCGCCAAAGGCCAAGTTGATTTGAAAAATGATGCTTACCAAATCAAAGGCATGATTGTTCCTGGCTTCATCATTAATAATCTTTTTGGTATCGGTAACATTCCAATAATCGGTAACGTTGTTGGATTATTAACTGGCGGTGAGGGTGGTGGCGTATTCGGAATTCGTTATCAATACACCAAGAAAAAAACTGACAAGGAGCCAACTTTTGAAACTAACAAAGTTTCATCTTTCGTGCCGACGACGATTAAGAATTTGTTTGATTTGATTTAGGAAAACCCCCGACCCCTGCGGGGCCACCCCCCTTGACAGGGGGGCAAGTTCGGCTAAGCCCCCCTGTCAAGGGGGGTGGCCCCGCAGGGGTCGGGGGGTTCCGGTTCCTCCTTTAGTCGAAAATAAAATCCCACTCATCCAGTATAAAATAAAATTACTTCGTAATGAAAAAAGTTAACATTATTGGCGCAGGTCTTGCTGGATCTGAAGCGGCTTGGCAATTAGCTTCACGTGGTATTGAGGTTGAAGTTTTCGAAATGCGCAACCAATCGCGCAAAACCTTCGCTCATCGTACCGACCATTTCGCCGAGTTAGTTTGCTCAAATTCACTTAGAAGTGACGACGTAAAAACGGCAGTTGGTTTGTTGCATCAAGAAATGCGCAATTTGAATTCTTTGATTATGCGTTCTGCTGACGCGAATTCTGTTCCAGCTGGATCGGCTTTGGCTGTTGATCGCGAAGGATTTTCAAAATTTATCGAAAACGAATTACTAGCGACTAAAAAAGTAAAAATTTCGCGTACTGAAATTTCAGAATTGCCGACTGAATCAAACGAAACTTGGATTGTCGCAACTGGCCCACTGACTTCTGACGCACTCAGCCAATCGATTTTAAAAAATTCTGGCGAAGAACATTTGGCATTTTTTGACGCTATTGCTCCAATCATTTACAAAGATTCAATCGACTTTTCTAAAGCTTGGTTTCAGTCGCGCTATGACAAAGGCAACGGTACTGATTACATCAACTGTCCGCTGACTCGCGAGCAATATTACGATTTTGTTGATGAACTTATTCGTGCTGAAAAAACTGAGTTCAAAGAATGGGAAAAAGATACGCCGTATTTTGACGGTTGTTTGCCAATTGAAGTAATGGCCGAGCGCGGAGTCGACACTTTGCGTCATGGGCCGATGAAGCCAATCGGATTAACTAATCCGCATTTCCCGAAATCGCCGGAAGGAACAAAAAATAAAGATCGTCCAGAAAAAGCTTACGCCATTGTTCAACTGCGCCAAGACAATAAAATAGGCACTTTGTATAATATGGTCGGTTTCCAAACTAAGATGAAATATGGCGAACAGCAACGCATTTTGAAAAAAATTCCTGGTCTTGAGAATGCTGATTTCGCCCGTCTTGGCGGCATCCATCGCAACACTTTTATCAATTCACCAAAACTTTTGGATCAATTTTTACGTTTCAAAAAATCGCCAAATATTTTGTTTGCCGGTCAAGTTACTGGAGTTGAAGGTTACGTTGAATCAGCTTCTATGGGTCTTCTGGCGGGAATTTTTGTCGCGAGTGATTTTTCCGTTTCTGCACCAAATGCCAAAACTGCAATTGGATCATTGTTAAATCATATTACTGCTGGTCATGAAGGACTTGATTTTCAGCCGATGAATGTAAATTTCGGTTTGTTCGAAAATTTGGAAGAAAAAACCAAAAAAACTGATCGCAAAGAAGCTTACTCGCAAAGGGCTTTGAATGAATTAGAAATATGGAGAAAAAAATTATGAAAAAAATTGCCACCTTATTTTTGTTAATTGCTTTGAGTTCTTGTAGCAAAAGTTGGAATTATGAGGATGGAAGTAGCGGTCCAAAACATTGGGGCGATCGCGAGGAAAATAAGTTTTGTAAAATTGGCTATAATCAATCGCCAATCGATATTACCGCAGAATTTAACAAAGGTGATCTAGAGTTTTTTTACACCAAATCGGATGTTGAAAAAAATCGCAAAAATCATGTTCTGCAAGTTGAGTTCGACAGTCGCGATTATGTGATGCGTGGTAAAAAAAAATATCTCGTTAGACGTTTTGAATTTCATCACCCAAGCGAGCATTTAGTTAAAGGAAAGTCGCATTCCATGGAGATGCAAATTTATCACAAAAGTGAAGATGAACAATGGTTGACAGTGACAATTTTCTTGGAAGTTGGCAAAGAAAATCCTGATTTTAAACAGGTAATTGATGTGATGAATTCGAACAGAAAAGATCTAAAAATTGATCTTTCAAATATCGTAAAAGCAAAAGACCAAACTTTTTTTTATGATGGATCTTTAACAGTGCCACCTTGCCGTGAAGGGATAAAATGGTATGTAATGAAAACACCAGTTGAGATTTCAAAAGAGCAGATGAATCAACTAATCAAGCTGGGAATTTTTGTGAAATCAAACGCCCGTCCGGTGCAAAAATTTCATCCGGAGAAATATTAGCGGCGCGGCGATCAATTAATTTAGCAGAAATTAATTTTTACAACGCTTTCGAAAATTGTTGGGCAGAGTTCTGAAAATATTGATCGAAAACGCTGGCGACAATTCTTGAGATTTGTGGTGCGGCGGTGTTGATTTTTAAGGTATTATTTTTGAAGCGTAGCAAGCCGTCTTTCTTTAAATTGGCTAATATTTGTGAATCTTCGACTAGGTTTTTTATTTCCTCTTCTGACAAAGCAAATTTCTTCAAATCAACTTCCAAATAGCACATAATTTCATCGATTATCGCTTTGCGAATTTTATCGGACTCGCTTAGTTCGATGCCTTTGATGACGGCTAAATTTTTGTCGAAAATCGCTTTTTTATATTGCTCAAAATCTGCTGTGTTTTGCACGTAACCAAAAGGTAAATAGCTGATGGAAGATGCGCCAAAGCCAAGTAAAATATCGGCGTTGTCAGAGCTGTAACCTTGGAAATTACGTTTCAATTTTTCGTCCACAAATGCTTGAAACATCGAGTCGTTTTTCTTGACGAAGTGATCCAGACCAATTGGAAAAAATCCGACTTCCTCCAGTTTTTTTGAAGCTTCACGAAACGTCAAAATACGCTCTTTCTCGTTGGGTAAATCGGCTTCGTTGATCAAACGCATCTGTTTCTTTTTCCATTTTACGTGAGCGTAACCAAACAAAGCGATGCGATCAGGATTCATCAACAAGCTGATGTCGATATTTTTTTTCACCATCTCGACTGTTTGTTCGGGAAGGCCGTAAATCAAATCGAAATTGATGCTGGTGATGCCATTTTGGCGCAGCATTTTTACGCAATCATAAACCACATCGAAAGATTGTTCGCGATTAATCGCTTTTTGTACATCGACATTAAAATCCTGAACGCCAATGCTGGCGCGGTTTATGCCTTCACGAGCGTAAGTTTTAATTTTCTCTTCGTTAACGTTGCGCGGATCAATTTCGATGGCGATTTCAGCGTCACTAGTAATCACAAAATGCTGACGAATTTCTTGCATAATTTCCGCAAAATCTTGCGGCAGCAAAATAGTTGGCGAGCCGCCGCCAAAGTGAATGTGTGAAACTTGCAGATTTTTTTGTGCAACTAAATCAGCTACCAAACGAAATTCGTCGATCAAAGTGCGAACGTAATTTTCGATGGGAGCGTAGCGTTTGGTGATTGTGGTGAAACAGCCGCAATACCAGCACATTTGCTGGCAAAATGGGATGTGAAAATAAAGTGAAATGCGCTGATTTTCCGGCAAATTTTTCAGCCAATTTTGGTAAGTTTGGCTAGTTATTTTATCGGAAAAATGCGGTGCAGTTGGATAGCTGGTGTAGCGTGGATAATTGCCGTCATATTTGAGCAGCAAATCGACATCAATCATTTTGCACTAATGTTTGCCACAGGCGTTTCTGCAACCACCTTGTTGAGTTTCTTGATTTATTTCATGCCACAAAGCGTTGACAATGCCGAAAGTGACGGCCAAACCAGTTCCTAAAATCCAAGCGAAATACCACATATTCAGTCTCCAATTAGTATAAAAATTTCGAATCTTTTTCGATGGTTTTGTCGTTAACTTTGCCGCGCAAAACATAGAAAACCCAAGAAGTGTAAGCCAAAATGATCGGTACAAAAATCAAGGCAGCGATGAACATCACAATTAAAGTGAAGTGACTGCTTGATGAATCCCAAATCATCAAAGAAGAATTCGGATCTAAACTTGATGGCAAAATGAACGGGAACAAAGTCAAACCAACTGTGGAAATGATGCCAAAAATTGCAGTTGAATGAGCGATGAAAGCTTTGCCGAAGTTTTTAGTACGGACAAACACTAGAGTTAAAAATTCACCCAAAAAACCAAGAGCAGGGGCGATTAACATCCATTTATGTTCGCTGTAATTATCATTCCAGCCGCCAATTTCGCGGATTACTTTTTTGTTTAGCGGATTTGATTCGCCCATTGTTCCGGCGAAATCGACTAATTTGTAAGACTCAAGTGAGTTCACAAAAAGTGCGCCGAGAGCAAAAAGTGCCATGATTAAAATCGGTGAAAAATCTAAGAAACGTAAAGTGCGTTTCAAAATTTTGCCTTCGGTTTTAATGGCCAAGAAACAAGCGCCGTGAGTTGTTAGCATGATAACGCAAAACACGCCGCAGAACAAAGTGAAAGGAGAAAATAAATCAAAGAAGCCGATTTTATTTTCGATAATCATGAAGTCGTTAAAGCTGAAAGCGACACCTTGAAGCACGTTGCCAATTGCTACGCCGAAAACCAAAGATGGAACGAATCCAGACAAGAACAAACAGAAGTCCCAAGTTTTGCGCCAAGTTTTGTTTTGAATTTTGCTGCGATAATCAAAGCCAACAGGGCGTAAAATTAGCGTGAACAAAACCAATAACATGGCGAAGTAAAAGCCAGAAAAGCTGACGGCATAAACGTAAGGCCAAGCAGCGAAAATTGCGCCACCGCCCAAGATCAACCAAACTTGGTTGCCGTCCCAAACTGGGCCGACTGAGTTTAAAACGACGCGACGTTCGATGTCTTTTTTGGCGACAAAAGGCAATAAAGTTGCCACGCCAAGATCGAAGCCGTCCATGATGGCAAAGCCAATCAACAAAACGCCAAGTAAAACCCACCAAACAATACGTAAAACTTCGTAATTAAAAAATTCTGACATTAGTGATTTCCTCCTAAAACTTTTTCTGGACCCATTTTGGCGAATTTGATCATCAAATAGAGATCAACTACCAAAAGTGAGCTGTAGAGAACAACAAATCCGATCAAGCTTGATAAAACTTGAGCGTGTGAAACTGAAGAAATGCCAAGGAAAGTTGGTAAAATTCCTTCAATTACCCAAGGTTGACGACCACATTCGGCAACAACCCAACCAACTTCGGCAGCAATCCAAGGCAGTGGTAATGACCACAAACAAATTTTGAGCAACCAAGTTTTATCGAAATTACGTTTGATGTTCATGTGGTAAAAAGCTGCGGCAAAAAGCACGATAAAAAATATTCCCAGACCAACCATGACGCGGAAAGCGAAGAATAAAGGCGCAACGCGAGGTGCAGTGTCGGCAGCGGCTTTTTGGATTTCTTCGGCTGAAGCATTTTCAATGTCATCGCGATATTTTTTCAAAAGCAGCGCATAGCCAATATCTTGGAAATTTTCGCTCAAATAAGCTTTGTCGGCTTGAGGATTTTGGCTGGTTTTGTTGCGCAGATTTTTCAAAACCAAATATTGTGGAATACCGTTTTTGATGCGTTCTTCCGATTTTGCGACTAACTCTTTAATTCCCGGAATTTCTTTGTGAGTTGAACGAGTGGCAATCAAACCCAAAGCGTAAGGAATTTTAATTTCATATTCGTTGGTTTGTTTTTCCTGATTAGGAATAGCAAAAAGTGTTAAGTCAGCAGGCGCTTTTTCAGTTTCCCACATGCCTTCAATGGCAGCGAGTTTCATTTTTTGATTTTCGCCCGCAGCGTAACCGCTTTCATCACCCAAAACTACAACTGAAAGTGCAGCCATTAAACCGAATGCTGAAGCAACAATCACCGAACGACGTGCAACTTCGATGTTGGTTTTTTTCAATAAATAATAGCAGCTAATTGCCAAAACGAACATTGCACCAGTAACATATCCTGCGCTGATCGTGTGTACAAATTTTGATTGAGCAACGTCGTTGAAAAAGATTTTTTGGAAGGAATCCAATTCCATACGCATTGTTTCAGCGTTGAACTTTGCTCCAATTGGATGTTGCATCCAGCCGTTGGCAATCAAGATCCATAAAGCGGAAAGGTTGGTTCCAATCGCCATCAACCAAGTGACGAGTAAATGTTTAGCTTTCGACATTTTGTCCCAGCCGAACAGGAAAAGTCCGACGAAAGTTGATTCCAGGAAAAACGCCATCAAACCTTCAATTGCTAAAGGCACGCCGAAAATGTCGCCGACATAATGCGAATAATAAGCCCAGTTGGTGCCGAACTGAAATTCCATGGTAATCCCAGTTGCTACACCCATGGCGAAATTGATGGCAAAAAGTTTGCCCCAAAAACGCGTCATGTCGCGCCATATTTGTTTTCCGGTCATGACGTAAACGCTTTCCATAATTCCCAAAATTACTGCCAGCCCAAGCGTCAGTGGCACAAACAAAAAGTGATAAATTGCAGTTGCGGCAAATTGTAAGCGGGAAATTTCGACGAGTCCGAGATCCATATTAGCTTTGATTGATGATGATAGATTGAATATGTTGCTGGCGTTCTTCTTTGGTCATTTTGTCGTTGAAGAAAGCCAGATAAATCGCGGTGATAAGTGCTAATTTTATGCCAAGAAGAATAGTGATTTTGCGGTATAAATTACTGCGATTCTTACAGCGAAAGAAGATCACCAGATAAATTATATAACCGAGATAAAGCGCTAAAATTCCGTACATAAAATTAGCATTAATTAAGTTCTTGGTGTTTTAGTAAATTTGACAAAATGTCTCACTTAGAAGTGATATCCAATACCTACACCAAACAACCAAGGGTTTAGCCTTACTTTAGCGGTATAAGAATCGTTAACTTGTACGTTGGTTTTTAGATAAATTTTCTTTACGTCAACGTTCACACTCCAAGTGTCGTTTAGCATGTAATCAAAACCGGCTTGGAAGGCATATCCTAAATGATCTTGATATTTCACCGAAGTAACAGTTCCACCCGGTGCTTTAGCATTATAAAAGAAAGTATAGTTCAAACCAGCACCAGCATAAGGACGGAAAGTTCCAGTTGGATTGAAGTGATATTGTGCAGTCAAAGTTGGTGGTAATAATCTTACTGAACCAAGATCAGTTTTGTTGCCAAGAACTGGTGAGCCACGTAAAGAAACATCATGTTTGCTAGTTCCTAAAATTAATTCAGCGGCGATATTTGGAGTAAAAAAGCGAGTAAAATCCAACTCAGGAATTTGATCAGAATTGGTTGCAACAGCACCACCTAAAGTTGAAACTTTGCTAGTTACATCAGTTTGAACTTGTACAGCACGACCTCGGATTATCCAATCTTTACTAGCTTCTGCGAAAGCAGGTTGAGCTATGGTTGATAAAGAAATTGACAGTAACGCCAGTTTTAATTTTGCTTTCATATTCTTTGAGTAGTTTTGCTTTTTATTATCTCTAAAAACTTACTTATAGAGACGTGGCACAATCTGTATGTCGCAAAAAATTTGTAATTGATCTGGGTCAAGAATTTGATGAAAAAATTTGTAAATGATGATTTGAAATTGGTGAGTGGTTTAAGTTTTTTTGCTAACTTTAAAAAAGAAGATCTAGCGGAAATATTAGGCTCGTCCCAGATTTCTAAATTTAAGAAATCCCAAAATATTTTTTTTGCTGAAGACAAAGCATTAAATTTTTATATGGTGATTGATGGTGCGGTGAAACTAACAATTATCGATGAAGATGGTAATGAAGCTGTGTTGCAGATTGTAGAAGCTGGTGGTTTTTTAAATGATATATTTGGCGATGTTTTGCAAACCAGCGCGAAATCAATGTTGGACTGTACGTTATTAAGTTTTCCAATCGATCAGGCTAGAGATTTACTGCATAAATTTCCTACTTTTGGCTTGGCAATTTTGCAAGAAACTGCACGAAGAAATAAACTATTGGTGGATAAACTCTGTAGTTTGCGTATCAGCGATTCTAAACAGAAAGTTGGCCAATTTTTATTAGAAATGGCTTTTGATGGTGGGGAGAGAAAATCTAAAACATTCGATCTGAAATACGAAAAGTCTGTTATCGCATCTTATCTTGGAATTAACCCAGAGACCTTGTCTAGGACGTTACAGAAGCTGAAAGATTTAGAAGAAATTACAGTTGAGAAAAACAAAATCACCTTACTAAAAATCGATTCACTTTGTGATTATTGTAATAGCGAAATTGCTGGTAAATGCGTGATGCACAAAGCTGATTTTTGTAAGTATTAGCGTAGGGTCGCCTTAAAATAACTGCTTAGAAGATGTTGTTTATCGATCTTAGTATAGCGTTGCGTTGTCGTTAAATTTTCATGTCCCAACAATTCTTGAATAACGCGTAAATCGCCGCCAGCTTCTAGCAAATGAGTAGCAAAAGAATGACGAAAAGCGTGTGGAGTAATTGTTTCTGGCAGATTTAAATTGGTACGAATTGTTTGTACCAAAGCACTAAAATCGCGGCGTGAAAGTGTTTTGCCTTTAGCTGTTAAAAAAATTGGTTGATCGAACAAAATTTCAAATGGACAGATTTTTAAATATTCGGCGATGCGTTGATGTACAATAGGAAGGAGCGGTACCATTCGTTGTTTCTTGCCTTTGCCTTCTACAATCAAAGTTTGGTTATTTTGTAGCGATTTTTTGTTGACCGCCAAAGCTTCAGAAATACGCAATCCGCAACCATAAATCAAAGTAAGTAGAGCCAAATCTCGTTTGGCTTGCCATTCGTTTTTACGAATTTTTGCGATCTCACTAGAAATTTTATCGATGTCGATTTTATCAACTGCTTTGGGAATTGGCTTAGCGACTTTCGGAGTTTTGATTTTTGCGATCTGATTATTATCGATTAATTTATTTTGATTGGCGAATTTGAATAAAGAGCGCAGCGAAGAAATTGCGCGAGCATTGGAGGAATTAACGTGATTGTTCAGGCGTTCACCAAGCCAGCGACGAAAATCATGAACCAGCAAATTTTCTAGATCATTTTTGCTGATAATTTTGTCGTGAAATCTAGAAAGAAAATCCAAAAAATAGAAAATGTCGGTGCGATAAGAATTTAATGTGTGGCTGGAATATCTTTTTTCGACTTCCAAAAAGCGTAAAAATTTTTCAACAATCACAATAACTTCGCTGCTGCATTTATCTTGAATTGTGACGGCTTCGGGCATTGTTTAGCTAATTATTATTTGTGAATCAAATATGAGAAATTTTTCCAAAATATTTTCGGCGATTTTTATTATTATCATCGCTTTTTGCGGACAAAGTTTTGCCGCCGAAAATGAAAAATGGAATAGCGAAGAAGGCTTAAAAAGATTAGAAAGAAGTCAGGCAAAAAATGATTTTTATCAGCTGGTAAATTTTTACCAACCGCAGGTCAATCCGCTTTATTGTTCGGTTGCTACTGGTGTGATTTTGTTAAATGCGACAAGTGATCGCGAAAAAATTCCTAGCCAAAAAGAAAATCAAGTAAAGCGTCCGAAAGGTGCGGGTGGTGGAATTGCTGAATTTCACTCTTATTCCCAGCAGAGTTTTTTGAATGAAAAAACTGACAATATTAAAAAGCGTCAAATCATACAACTCAAAGCTCCAGCGCGTAAAAATGGTAAAGAAATTTATGATCCAGGAATGTCTATGGGTGATTTTTCGAAAGTTTTAAATCGTGTTTATGGTTTTCGTGTTGAAGAAAATCACGTAGCAAAAAATGGTGAAAATTCGCGACAAAAATTTCGTGAAGATTTGAAAAAATATTTAGTCGATAGCGATCATTTTGTGGTAGTGAATTTTGATGGAAAAATTGTTGGAAATGGCACGAGAGGTCACTTTTCGCCAGTTGCGGCTTATGATGAAGTCAGTGATTCAATTTTAGTTCTTGATGTCGCGCTGCACAAAACTGGTTGGTATTGGGTGGATTTATCTAAACTTTTTGAAGCGATAAACACTGAGGATGGAGATACTTATCGAGGGTATCTGGTGGTTAAAAAATAATTTAAGTTTGGCTAAACAAACCCCCCGACCCCTAGCGGGGCCACCCCCCTTGACAGGGGGGCAAGTTCGGCTAAGCCCCCCTGTCAAGGGGGGTGGCCCGCAGGGTCGGGGGGTTTCTTTAGCCAAAGCTAGATACTAATTACGTAAAAAATATTAAATGAATTTAAATTCTCCGCAAAACGAAGCAGTGCAAACCACGCAAGGCCCAGTATTGGTACTGGCTGGAGCTGGCACGGGAAAAACTCGTGTTTTAACTTCGCGCATCATTCACATCGTAAATTCTTATCTCGCATCACCTTATCAGATTTTGGCCGTAACCTTTACCAACAAGGCGGCGGCGGAGATGAAAAAAAGAATCGGCGAAACAATTGGCGATCAAGTCAACAATCTTTGGGTGGGAACTTTTCACTCGATTGCGGCGCGTATTTTGCGTCGTCATCCTGAAGTTGTAGGCCTACGCTCTGATTTCACGATCATTGACGACGACGATCAAACACGTTTGCTAAAACAAATTATTTCTGATTTCGGCATCGATACTAAACAATTCGCGCCGAAACTTTATCTCAATAAAATCTCACGACTCAAAGATAAAGTGGTCAGCGCTGCTAGTTTAGAAAGTGGTTTTGACGTATCATTACCGCGCCTCAAGGAAGTTTACGAAACTTATCAATTTCGTTTGAAGTCGATGAATTCGGTGGATTTCGGTGATCTACTTTTGCTCAATTTAGAAATTTTCCGTCTAGCTCCCGATGTGCTGGCTTATTACCAAGACAAGTTCCGCTACATTTTGGTCGATGAATATCAAGATACCAACAACGCCCAATATCAATGGCTTTTGAAGTTGGCTGATGCACATAAAAATATTTGCTGCGTGGGTGATGACGACCAATCGATCTATAGCTGGCGTGGTGCGAATATCGCTAACATTTTACGTTTTGAAAAAGATTTCGCCGACGCCAAAGTTATTCGTTTGGAACAAAATTATCGTTCAACTTCGCGAATTTTAAAAGCCGCGGATTCGGTAATTTCCAACAATAAAGAACGTCACGGCAAAACTTTGTGGACCGATCAGAAGCAGGGCGAGAAGCTCAAAGTTGTGGCATTCCCTGATGATCGTATGGAAGCATCAAGCACGGCGCAGATGATTCGTGTTGCCATGTCTTCAGGAAAATATAAACCTTCCGAAATGGCAGTGTTAGTGCGCGCTGGCTATCAAACTCGCGCGTTTGAAGAAGCATTTATTCACAATTCTTTGCCGTACAAAGTTATCGGCGGCATGAAATTCTATGAACGAATGGAGGTTCGTGACTCAATCGCTTATTTGCGAATTTGCGCTAATTTGGATGATGATTTGGCTTTGTCGCGTATTATCAACGTGCCGAAACGTGGTATTGGCGATGCAACAATTGCAGCAATTTACGAGAAATCTCGTGTTGAAAAAATTTCGTTTTTTAGCGCGATCAAAAAATCTCTCGAAGAAAATTCACTCAAAGGAAAAGCGCGCGATGCGTTGAAAAGTTTGGTGGAATCTATCGAAAAAACTCACGCCCAAGTTGGTACAGCGATGCTGGCAGACTTGGCCAAATCTTTGCTCACAGAAGTTGGCTATATCGCAATGTGGAAATTAGAAAACACTTTGGAAGCGCAAGGACGATTGGAAAATATCGAAGAATTTATCAACAGCTTGGGTGATTTTTCCAGCATGGTTGAGTTCTTAGAATATGTTTCGTTGATTGAAGCGCGTGATGATAAAAATTTGACCGATGCGGTGACAGTAATGACGGTGCACGCTGCCAAAGGTTTGGAGTTTGATTTGGTTTTTGTTCCTGGACTTGAAGACGGATTATTTCCGAGCGCGCGATCAGTTGAAGAACGCAACGGGCTAGAAGAAGAAAGACGTTTGATGTACGTGGCAATTACGCGCGCCAAAAAAGAGCTGATTTTATCTTATGCCAAATCGCGCTACGTTTTTGGTGATGTGCAAATGCAGATGCCATCACGCTTCATCAAAGAATTGCCCGAAGATGAAGTTGATTTTGAAGAGATGGCTTATGGCGGTTATCAAGGCGGAAATTATCAAAAAACTTCTTTCCAAAAACATTATTCGCCCAACAGTTTTATTAAAAATTCGCCGCCGCAAAATTCTTTTGGTAGCAAAGGTTCGATATTAAATTCGTCTTACAAAGATGTGGTTAAAACTTCGTCATCAAATGCGGAAAATCCTAAAGATGCGATGTTTGGCAAAAGAGTTTTTCATCAAAAGTTTGGTTACGGAAAAGTTGTCAGTATGGATGGCAATAAACTTGAAATTATGTTCGAAAAAACTGGTGTGAAAACTGTTATGAAAGATTTCGTTACTGCCGCTTAGTTTAAATAAATTGGATTTGTTATGGGAACTGCCGCTAGTGTTATGACCTATAATTATGAAGAAGAGTTTACCGTATTCAGTGCCGCAAGGGCAGGTGATGTTGAGTTATTGAAATATTTTACTGATGAGCAATTAAATAGCAGAGATGATGAGGGGCATACGCCAATCTGAAGATGAAGTTTCTCGTAGTTAAAGTTGCGATCTACTATTGTCTTACAGGGTAATCCAGTTTTCTTAAATCAGTTCTGATAAGATCTTTAATATTTCTTACCTTGTGGTTTTGCTCTATTTTCGCTATGGCCACCTCGACCTTTTCCTCCTCTACCACCACTTAATGCAATAGATTGACGAACTGAGGCAGTCGGAGCTGGTGCTTCTGTGTTTCTTAATTCTGATTCTTTTATTTCCTCTTCTTCAGCTAATGGTGCTAAAGGTATGAAACCTAATTGCGATGCTTCGGCAATACTTTCTTCTCCTAAATTAATACTTTGAACTGAAGGGTTGCTAAGAGCGCTTTCTTGTTCTGACAGAGTTAGTGATGATAGAGCAACACTACCTCCATAAGCTTTTTTGACTCTATTCAATTGTTGTCTTACGCCGCTAACTAAAGATGATTCATTCACTATTGTGGCTGATTGAATTAATCTTTCACGAGTACGAGCGCGTTCACTAATTCTTGAGTTTAATTGTTGTCTTAATCTTTCAGCATGCTCTCTTCGCCAATAAGCATCGTGTTCATAAACTTTCGCTGCATTACTAGGATTTCTTCCAACAACTGGAATCATCGAAGTTTGATCAAGTTTTACTTGAGGTTGATCAACTGTTATTTCAATTCCAGTTAGAGTATCATCAATGCTGGTTTCATTGAGATTTTTTGGTGATCTGAATGTTCCATCAAGAGCAATCATCGAAAAATCTGTATTCATTTCCGATGTTTGCGAATTTCTTTTGTTCCATTCTCGGATTCTATCATAAGCCTCTTTTTGTCCTTCTGTTGTTTGTGGTCTTTTAGAATTGGATCTTTCTCTTCTTGACCTATCTTGTTCGGAATTGTCACCTTTTCTACTTCTGTATCGAGCGACTCTTTCTTTAGCGATTTCTTGAGCAGTTTTTGGTCTTTCTCGATCTGGAGATGCTAAAGGTTCTGATCCCTGAATTACCTGAGTTCTTGACATCAAAGTTTCTTTTTGTTCCTCGACGTATTGCTCTCCAAAACCCTCTTTATGTTCTTCCTCTATTACTTCAAAATCATCGTCCCCATATTGCGAATTTTGAGCGGAATTGTGATCATCTATAGCTTCAAAAGCTTCATTCTCGTATTCTAAACGTTGAATGAAATCATCAATAGTACCTTCAATCAATACTATAGCCATATCGTGAGAACGTCTCATGGTTTCGTGATATTTTTCTGCCATTTCTTCGATTATTCTATTGGCTCGTTCTATTGGATCATCACTGGATTCGTGTGCCAAGTTTCCAACTGCTGAAACTGCTCCTGCTGATATTGTATCTTGCGCTGTTTTAAGTGCATCTTCACTTATTTCAGCAGCGGTTGCGGCAGTTTCTTGAACATGAATTTGGGCAATGATGTTTTTCAATACTTCTTGGGCGATATTGCGATCAGTTTCATCTGCTGCTGATTCAATTAGCTCTTCAAGAATTTGTTGCGAAGCTTGGCGGATTCTTTGTATTTCTTGTTCTCTTAAGTTCTCTAAATTCTCGTTGTAAATTTGTTGAAGAACCTCTGTTGCGATTTCTGAACTGATTTCTGTGATGGTATCATCTAAAATTCTTTCATAATTATCTTCCACTTGCTCTGTCTTTTCTAAGAAGGATTCGATTGTGATACGTGCAAATTCTTGAGCTTTTCTTTCAACTGAAAATACGTCTTCGATGGTGTGTTCATCAACTTTTTCGAAGTAGCGTACAACTGGTCTTTTGTCGCAGACAATAATTTCGCCATTTCCTTTGGTAATAAAATCAACTTCGATTTCGGCTTCACCTTCGGCAGCACGTAAAAAAACTTTATTGGCTTCAACATCAAAACGATGAATTTCGTCATTAAATTCTGTGGCGTTTTCGTGAATTAATAAGCGGTAATCTTCATCAATTTCGAAATCAAGACCGCGCGAAAGTTGAGCAGGAATCTTGCCGTAATAAGTCTTATAAAATTCTGAAGTTGAGTTTGGATTGGTTAGCGAGAAGAAATAAAATCTCAGTTTTGTTTTATCGAAATTATCCATCTCTAAAAGATCCATAACTTCTTGTAGCCTTTGATCTTGTAATAGGCTTTGTCTTTCTTCATCTGTTCTAGAGTTTCCGCCGTCAGTTAAAAGCTCTTCAAATCTTTTAGCTGCTTCAGGGCTTCTTTCCTGAATAGTTCTGAAAAGTTGCGGTACGTAATCAAGAAATTGCTTATATTGTTCAAGCTGGTCAGGGCCAATGAATTCAAGCAATTCTTCTTGATTGTTGCCAAGTAAATAAACTTTTTCAGGGCGTTGATATTCCTTGTAATCAATGGTGCCGTTATCTCTTTGATAAAAATAACCTTGTTCTTCGAGCGCATCATACAAAACGATTTTTTCAGCTTCGCGATCAATGAAACGGCGAGTATTTTCATTATCTCTGCTTTCAGCATCAAGATCACGAACGTTGTGATATGTAACCAGATTACCATTTTCAAAACCGCAATGTAAGCCAAGTTCCAAAACATCTGGCGCGTCGCCGTAGTATCTTTCGTAATATTCGTTATTAGTTTGCGGATTAGCCAAGGCGTACAAGAAATCGCGCAGCTGATCGAGATCATCTTGATCTAGTTTGAGTATTTCTGCAGTTCTTGCGATTACTTCTTCATCTCCAACCATCTCAGCTTGGCTTTCCATCGTTGCATCAATTAATCGTTTCAAATTATCAGCATCTTCAGGAGATTCTGCTCGAACTCTTTGAATCAAATTTGCTGCATAATTGAAATGTTCTTGATAGCGCTCTAGAGCAGAGTTAGAGCGGAACTTCAGAACTTTTCTTTCGGCAGTAACGAAGAAAACAGGGCTATGTTGTCTAAATTCAAAATATTCAAGCGAGCCATTGGCCTGCTGAACATAATGACCTTCGGCAAATTGCGAATTGCGTTTTTTATCTGCAGTTTGTTGTTCTGGTGGTAAGTATTCGTGTAGAACCAGATTGCCATCTTCGAGATGGTACATAGATCTGCCAAGAACTGTTGCCGGATTGCCGAAATATTCACGATAGAAAGCGTTCAAATTATCGATTTTGCCAACTACTGCATTTACGTAATCGTTGAACTGTTTTCTGCCATTAAGATTGAGTTCAATTAGGTCAAAAATTTCTTCTAACTTTGCAGCAGATTCAGCATCTTGAGTAATTGCCGCGATCGCCGTTTTATCTTTCGCAACTGCAGCAATTCTGCCGAAATATCCTTCCAGCCATTGTGCTTTTTCTGCATCTTCTGATTTAACCAGATCAATAAAGTTTTGTTTGTAGTGCAGGTAGAGTTGGTAATTATCAAGGTCGGATTTGCAGTCAAATCTGAGCATGCGATGGTTGGAATCTACCAGATAAACCATTTCTGGTTCACGATATTCATAGAATTGCGATTGTCCGTCGTCATCACGCATAAAATATCCGCCAATTTCGACGGTATCGTACAATTTAACTTTGCCAGTTTTTTGATCGATAAAAGAAGTTTGAGGATCGGCTTTCTGATGTAATTGCGGATCAAGATCGCGGAAGTTTTGATAAATAATCAAATTTCCATCTTTGAAGCGGTATTCATTTTCTTCTTCCAAAATATCTGCTGTCGCGCCGCAGTATTTTGCGAAATAATCGGTGAGCGCTTTTTTGCGATCAACCACGTCTAATAAAAATGCCAAGCGTTCAGTATCTCGACCAATTGTTTCTAGTTCTTTTTGACGTTCTAAGGCATCTGGATTTGCCTTATCATTTTCAATGTCTTGTAAGGTCAAATCACCAAATGGTTCTACATTTTCTTGGGTTTCAACCTGAACTTCTGCAGTTGGAACTCCACTAACTTGATATTGTCTGAGTTGTTCAATTTCAGCTGCAGACAACGATCGCATAAAATCTTCCAGATTTTGGTAAGATTCCATGTGGGTTTCATCGGCAAATCTCAACAAATCATCATTCAAATCGAAATAATAAGCTGCTTCAGCTTCGTGATATTCGATATATTCCAATTCCAGACTTTCGTTAATCCAAGAATAGCCACGAGCTTGATAAACATCGTAAACTATTGTCTGACCATTTTTGTCGATGAAAAAATTCGATTCTTTTAGTTCTTTCCCTTCATCATCAAAGTAGGTGATTTCAGTTCGTTCAGCATTAATCGAATATTTTTGACGATCAAAAGGACGATAATTTTCGTAAAATGAAATCGCGCCGTCACGGCTGACGCTAAATAATCCGCTATCTTTGTCGATTACGCGTGGTGCTGTTTGTCCACAAAATTTTTGATAGGCGATATTGCTATCCGGATTTTGGATGTGAGCAAGATACAGCATAAATTTTTCTTGTGCTGCTTCATCCATTTTCGCAGCTGCGAAGATTGTTTGTAGTCTTGAATCAAGAAGTAATGCTCCGATTTCGTCATCGTTTTTTGCTAAACAAGTATCGGAGAAATCTTGCAGATAGTCGGTGAAAACTTGTGCTATATCAACTTCGGCATCAATTTCATCGTCTTCTAACATGCGTTGAATTGACTTCGGATAATCCAAGAAATCGAGATAAGCTTGCACATCTTTGTCGCGTTTGAAAACCAACAGATTGCCATCTTGACCAATTACATAAATCGGTACTGGTTTTTTGATCAGACTATTATCCGCTTCAAGCGAGTAATATTCTTCGCAATGCGCGATGTCGTAAGTATATCTTGCACCATCTTCTGTAGTGAATTCTTGACCTGCAGCAACAACTTCTTCAGCACTGATGGCACGGAAATTTTCGAATAAAAATAATTCGTCAGCACCATTGATATTAAAGCCGTTTCCTATTTCTAAAATTTGTGGCGCTTCTTCGTAATATTTTCCGTAAAAATCGGCTCCTTTTTGTGGGCTGATAAAAGATTCAAGGAAATCGAGGAATTTTGTTCTGTCGTTGCCGCTGATTTTGATGCGATCGAGAAGTTCTGTTAAGCGTGTTTTTGCTGCTGCGTCAGAAATTAAGCGTCTTACTTCATCACCGTTGCTAGCTTTAGCTGCGGCTTCAATGGCGTTTAAATAATCCTTTAGCCATTTTGCATTTGTTTCGGTGCCTTCAGCTAGTTCTTGATCTTCTGCTGTAACAGCTGATTGAAGTTCTCTAGCAGCTAATTCAGAAACGGCAGATTCAAATTCCGCACGGAAACGCATGTGAGAACCGTAGAATCTGAACTGTTTTTCATCGCGGAATTTTAGTACCAAATTTCTAGCTTTATCATGCAGAATTATTGGTTTTGGTTCAACAATTACAGCTGGAGGTTCAGCCATAATTGCTTCTAAAGCAGGGTCTTCTTCAACGATATTAATATCTGGCTCTACTGCTCGTGAGAGATTTCTTAAGTCATCAACAGCGTTTTTACGATCTCTCTGTAGTTTATAAATGTAAGCTGAAATCGCTAATAAACTTACTCCACCAACTGTACCAGCAGTTATGACTGTTTGGGTTTCTGTCCATATTGGTTTTCCAGAACTGTCTAAGGTTATAAAAGAAGGCTGACTTTTCGGTTGTCCTGTTGGTTGACTTGTGGGTTGCGGCGATGGATGAATTTCTCCATTTTCAATATAAACAGATGGGAAGGCAGTTGGTTCTGCAGTCGGATCTATTGAAGGACTTACAGTTGGTGCTGCTTGTGGTGCATTGCTTGGGGTTGTAGTTGGTGAAGTTGATGGGTGATCAGTTGGCAACGAGGTTGGGAATGAACTTGGTTGCACAGTTGGTGAAGCACTTGGCTGGGCTGATGGATTCGCCACAGGCTGTGCCGATGGTTCTGTTGATGGTTGAGTCGAAGGTTGTGATGTTGGATGTGGAATTGGTTGTGCAGTCGGCAAAGCTGTTGGTAAAGAGCTCGGCTGATTGGATGGCTGTTCTGATGGTTGACCAGTAGGTTCGCCACTTGGTTGTCCTGAAGGTTTTCCAGTAGGTTGATCGCTCGGTTTTTGAGTTGGTCGTGATGATGGATTACTACTCGGTTGTGATGATGGTTGGTTACTTGGTGATGAAGTAGGTTGTGAAAATGATCTTCTAGAAGGCACAACAGTTGGTTGCGAGCTTGGTGTTGTGCTTGGAAGTGAAGTGGGTAGACCTACTGGTTGTAAACTTGGTTCTGTTGTTGGCTGTGCCGACGGACTTTGTGTTGGTACGTTTGATGGTCTTGTAGTTGGCTGTACAGATGGTTTTCCACTCGGCTGTCCACTTGGTTGAGTACTTGGCTGTGATGTAGGTGATCTAGATGGCTGTCCACTAGGATAGGAAGTTGGTAAAGCAATCGGATTTCTAGTTGGAACTGCACTCGGTCTTCTAGTTGGTTGGCCAGTTGGCGTTAAAGAAGGATAATCTGTTGGTTGTACTGTTGGTTCTGAAGATGGCTGTACAGTTGGTAGTGTAGAGGGCTGAACTGTTGGTTTGGTAGATGGTGATGAAGTTGGTTGTGATGTTGGATTCGATGATGAGCTCGATGTTGGCCAGCTTGTTGGCTGTGAAGTTGGAACTCTAGTTGGAACTACTGAAGGTTGCGCAGTCGGTGAAGCAGATGGCTGTCCAGATGGTTGAGCTGTTGGGACTTGCGATGGTCTTACAGTTGGTTGTGAAGTAGGTTGATTACTTGGATGCGATGATGGTTGTGCACTCGGCTGTAAACTTGGTCTGCTAGTTGGTTGTCTAGTTGGCCTTGAACTTGGATTAATTGATGGTCTTTGAGATGGTTGTGAAGTAGGTTGAGAAAACGGTCGACGAGTTGGTTGACTTGTCGGCCAAGTTGTAGGTTGAGCGTTTGGTTGTCCAGAGGGCAATAAACTTGGTTGCACAGTCGGTTGTCCACTTGGCTGTGATGTTGGTTTACTAATTGGTTGAGCTGTTGGCTGTTTAGTTGGTTGTGTAGTCGGGGCATTGCTTGGTTGTCTAGTAGGTTGGCTAGACGGTTGCCTTGATGGTCGTGAACTTGGTCTGCTGCTTGGAATAAAGGTTGGTACTCCAGAAGGGCTAGAGCTTGGTAATGATGATGGTCTAGCAACTGGCTGACTACTTGGTTGACCACTTGGTTGTGAAGATGGTCGACTGCTTGGGTTTGCAGTAGTAGGATTTACGGTTGGGTTAAAAGTTGGATTTATTGTTGGATTGACAGTTGGAGATACACTTGGTTGCCGAGTCGGAATTTGACTAGGTGACTGAGTTAGTAACGGAGTTGGTTGTCTAGTTGGTGCGCGAGTTGGTACAGCTGTTGCTGGAATAGCATCATCTCCTATTAATTGTCTTCTGATTGTTACAGTTCCATTGCGATATCTGATTTCTTCAAAGTCTTCATATTCATCAGATAAATTTCTTATTCCGGTTATTTGTGATTCATCATCAAATCCATAATTTTGCCATTTGCTTTTATATTTCCAATCAATGGCGCCGAAGCTTAATTCTCCTTTAGCATTTCTGAACTGTTCGTAGGAATTACCATCTTTATCTCTTAGTAACCTTGATAAAGGACGATCTCCGTCTAATTCTCCTTCCCATTCTCCAATGTATCCAAGATCGATTTTTTGAGTTTCTGTGGTCCCATTTTTGTATTTGTAATCGACAAAAAAATCACCATTACTGTCTATTGAGAACCTTCTGGCAGATTTGCCACGAGAGCCTTTAAACGATTGCCATTCACTAATAAATTGTTCAAAATCGTCTTTATATTGTTCGACACTTTCTGTGCCAACTTCTGCGTTTTTGTTGTAGTCTGTGCGATATTCTAAAGATGAAGAGTTAAAATCAGTCAAATTAACAAATGGTGTTAAGTGACTGCCACGTAAGCTACCATAGGATTGTGTGGTATTTAAATCAGTTAAATAACTCTGGTTGGCAATTTCATATAAGCCACTTTGGTATTTTAAATCAGATGGTGGAAGTGGTGCGGAGATGGTTTTGATGATTTGTTGAGTGATAGAATCATCGCTAAAATCAGAATTATTTTGTGACTGTGTTCTAAGAGGTGGTTGTGGTGGTTCTTGTCTTAGAAAATTGGCGCCAGTAACTCTGGCCGAGTGAGCTAAAACTCCCAAAAAATCATCACCTTGCTTGGAGTAAAACTATATCCTTTTGATGGTTTTTTTATTTTTTGAGTTCCTTCAACAAGAAAATTATTTTGCTCAAAACCCAAAAGTTTTCTGACTGATTCGTAATCATATTCTAAGCCGGTATTAGCATCAAAAAATACATCTCCATCTACTTCCAAAGTATCATCAACAGCATCGAAAAATTCTTGTTGTGAACTACTAATGTCATCTTCTTGGTCAAAGTTCTGTGTTGTCTCTAAAATTTCTGGAGGAAGCTTATGGTTAGATCCGTTATCTCTCATGAAAAATCAAAACTATGAATTAACTAAGGAAGGACGGGGTTTGTGGTGTTTTAAGAATTTCACAAACTAGAAATTATAAAAAACTCCAAGTTTGATTAAATTTAATCTAGTTACGTAAGTACCATTGTAATCAGGGTTATTTACAACCGAAGTCTTAGCATTAAATTTTTGTGTGTTATATTCTAAAGCTAATGAAAAATCTTTATTAATTTTCGCTTTTAAACCAGCACCACAATACCAATCGCTGACAGTATTACTTTTTAAGGCTGATAAACCATTTCTAACGTTTTTTGCGATGTAACGAACTGATGAATATCCGCCAGTGAAATAAGGTGTGATGGTTTCTGTTACGTCATATCCTAAATCAAAAGATACGCCGTAACGATCTTTTATTGTCATTCGTGATAAGTAAGTATTTTCAGATCCTCTACCACCAGATGATGCGTTTGGTTTTTCGAAAAACAAACCAGGAGCAATAGAAATTTTATCGAAATTCATCGTGTATTTGTAAGCCAATCCAGCACCAAGGTCGCTATCTGAGCTTCCAGCGTACAATCTAGGATTGCCACCAAAAGTACTTTTAGTAGCAGTTTCATGATACGAAATACTTGATTGCATCACGTTAACACCAAATGAGTGTTTGCCTAATGATTCATCGGCATGCGCCATTGAAGAGAAACAAAGTGCAGTAACAAAAATTGTCGCGGAAATTTTTTTCATATTTCGATTATGAATTTATTGAAAGGCGTGGGCAGATTGCTGTCCCGCGCTAGGACAAAATTTTCCGAAAAAAGAAGCAATAATATTTTTCAACCTAAGCTAGAATGACTCATTGTTGGAATTTTGTTGTCATCCTGAGCGTTAGCGAAGGATCTCTTTAGTTCGTCTTAAAATAATAAACTCACGAGATCCTTCGCTAACGCTCAGGATGACAGTAAAATCAGGATAACAGTAAAATTAATTCTAGCTTATCGCTTTCTTCATTTTTTTAATCACCTTCTCCAATCCTTCAAATATTGCTTCTCCGATTATGAAGTGTCCGATGTTGAGTTCGACAATTTGCGGAATTTTAGCAATTATTTTGGCAGTTTCATAATTTAATCCATGTCCGGCGTGACACTCTAAACCAAGTTCTTCACAAAGTGCGGCGCAGTTTTTTATTCTGTTAAATTCTACCTCACGTTTTTTCCCTAAAGTATGGCAAAACTCGCCAGTATGAATCTCAACTATGTCAGCACCAATTTTCTTAGCGCAGCGAATTTGCGCTTCGTTGGCATCGACAAAAAGTGAAACTCTGATTTTTTTAGCGCGAATTTTTTTAATCATTTCCCGCAAAACCCTTTCATTTTTCACTACATCAAGTCCACCTTCAGTTGTAACTTCTTGTCTTTTTTCTGGTACGATACAAACAGCGTTTGGTTTGGTTTTTAGGGCAATTGCCAGCATTTCTTCGGTTGCTGCCATTTCCAAATTGATCGGTAATTTTATTTCTTTTTTTAACCGTACCAAATCTTCATCGCGAATGTGACGACGATCTTCGCGTAGATGAATAGTAATTCCATGCGCTTGAGATTTTTGTGCTAAAATTGCCGCATCAACCGGATCAGGATGAGAGCCACCGCGCGCGTTTCTGATTGTCGCAACGTGATCGATATTTACGCCCAAACGAATTGGAGATTTAGAGGATTTTTTTGTCATTTCGATTTTTGAAAAGCAGTTACCAAAGATTGTTTTTTATTATAAAGTACCAAGAAACTTAGATAAAAAATACAACATAAAACGATAGTAATGGGAAATCCGACTGCACCAAAAATATTGAACAAAATTCCGCCGATCAAGCTTCCACACAATGACCCGAGAGCACCGATTAATTGAAAAGTTGAATTAGCTGCTACCAACTCATCGGGATCAAAATCGTCGTTACAAACTTTGAAAGCTGAAACGTAAATGCAGGCGACAAAAATTCCGAAACAAAAATAGCAGAGTAATAAAAACTGATAATTATGAAAAAATATGATGAGCAAAAATGAAGATAAGCAGCCTAAAAATCCGAAATTAATTAGTTGGTAAGGATTCCATTTTTTTAAAAGAAAACCGACCATCAAATCGAAAAATCCGCTTGCCATGTAAGCACTGATTAAAAGGCCGGCGATCTCATAAGATAATCCAATTTTTATGCCAAAAATTACAGTAAAAGTCAGCAAGACATAAGTTTGAAAATCGAGAAAAAATCGTGCCAAAAAAATCTGAGGGTTGGTTTTAAAAAATCTGATTAAAGCGATGCGCTGAGAATCTAATTGTGGCGCGGGTTTTTGTCCTAAGGGTAGTAAACATAAAAATGAAACGATGGTAAAAAAAGCGGCGATGACGAAAGAAAGATAATTTTGTGCTCCGCTAAATTTTATGATGACTGGCCCCAACGCGATGCCGGCAGAAATCAACATGCTAAAAATTCCTAGTCCGATGCCGCGCTGCTCATAGGTTAACAACATATTCATCCAAGCTTGGCGGGTGATTACATACATAAACCACAAATTTCCCATCGCAAAAGCGAAGAGAATCCACAAGAGAAAACCTTGGTAAAAATAAATTGCTAAAATGATGCAAGAATAAGTAATCGCAGCGATTGCCATTGTACGGATCATGGTAATCTTTCCGACAATGCGGCTTAAAAAAAATGACATCACAATGCCGCCCAAACATTCGAACATAAAGGCAATTCCGATGTGAGCAGTATCAATATTATATTTATTCAAAACCGCTGGAAAGCTGACAGCGTTCATCCCAAGGGCGATAGCGAACAGAAAAATGCTCAAGAAAATCAGATTTAATTCGCGCGAAAAAATCAGTTGTCGAAGGAGATTTGACACTAAATTTACGAGGATTCCGTTTTTATTTACTTAATAAGTCTGGAGCGCCAGCGACTTAGCAACCCAGTAATTGATTAAACGCTTATTTAGTTTTGAAAAGAATTAAAATCATATTTCTTCCAAAATTTTGTAATGGAGTTGTTGAAAACTCTAAGCTGTAGATTAGTTTTTCAAAATCTTTCCTCCCTTACAAAATCACAACAAAAATGTCTGAAGAAAAATCCAAAACTGCGTTACTCGATTTGGTAAAAATTCCAGCTGATTTGAAACAATTTTCGTTGCCGCAAATTAAACAAATTTCTGACGAATTACGTTTTGAAACGATTGATGCAGTTTCGCAAACTGGCGGCCATCTTGGTGCGGGGCTTGGTGTTGTCGAAATTACCACAGCGTTGCATTATGTTTTTGACACGCCGCATGACAAAATAATTTGGGATGTTGGTCATCAAGCTTATCCGCATAAAATTTTGACTGGTCGTAGAGATCGTATGCGTACTATTCGTCAACCTCATGGTCTTGCCGGCTTTACCCGTCGCGCCGAAAGTGAATATGATCCGTTCGGGGCAGGGCATAGCTCTACATCTATCTCGGCAGCTCTCGGAATTTCAGTGGCAAAAAAATTTAAGAAAGAAAAATCGCACGTAATTGCCGTGATCGGCGATGGATCAATGTCAGCTGGGATGGCTTACGAAGCCATGAATAACGCTGGTGCGCTGGAAGATGAATTTTTTCACGACAACCGACTTGTAGTGATTTTAAACGACAACGACATGTCAATTGCACCGCCAACTGGTGCAATGTCGCATTATTTTTCACGTCTTGCTGCTTCCAAATCTTATCTAAAAATTCGTGATTTAGCAAAAAAAGTTACGCATAAATTACCAGATTCTTTGTCGCATTTTCCGCGTAAATTAGAGAAGGCAACCAAGGAATGGTGGATGGGAGGTAATATTTTTGAAGAGATGGGTTTTTATTATATCGGACCGATTGATGGCCATGATTTGGATACGTTAGTGCCGATTTTGCAAAATATTCGTGACGATCATTCAACCGATCCAATCCTCATTCACTGCGTCACTGAAAAGGGTCGCGGTTATAATGAGGTGATGAAAACTTCGGATAAACTTCATGCGGTGGCAAAGTTTGACCCTGAAACTGGAGTGCAAGAAAAGGCCGCTATCGCGCATCCAAGCTATTCGAAAATTTTTGGCAAACGTTTGGCCGAATTGGCAAAAAAAGATGAAAAAATTCTGGCGATTACTGCGGCAATGCCTTCAGGAACTGGTTTGGACGTTTTCGCTAAAGAACATCCTAATCGACTTTTTGATGTCGGAATTGCTGAACAACATGCAGTAACTTTTGCTGCTGGTCTTGCGACAGAAGGATTGAAAGCTTATGCCGCACTTTATTCAACTTTCTTGCAACGTGCTTACGATCAAGTTGTTCATGACGTTGCGGTGCAAAAATTACCGGTACGTTTTGCAATTGACAGAGCTGGTTTTGTCGGTGCTGATGGCCCAACTCACGCTGGTTCATTCGATATTGCTTACCTAATAAATCTTCCCGATTTTGTTTTGATGGCAGCCAGTGATGGTCAAGAATTGGTGAAAATGATTAATACCGCCAACGCAATTGATGATCGTCCAAGTGCTTTCAGATTTCCGCGTGGTGAAGCTGACAAAGAAATCGATTTCAGCGATAACGAAATTTTAGAAATCGGCAAAGCTCGCATTATTGAAAGTGGCAGCAGAGTTGCGATAATTTCTTACGGTACAATTTTAGCTAATGCGTTGAAAGCAGCTCAAATTATTAAAGAATCACACGGCCTTGAAATTACAGTGATTGACGCCCGTTTTGCTAAACCATTTGATGAAAAATTATTCACCGAAATTGCCAAAACTCATGAATTAGTGATTACGATTGAAGAAGGTGCAATTGGTGGATTCGGTTCAGCTGTAGCACAGTTCTTGCTTTCGCAAGGATTGCTTGATGGAAAAGTTAAATTCCGTTCATTGTTTATGGCTGATAAATTTATCGAACAAAACAAAATTGATGCGATGCAGAACGAAGCCGGAATTGGTGTTAACGATGTAGTGCGGGTCATCAAAGATAGTGTCATTTTCTAACAATAATTCGTTAAAAAAAATATGAAACCAGACAGGCCAGTGGCAACCAATAGTAGAGATTATGCTTATACCGCGGAAGACATCAATATAGTTAATGATGCTAGAAATAGGGAATGTGGTTATAGCCGTAGAAATTTTATTGGTCGAAATGCCAGTGGACAACCCTATCAAGCTGAAACTTCTATTTTAGAGGGAGAACTACCTCCATCTACTTTTTCATCAATTATGGGAGGGCGTAGAAGAGGTATCCTAAAAGATGGAGAGGGAAGAATAGTATTACAATTACCAGCTGTTCATGGCGAAGGTTATCCTATTGGTAGTAATCTAAAACAAGAGTTCCATTACCTAGAAAATTTACAAAAAAAGGGTCAAGAAATTTACCCTCTAAAAATTCTTTTTCCGTACAAGACAGATGAATTACTTTGGAATGTTGGTGAAATTATTCTCAGTAAAGAAGACGATAAAGTAAAAATTGAAGGTAAGGCTTATAATGTTTTTGAAGGAACTGGAAAATTGTCTGTAGGAATTAAGGAAGATATCTTGGGGTTTTTTTTAAAATATTATGAGGATGAAATAAATTTAGGTTCTAAATCATACATATTTGATTTGGATCAAGAGTTTACAATATCTACATTTCGACCTACAAAAACTGCCTGTGGTGTTTATGCAGCGATTGCTCTGCATAATTTAAAAACTAAATCAGCTGATCGAATTTGGGATGGTGTTGCAGGTATTACCGAAGATAGTTTGCGAAATGCAGATAATGTTTTGGTTGAAATGTATTGTGTTGATAAGGCTGGTTCTTTTTGTACTTCAAGAAATGTTCATAACTCACTATCTGTAAGTACATTTACTGCAGCAGCTGAATCTAAACCAGAAGCTAAGTTTTCAGAAGAAGCTGCCGCTAAAAAAGAAGCTAAGGTTTTAGAAGAAACGGAAGTGGTTTTGGAAGAAACTGAAGTTGCGGAGGCAAAAAGTAAAACTCATAATGATAGCAGCAGAGCTAAAAGCTTTAGCATCATAAATAACCGTAATTTTGTGTGTGTTGGAATGAAATCAACTATAAAACCAGCTACCCGATATAGTACAGATGAGAGTTACGATACCATGCTGATGAGGAAGGTCTACAGCAAGATTCTTTCAAATCCTAATTTACCTGAAAATAAGCGCTTAACAATCGTTGATATTTGGGCTGATTTTACCAAGCCTGATAGAGAAGCTACTATTCGCAGATGTATTGAAGAAGAAGTCATAACTGAAGAAGAATACGATAGTATGAAGTATCAACTCGATACTGGAATTAAGGTGGTTAGTGGCACGCAAAAAGCTGTGTCTCAGGGTTTGTCTCCTAAAGATTCAGAGATACTTACGAAGATAACTAATTTTATGATCGGGCGAGCGAATGAGAGAGAAATTATTTTAGCTGAGCAAGAAGGAAGGGAATCAAGAGGTGAAATGTCAGTAGCTCTTCTTAAAGAACCAAGAAGTGATGGAATTCCAGTTGATATTGCAGCTCTTGCAAGAGAATTGGGAATAAAAGGAATCGAATCAAAAAAAACAGTTTCTCATTCTCAGTCTCAATCAAAGAGAGCAGAGGATAGAAAGGAAAGCAGTAGATATGGTAAATACTTCTAAACGCCCTCTTGCTGATTTAATTCGTCCTCAAAATCTGGAGGAAATCATCGGTCAAGATCATCTTTTTGGCGAAGTTGGAAGTCTATCTCTAATCGCACAGTCAAAGAATGTTCCATCAATGATTTTGTGGGGGCCGGCTGGAGTCGGCAAAACTACGATCGCTAAAGCTTTGGCAAAAATTTCTGATGCAAATTTTGTCGCAATTTCGGCGATTAATTCTGGTGTAGCTGAAATTCGTAAAGTGATCGATTCAATCAAATCTGGTCCGCTTTTACAAAGTGATAAAACTATTTTGATGATCGATGAAATTCATCATTTTAACAAAACCCAACAAGATTTGTTTTTGCCAGCAATTGAAGATGGCACGATAATTCTAATTGGAACTACGACTGAAAATCCATCATTTGCACTTAACTCAGCTTTGTTGTCGCGTTGCAAAATAATTACGCTGAAAATTCTTGATGAAACTGCTTTGGAAAAAATTTTGCAGCGTGCTGAAAAAATTACCGAAAAAAAATTACCTTTAACTTCTGAAGCTCGTGAATCCTTAATTAATCTAGCTTGCGGCGATGCGCGATATTTGCTCAACGCTTGTGAAGAACTATTTTCGCTAAAGAAAGATGAAAAAATTTCGCTAGAAAAATTATCGGAGATTATTTCCAAACGTGCAGCGCATTTCGATAAAAAGGGTGATTTTCATTTTAATCTGATTAGTGCTTTTCATAAGTCGTTGCGAGGTTCAGACGTTAATGCTGCGCTTTATTATTTAGCACGCATGATGGAAGCAAAAGAAGATCCGTATTACATTTTGCGACGCTTGGCGCGTTTTGCGACGGAAGATGTCGGCTTAGCTGATCCTAACGCACTTTTGCAAGTGATGGCTGCAAAAGAAAATTATGATTTTTTGGGAAGTCCGGAAGGTGATTATGCTTTAAGTCATGCGACAATTTATTTAGCAACTGCGCCGAAATCAAACGCCAGCTATGTGGCGCACAAAGCTGCAATTGAAGCGGCGGCAAGTACTACAAAGTTAATGCCACCGAAAAATATTCTAAACGCACCAACTAAAATGATGAAAGATGAAGGATTCGGCGAAGGTTATATCTACGATCATGACACGCCGCATTGCTTTTCTGGCCAAGAATTCTTTCCGCCGGAATTAATTAAAAAATCGCGTCCAAAATTCTATCACCCTAACGAGAGAGGCTTTGAAAGAGATATCAAAAAGCGTTTAGAATATTGGGAAGATTTGCGCAAGAAACTCAACAATTGCCCAAGTTAAAAGAATATCGTTTCTTTCAGTATAGTGCTCTTATCCTGAAAGAAGGATCTCATGAAATGTTAACTAATGAGATTATTCACTTCGTTCATGATAACAGGTATAAAAAAACCGGCTTTGAATTTCTCCAAAGCCGGTAGCTATTTTAATATTTATAAAAAATTAGCGTCTGCCGCCAGGTCCACCAGCACCGCCCATTGGACGACCGCCACCTTGTCCGCCACCTTGAGGTTGGCCACCGCCTTGTTGACCACCGAATTGTTGTCCACCTTGAGGGCGTCCGCCACCTTGTGGTCCTCCTTGAGGTTGGCCACCGCCTTGTGGCCCACCGAATTGTTGACCACCTTGACCTTGTGGTCCACCTTGCTGACCACCGTTAGGGCCACCTTGACTACCTTGACGATTTTCCATTCTACGTTCGTGATTTTGCATCATCTGCTCTCTGCGATCATGACGATTTTCTTGTCTTTGTTCACGATTTTCTGATCTTTGCTCTCTGCCTTGTTCACGATTTTCTTGTCTTTGTTCTTGGCGCTCTTGTTTTGCTTGTGCGCGATCTTGTCTTTGTTCCTGTTTAACTTCTTTGATTTCTGATCTTAATTCTTGAACTTTCTCTCTGCGGGCTTCCATTCTTTCTTTGCGAGCAGCAGCATTAGAGTTAGTATTTGATGTAGAACCACCATTTGTTGACTCATTTTGAGCTAATGCTGGAAGAGACAAAGATGTTAAAACGGCAGAGAAAGCTGCAAGCTTTAATAAAGATTTCATATTTTGAAGAATTGTTTGTTTGAGTTTGAAAACAATCACAGATTGCATTCAGGAAGCATCGTTATTTGTCGTTTTAGAGCAAGCAAGTGAAATTTATTGATTCAAAAATGCTGTGCCAAAAAGTCGCAAAAATCTTAATTTTATCTTAATTTGCGGGCTTTGTTCAATAAAACAAAATCAGCCAGAACACATGCCAGCATTGCTTCACCAACTGGAACTGCACGAATGCCGACGCATGGATCGTGACGACCTTTAGTAATAATTTCGCAATTATTTTTGTTCACATCGATCGTTTTGCGCGGAATTAAAATTGAGCTAGTTGGTTTTACGGCAAAACGCACGACAATATCTTGGCCAGAAGAAATTCCTCCTAAAACTCCGCCAGAGTGATTTGAGGCGAATTTGACTTGGCCATTTTCGCTCCACATTTCGTCAGCAAGTTCTGACCCTTTTTTCTCTGCCGCTTCAAAACCATCACCAATTTCAACAGCTTTAACGGCATTAATCGACATCATCGCCGCTGCAATTTGTGTATCTAATTTATTGTAGATCGGTTCACCCAAACCAACTGGAACATTTTTAGCAACAACTTCGATAACCGCGCCAACAGAGTCTCCAGCCTTTCTGATTTCAAGTAAATAATCTTCAAATTCTTTAGCTGCTTTTGCGTCAGGGCAGAAAAAATCATTTTTGTCAATTTCGGAAAAATTGATGCGCGAGCGATCAATTTTTTTCTCGCCGATTTGTGTTAAATAGCCGGTGATTTGAATATTTTCTTGCTGAAGAATTTTTTGAGCTACTGCACCAGCAGCAACACGCATTGCGGTTTCGCGCGCTGAAGATCGTCCGCCGCCGCGATAATCACGAATGCCATATTTTTCGAAGTAAGTGTAATCAGCGTGAGATGGACGGAATTTTTCTTTAATGTCGCCGTAATCACCGCTTTTTTGATCTTGATTATAAATTACTAAACTGATTGGAGTGCCGGTAGTCTTGCCTTCAAACACGCCAGATAAAATTTTAACTTGGTCTGTTTCTTGTCTTTGAGTGGTAAATTTTGATTGGCCGGGACGACGTTTATCCAAATATTTTTGGATGTCATTTTCGTGCAATTCTAGCAGAGAAGGGCAACCATCAACTACACAGCCAATTGCTTCACCATGGCTTTCGCCCCAAGTTGTAAATGAAAAAAGATTGCCAAATTTATTGCTCATTTTTGTCGGTTTTTTTGTTGATTCCTTCGGTTCGATTTAAAATCAAAACCGGATTTTGAGTAAAAATTAAATGATTGCCTTTGTCTTTAACTTCAAGCTCGCCAGCAGTGATGTTTCCGATGTTTCCAGTGGCAAAAACATCGTAAAGAATTACCTCATCTTGATCGAGGTGATGAGCTTTCTTGGCTTTGATATTGTAAAGTTGACCATCATCATGTTGAAAAATCATGCGTGGATTAGTCATGATTTTTTCGATTTTATAATTATCAGAATTCTCGTTGTATTGCTTAACTAATTTGACGACGTGATTGTTTTTACTCATCGCGTGAATCACATAAACAAAGATTCCGCTGATAATTGCGAAATAGCACAATATGGTCAGATAGTTTTTTATCTTAGAGTGTGACTGAATCAGCTTTAGAACCTGCAGTGTACGCTCATCCATTATTTATTTTCCTGTTCAATAGTTATGGAAAATGAATCGACATTTTCAACAACTCCAACTTTGTCGATTTCCAATTTGCATTTGCTAATTCTTTGATCTTCTAAAATTGCATCCATCAAAGTTTGTGCCATTTTTTCAACCAGCTTGAATCTGTTGTTTGCGACTAAATTTTTGATTTTAAGAATAATTTGATCGTAATCGATGGCGTCAGAAAGCTCATCGCTATGCAGTGATTTCGTGAAGTTAGTAGTGATTTCTGCGTTAATGATGATTTCGCGGTCAATATTTTGTTCCCAGTCAAAAACTCCGATTATTGTGTATAGTCGCAGGTTTTTTATTTTTATTAACATTGATTGATTTTGAAGAATTACTTGAGGATTATCCTCCCAAGTTACTCTAGCGGCATCTTTAAGATCAAGCCATTTCCCCCAAAATTTTAACTCAAAAATTTTCTTACGTTTTGCCGATTGGAAAAAAACTCAATAATAAAAGTGGCGACAAAATCAAACCCACCCAAAGCTTTGAAAAAGAGCAAAACACCAAATCAATTCAAGATGCTGATTTTAGCGCCGCAGAAAAAGGCAGTACTCTTGAAGATATCGCGCTGGAAACAGTCGGTTCTGAAGGTATCAAATTAGAGAATTCTGTTCTTGATTTCTCAGGTAAGAAGAAGGTGCACAAAGCTAAGAAAAATCAAGTTGCTCATAAAAAAATACAAAATTGCACAATAAGCCAAGTTCAGCAGCACATTATTGATGGCACTTTTGAGCGGGTTGTCGATCAAGTGGCAAAGCCAAAATTTATTAAAGAATCTTACGAAAACGCTGATGCACAAGGCAAAGCCGACATAAAAGTTATGGCTGCGGTTGCGATTGCTTCGCACGGTGAAGAAATTGCCGACAGTTTGCGCAAAAACAAAAACATTGAAGAAATCAAAAATATTCCCGAGCACCACATTGCTGATGTAATGAAAATGAGTATGCAATTTGGTGCCAGTTCCAAAAGCATGAATGCTTTCATGAATATTTTGCATGATGCGGGAAAATTGCCGAAAGTTATCGAGCATATTTTTAAAGACGTAAAATCTTCCGACCTGATTAACATTACTTCAAGTGTGATGCGTTTAGGTCTTGATCCAACTCCTCTCACCTGTGCTCAAACCGCATTTCGTTTGATGTCTTACGCTTTGGATCACAGCGGTGTACAAAAAAATCAGCAGCCAGTTTTGTTTAAATTTGTCAGCACAATGGCACGAGGATTTCAACTGGGAAGTAACGTTTTAGAAGCTGCCGGAAACGTTGCCGGAGCTGGTATGGTTAGTGGAGTTAGCAGTTTTTTAATTCACCGAGTTATTGATTATTCAATGCGTCAGAGTGTTGATGTAAAAGTAAAATATGATAATGAAGACGTGAAATTTTCTGATGCGATTGTTAAGTTGGAAGAAGAGTCTAAAAAAAGTCAGCAAGAACGCGAAGAGATTTCTAAAAAGCGTGAAGGTGAAAGAGAGGCCAAGCGTCAAGAGGTCAAAGAAGCTTTGAAAAAAAAGAGTTCGCAAAGCTTTAATAGTAATTTTGGAGAAAAATAATGTCGGAAAAAATTGTCTCGCTTGCGAAATATCGCAGAGCGCAGAATTTCAAAAATGTGATAAAAAAATTAGGAGAAAATAAAAAAATGTTTTTTGTAGTCATCATAGCTGGAGGATTATTAGGTGCGCTTTTGTGGGATTTGTTTGTCGAAAATCCTAGCTATCTTGACGTGCAAATTCCTGAGTCAAAAAATATCACTTTTAATCAGCAGCAACCACAAGCAATGACTACAACTCAAATTGCTAATGAGTTTGAGCATTTTGACGGTAAGCCAGTTCTCCTCTATATCTACACCACTTGGTGTTCAATTTGTTCGCAGCAATTTCCAGTGATTAATGAAATTGCTCGTGAATTTCAAAATACCGATTTGCAAGTTGTAACTCTAGCAACTGATCGCGACCTTAATCCGCAAGAATTACAGCAATATTTAAATCGTTACGGCAATTTTTATTTCCCGCCGCGTTATCTAGCATTTAAAGAAGGATTTTTAGATTTTTTGAAAAAAAGAGGAATCAAATATCAAGGCCGTATTCCCTTTACTGTATTGATCTCACGTCATGGCGAAGTGAAAGTAAAATATGTTGGCGTGAAGGGGAAAAATTATCTTCGTAACAAAGTTATCAAAGAACTTTATCTGTAATAGAAATGACTCAAATGCAATTTTTTAACACACTTAGTAACAAGCTTGAAGTGTTTGCACCAAGGGATCCGCAGCATCTAAAAATGTATGTTTGTGGCCCGACTGTTTATGATCGTCCACATCTTGGCAACGCTCGTTCGATTGTAGTTTACGATTTATTTTATCGCTTTTTTCGCCAATCTTTCCCGCAAGTTACTTTTGTGCGCAACATTACAGATGTTGATGACAAGATCAACGCCGCTGCATTAGAACAAAAAATTTCTATCCAACAATTAACCCAAAAAATCACCGAGTTTTTTTATCAAGATATTGGTGCGTTGAATGTTTTGCGACCAACTTTTGAGCCACGAGCAACTGAGCACATTGCCGAAATGATTGTGATGATTGAACGTTTGATCGAAAACGGTTTTGCTTATAAAAATCAGGGTCACGTACTTTTTGATGTCGCAGCTTACAAAGATTATGGCAAGTTATCAAATCGTTCGCTTGATGAAATGGTTGCCGGTGCGCGAGTCGAAATTGCAACTTACAAAAAAAATCCCCTCGATTTCGTTTTGTGGAAACCAGCTGACGCTGAAGATGATGTTTCAAGTGTGTTTGAAAGCCCTTGGGGCAAAGGTCGTCCAGGTTGGCATATCGAATGTTCGGCGATGAGTTCGAAATATTTGGGTGAAAATTTTGACATTCACGGCGGTGGTGCTGATTTACAATTCCCACACCATGAAAATGAAATTGCTCAGAGCTGCTGCGCTAATCCCGGATCAACTTACGCGCATTTTTGGATTCACAACGGATTTTTGACGGTAAACGGCGAAAAAATGAGTAAATCGTTAAAGAATTTTTTCACCGTAAAAGATCTTTTAGAAAAGCAGATTCCAGGTATCGCAATTCGTTATTTGCTGCTTTCAACTCACTATCGCAAGCCTTTCGATTTCAATCAAAAAGCTTTGGACGATGCTAAAAAATCCGTCGAGAAATTTTACGCAATTTTCAGCGAAAATGATCTAAAATTTTATACTGCTGCAGGGTATAAAGGTGAGCTATTTTCAGAAGTTATGCAGGAATTGGCTAACGATTTGAATGTGGCAAAAACTTTTGCTTTACTGCACGAAAAAGTGAAAGAAATCAAAGCTAGCAATGACGAAAATTTGAAACAGCAATTCTTGCAAGTTCTTGATTTTCTAGGTCTTTTTGACGCTAACTTTTTGGATAAGAAGTCACTTGGTGATGTTGATGAAGCGTACATCAATTCGCAAATTGAACTACGTGTTAAAGCGAAATTAGAAAAAAACTGGGCTTTGTCTGATCAAATTCGTGACGATTTATTGAAAATGGGAATTACGCTTAAAGACAGCAAAGATGGGACTTCGTGGCACAGATCTTAAAATATATTCTGATCTGTGAGTTTTTCTAAATAAACCCCCCGACCCCTGGCGGGGGGTTTATTTATCCGACCTCACATAGAAAAGATTCTAGTTTTTAGCAGTATAAACTAAGCGTATCATCAAACCCGGCTTGATTGTCTGATCTTGATCAATTTTAGATTTCAGACGGAAAGAAACTGGTAAAATAATTTCCTCGCCTTTTTTGATTTTATATTCTCTGAAACAAAGACATTGATCTCGAGATATGTACTTAGACATTTCTTTAGGTTCGATAGTAAATTCTGGACGAAATTTTACAGTTTGATCACTCAAATTTTTTACGCGATAAGTAGTCGAGTTTTTTCTGCCAGAAACTGTAAGAAATAATTTCGGATCTATTGCTTCGAATTCAATATCAGAGCGTTGGTTTATCGCTTCCATAACAACTGTGATTTGTCTATTTCCTTCAACAGTAGGTAGTATATTTGATAGAATAATTTCATTACATTTGCCGCTCATTCTGCAAATCCAGTTGTAGGGATTAAGTAATGCCAAAAGTAAAAAGCAGGCTAGTGTTACGTAAAGAAGTCGGCGCAGAATAGGACTCATAATTTGTCTGATTAAAATTTAATTTTTTTGTAACTTAATTGTCTAAAATTTCGCCTTCAATAATTTTGAATTGCCGCGTTTCAACATTTAAAAATTATTGGTGAATCAAGTTGATTTGATTAATCTGAAAGAGATATTGGCAAAACTAATTCTAACCAAAATTTACTAAAAAATGACTGTCGAATTTGATCAACCTTTCAAAAAATTTCAGGAATGGTTTAACAAAGCTCAATCTAACTCTGCAATTATTGAGCCTACGGCAATGTGCCTTGCAACTATTGATGAAGAAAATCGTCCTTCTTCAAGAATGATTCTGTTGAAAAGTTTCGATGAAAGAGGGTTTTGTTTTTTTACCAATTTAACCAGCCGCAAAGGTAAAGAAATATTGCATAATCCTAATGTTGCTTTGTGTTTTTATTGGGGAGTTTTGGGTTATCAAATTCGTATTGAAGGCGAGGTTGAAAAAGTTTCTGCCAAAGAAGCTGATGATTATTTTGCATCGCGCCGACGTGGTAGCCAAATTGGTGCTTGGGCTTCAAAGCAATCTTGCGAGATGAAAAGTTGGGAAGAATTTCAAGAAAGAATTTCTACCGTTACCCAAGATTTCGCTGGGCAAGATGTGCCTCGACCTCCTTTTTGGTCAGGCTTTAGAGTAGTTCCAAGAAGAATTGAATTTTGGGAAGAAGGTGAGTTCCGTATTCACAGAAGAGAAATTTTTGAAAGAAAAACAGAAGTGCGTTCGTGGGAAGTTAAGAAGCTTTATCCGTAAGTATTATGTCATCGTGAGCGAAGTGAAGGATCTTGTGAAATTATTTTGAAAGCCAAACTCATGAGATGCTTCACTTTGTTCAGGATGACAGGAAGAGGGGATTAATAATCAAAGGCTTAGGGCAATTTTTTGTTGTCAAAAAAATATCATCAGCAATAGTGTCTGGAGCCACGATTTTGCTAAATTTTATTAAACTTTTTTGAGGTCACTCCATGTTGAAAAAAATACTACTTTTATCTGCCGTCGTTTCTTTAGCTTCTTGCAGCAAAACTTTGCAAAATTCTTCAGAAGAAGTTGCTAAACCAGTTGTTGTGCAAGATGCAAAAGTTGTTGCTCAAAAAGAAGATGGAAAACATTTGGTTTTCTTCGATACCAATAAATCAGAATTAACCTCTGAAGCGCAAGCAAGCCTTGAAAGCAAAGCTTTACCAATGGTTAAAGAAGTTTTGAAATATTCTAACGGTAAAGTTGTAATCGAAGGATATTGCGATGAAAGAGGTTCAGTTTCTTACAACAAAAAATTGGGTAAAAAACGTGCTGAAGCAGTTAAAGCTTTCCTAGTTAAAAATGGTGTAAAAGCTAAGAAAATTTCTGTAAAATCTTATGGCAAAGCAATGCCAGTTGATGCAGGTCACAACGAAGAAGCTTGGGCTAAGAATCGTCGTGCAGTTACAATCACAATCAAAATGTAATTTGATCTGAAAAAATTATTTAAAGTAGCGTCAGATTTTTAAAAATTCTGGCGCTATTTTTTTGGCAAAAATCTTCAAATAATATGTTAGAAAAAGATTTTATTAAACTTTGCGAAACTGCTTTATCTGATCTTTTCGATATGATCGAAAACGCGGATAAAAATTCTAAACTCGATGTTGAATATTCGGATGGAATCCTAGAAATTGTAGTTGTTGCAACTAAGCAAACTTACATCATTAATCGCAATTCAGGAAACCAAAAAATCTGGTATTCTTCGCCATTTACTGGTGCGGATTATTTTTCTTTTGATGGCCAATCTCAAAAATGGCTTGATGAAAAAGGAATCGAGTTGACGAACAAATTATTCTCTGAACTTAACACTTTAATCTAAATCAAAATGACTAAAAAAATTCTCTTAATTGAAGGCGACGGCATTGGTCCAGAAGTTGTTGGACAAGCTAAAAAAATCATCGAATTTTTTAACCAAAATACCGACAAAAAATTTGAAACAGAAAATGCTCTTCTTGGTGGAATTGCTTACGATAAAGTTGGAACGCCTTTCCCAAAAGAAACGGTTGATATGGCAAAACAATCTGACGCAATTTTGCTTGGTGCGGTTGGTGGATTAAAATGGGAATCTTTACCGTACAAAGATCGTCCAGAACGTGGGCTTCTTGGTATTCGCAAAGAATTAGAATTATTCGCTAACTTACGTCCGGCGAAAGTTTTCAGCGCTTTGGCTGATGCTTCAACTTTGAAACGCGAAGTCGTAGAAAATCTCGACATTATGATTGTGCGCGAACTTACTGGTGACCTTTATTTCGGTGAACCGCGTTCTGTCACAACCTTGCCAGACGGCTCTCGTCAAGGCATCAACACCATGACTTACAACTCAAAAGAAGTTGAAAGAATCGCGCGCGTTTCTTTCGATTTGGCGAAAATTCGTGGTAAAAAACTTTGCTCAATCGACAAAGCAAACGTGATCGAAACTACAGAAATGTGGCGCGAAGTTGTGACTGAAATCGGTCAAAAAGAATATCCAGACGTGGCGCTTTCTCACATGTATGTTGATAACGCTTCGATGCAATTGGTACGTAATCCAAAGCAATTTGACGTGATGCTTACTGGAAATATGTTCGGCGATATTTTGTCGGATACTGCTTCAATGTTGACTGGATCGTTGGGCATGTTGCCATCAGCTTCACTTGGTGCGAAACAAGCAAATGGTAAACAATTTGCGCTTTATGAACCAATTCACGGTTCAGCTCCAGACATTGCGGGAAAAGATATTGCCAATCCGATCGCAACAATTTTAAGTTTGGCAATGATGTTTAGATATTCTTTCGGATACGCAGCGGAGGCCGATAAAATTGAGGCGGCAGTTGAAAAAGTACTCGAAAAAAATATCAGAACTGCCGATATCGCAATCGCTTCTTCGACTCGTGTTTCTTGTACACAAATGGGTGAAGCGATTTTGGAAGAGCTAAAAAAATCACTCTAATTTTTTGTAAATGAGACAATTCGCTGCAGCGCTAATTTTCTTTTTGATTGCTTCTCCTTCTTTTGCCGAGTTCGGTCGTTCCACTTCTTTTGATGATCGTGAAATTTGCGATCGTGACAAAGGAGTGTGGCGTGAATTTGGCAATAGCGCAGCAGATAATTGTGAATCAAAAATGGATAAATTTGCTATTGCAGCTCAGGCTTTAACTTATGCTTGTGATTGCGGCAAAGGTAGATGCTGGAATGGTGATCGTTGTGTTTTGATGTCGGACTACAAAAAGCAATATGACGAGTTGCAGGAAAAACAAAGTAAGAAAATTGCTGAAGCGAGAAAAAATCGCCAAGATGAATATCATGACAATTCTAATAAACGTCTGAGAGAGTTGATCAAAAAATCAACTGGAGGAGGCCAAGATGGAAAAGGTGGAGCTATTACAGGAAACAACTTAGCACAATTTGCTGATAAAATTCCTCAAGATGATCAGCCGACAAAAACTTCGCTTACCGATAATGTCATCAATCAAGATGTGATGAATAATAATGTTATGAATGATGTAGGAAATGCGGTAAGTCAGAATACGCAAAATATTTTAGACACGGGCAAAGAATCGGCAAAACAAGTTGAGCAGGGGCCTTTGGGCAAGATTTTTGCTTTACCTAAAAGTGAAGATAAAACTGATACGCAATCTACACCTCAAACTCCAACTACACCTCAAACAGCTGTACAGAGTACTCCAGATCCAGCACTCAGCGCTCCAACTCCTTTCTTCTTAGAACAACAAGCTAAAGCAAAAGCAGAAGCTGATGCGGCGGCGGCTGCAGCTTTATCTAAAGCTGGAATAACGGTTTTTGATCCGACCAAGCCTACAACTCCGACAACATCTAAAAGTTCTGATAGTTCAGAATTACCTGGATTGCCACAAATTCCTCTACCGCAATAATGCAAGAAAGAACGACTCACATAATTTTAATATTGCTCAAACGCTTGTTCGGCTTGTGTTTGACGGTTTTTGCACTGATTTTTATTTTAGCGCTTTGCAGCTTTAATTCGTCTGATCCTTCATTTAACACCGTTTCAACCGAGGACCAAATTAATAATTGGGTTGGTTCTTTTGGTTCGCATATTTCCGATTTGTCGTTTCAGCTCATCGGCATGTCGTCATTTTTCCTTTGCCTAATTATTTTTGCGATCGGCAGCAGAATGGCGGGGCGTTTCGGTAATTCTTATTTACCGCAAAAAATTATTCTCACGCCTTTTGCAATACTTTGTCTCTCGACTTTTTTCGCCAGTATTCCTCAACCAGCTTGGTGGGATTTTAATAGTTTAGGCGGCGTAAATGGCAGTTTTATTTTAGCACAGTTAGCAAAATTTCCGCAGCCTTTGGTATCAATATTTTCGCTGTTTTTCTCGCTATTAACTTTGTCGATAATTTTGGAAGTTACCTTTGCTGATTGGGTTTATTTCTTCCGCTACACTTACGTAACTTTGTGTTTCTTGGGCAGAAAAATTGCCGAAAAATTTGCCAAAACTTCATCAGGTGAGCCGTTATCAAAGCCTAAAAAAATCTCAGAAGAGCGCACGCCGCTAAAAATATTTAAACAAATGCCGGCAGAAGAAATTCCAGCTGAAGAAGAATTTGAAGAGGCTGAAGAAGAGGAAGAAACCAGAGAACAATTAGTCAAAAAATTACAAGTTACCAAAACTAAAAAACCGACAAAATCACGTGTTTCTAGGTATAAACTACCAGAATCGACACTTCTTATTGATCGTTCAAACGAAAATAAAGATAAAAAAATCAGCCGTGAATTAGTCGAAAATCAGTCGAAAATGTTGATCAAAGTTTTGGAAGATTTCGGCGTTTACGGAACTTCGCTTGGTGCAAAAGTTGGGCCTTTGGTTACTTTACATGAATTTGAACCAGCTGCTGGTACCAAGGCTTCGCGCGTGATTGGCTTGGCTGATGATATCGCTCGTTCAATGAGTGCAGTTTCGGCGCGTATTGCTGTTGTGTCGGGAAAAACTTCGATTGGTATCGAATTACCAAATCCGAAACGCGAAATGATTTTCCTGCGCGAACTGATCGAAAATAAAGAATATCGCTTCTCACAAAACGCTTTGCCAGTGATTTTGGGTAAAGATATTTCAGGCGAAATGATGATTGCTGACTTGTCAAAAATGCCGCATTTATTGATTGCAGGAACTACAGGTTCGGGAAAGTCGGTAGGCCTGAACGTAATTATTTTGTCGCTGCTTTTCAAACTTCGTCCTGACGAATGTAAATTTATTATGATCGATCCGAAGATGTTGGAGTTGTCGATTTACGACGGCATTCCGCATCTTTTAGCACCAGTTGTGACCGAACCGGGAAAAGCTGTGACGTCGCTAAAATGGGTGGTTGCCGAGATGGAAGAGCGTTACCGTTTGATGTCGAGTTTGGCCGTGCGCAACATTGCTGGTTACAACGAAAAAGTGGAAAAAGCGATTTTGACTGGTGAAAAAATGAGTCGCAAAGTGCAAACCGGATTTGAGCCGACAACCGGCAAACCAATCATCGAAGAGATTGAATATGAAGCGAAAAAATTACCGTTCATCGTGGTGATCGTCGATGAAATGGCTGATTTGATGATGGTTGCGGGTAAAGAAATTGAAAACTCGGTACAGCGTTTGGCGCAAATGGCGCGTGCGGCGGGAATCCATTTAATTATGGCGACACAACGTCCATCAGTTGACGTGATTACTGGTGTGATCAAAGCCAATTTTCCGACGCGAATTTCTTTCCAAGTTACTTCACGCATTGACAGTCGCACAATTTTAGGAACCCAAGGCGCTGAGCAATTATTGGGACAAGGCGATATGATTTACATGTCGGGCGGCAGCAAAATGACTCGCGTTCATGGGCCTTTCTGCTCGGATGCTGAAATCGAAAAAATTGTTCAGACCATTAAAGATCAAGATTTAAGTGAGTTCGACGAAGATGAAAAAATTTCTTTCGAAGTTCCAATTCCAAATTTAAATAATTCTGGCGGCGAAGTTGATTCTGATTTTGCTGAAAGCGGCAGTGATGCCGATTTATACACGAAAGCTGTGATGATTGTTCGTCGTGATAAAAAAGCGTCGATCAGCTATGTACAGCGTCAACTGCGTATTGGCTATAACCGTGCTGCGACCTTGATTGAAAAAATGGAAGCAGAAGGAATTATCACCCCTCCGAATATTTCGGGTAAACGTGAGATTATTGAAGAATAAAACTAATCAAAAAAAGCAAAAATATGGTAATGGAAAAAGCGGCATCGTTCTCACTTATTAACTTGGTCAGCCAAGCAGATGTAGTAGTTCAATCTGTGATGGGACTTTTGGTATTGGCATCACTTTGGTCGTGGGCGATTATTTTTGATAAATTTATGAAGTTCAGAGTTTTGGAGAAGCGTAGTAATAAATTTGAAGAATCCTTTAATTCCATGGTTCTGGAAGATATTATGAGCGAAGCAACAGCTAACGACAATCATCCTTTATCGCGTGTTTTTATTGCCTGCATGAACGAATGGCAATCTAACAATATTAAGCAAATTATCACTGCTGGTGCGGAAAAAAAGAATGGTCTGAAAGAAAGACTGAATGGCGCGATGTTAGTAGCGTCAAATAAGTCGATGCAAAAATTGGAAAGTGGTTTGGGATTTTTGGCAGTTGTTGGATCTTCAATGCCTTTCGTTGGATTGTTTGGAACGGTGTGGGGAATTATGAATAGTTTTCAAGGAATTGCGGTGAGTAAAAATACTAGTTTGGCGGTGGTTGCTCCGGGGATTGCTGAAGCTTTGCTTGCAACCGGTATTGGTTTGTTTGCAGCGATTCCAGCGGTGTTTTTTTACAATATCTTCTCGAATAAGATTAATAATTTCTCTGATCGAGTTCAAAACTTCTCGATTCAGCTTTTGAATATGTTTTCTAAGGAATTGGATAAATAAATTTCTTAAGAGATCTGGATTAGAAACCCCCCGACCCACCTACGCTCTGGCGAGCTACGGTGGGCCACCCCCCTTGACAGGGGGGCGATGCTCCGAGTCCTGCTCCCCTGTCAAGGGGGATGGCCCCGTAGGGGGCGGGGGGTTTCTGCCCCAAAACTCAGCATAAAAATTCACCACACCACAAAAATGCACACACCATACGACTCAACCCTAAAATCCCGCGCCCGTTTCCTAAGAAAAATCCTCACTCCTGCAGAACGTAAACTCTGGTTCGAATATCTATCCAAATCTCGTTTTAAATTCACCAAACAAAAACCAATCGGCAATTACATCGCAGATTTTTACTGTGCCTCAAAAAAGTTGGTCATCGAAATTGATGGCGATAGTCATTTTACAAAACAGGCAGTTTTGTATGATGAGGAGAGGACGAAGAGGTTTAATGAGATGGGGATAAGGGTGATTCGGTTTACTAATGTTGAGGTGCTGCAGGGGTTTGAATGGGTTTGTGGGGAGATTGAGAAAGAATTGCGGAAGTAAGAGACTTGGACGAGAAACCCCCCGACTCGCTGGCGCGAGCCACCCCCCTTGACAGGGAGGCGATGGTCCGAGTCACGCCCCCCTGTCAAGGGGGGTGGCCCGAAGGGTCGGGGGGTTTCTGTCGATCTGAAGATTTTTGTGAGTCAGAATGCTTCTGTCTCTAAAATTGGTAGTTCTCTAAACTACCCTAAAAATCAATCGCTCTTCCGTTAATTTGCCAATCACCAAAATGCGTGGGATCTAATTTTATCTCTTCTTTTTCTGGGGTAGGATTTTCTGCTGACTTTTTTTCTGTAGTGGAATTTTTTTGAGCATTTTTTGTGGCATCACATCCGCAAGATTCACCACATTTTTTTTCTTCTGGTTTCATAATTAATGCTCAGCTCCACCATGAGAAGCAACACCAGTATTACCTTTAATGTCAGCATTCTTAAGATCCGCAACTAATTGACCCGGGCTATAAGATTTAACCCCAGACATGTCGCTGATACCAATTTGATCTCCTTGCGCTTCTTTAGTGAAGTGTTGATTAACTACACCAGCTACTTGGTCAGTAATTGATGTTGAAAAAGCGTTGCACGCTTTGAAGTTAAAAATGGTATCAACAGCTGCTCCATCTAATAATTCTGCTTTGCCACCAAATGGAAGTGCAAGACTTGCATTTTGAACAGGAAGCGGATCCATACCGGATCCGTCTGCTGCTAACCCATTGGCGCTGGTAACATTATGTCCTGGGTTTGCGGACATACGGTTACTTATGGCAAAAGAATCATCTGACATATTCTAATTAGTCATTGCTGGTCGCAGCGAAAGCGGCCATGTTGATAATGTCGTTGATTGAAGAATTCATGGTTAGGATTTGTACTGGTCTTTCGAATCCATCAAGGATTGGGCCAACAACGGTACAGTTACCAAGTTCTTCCAACAATTTAGTTGCAATTGACGCAGAGTGTAAACCTGGACAGATCAAAATATTAGCCGGAGCAGTCAAGCGGCAGAATGGATATTGTGCCATTTTGTCCATGCTTAAAGCCACGTCAGCAGTCATTTCGCCGTCATATTCGAAGTTAACTTTCATGCCGTCTAAAATCTCAACCGCTTGTTTGATGCGGTTTGATTCAGTTTTTAAAGCTGAACCGAAGTTTGAGAATGACAAGAAAGCAACACGTGGTTGATAACCTAATTTCTTAACTTTCTCAGCAGTTTGAACGGCAATTTTAACCAAATGTTCGGATGAAGAAAGTTCTGAACAAGCGGTGTCAGAAATGAAGATAGTGCGGCCTTTAGAAACAACCATTGAAGTTCCAAGCAACACTTTATCTTTTTTGTTTTTAACAACTTTCCACACATCGGTTAAAGATTTTCTGTAACCGCGAGTTAAGCCAGTCACGAGCGCATCGCCATGTCCGCAAGCAAGCATTGAAGCGGCGAAAATGTTACGATCATTTTTAACCATGCGCGCGCAGTCAGAACGAAGAACACCTTCGCGTTGTAATTTTTTGTACAAGTAGTCGGTGAATTTGCTGTTCTCGTCAGAGATTGAAGCGTTGTAAATTTCGATGCCTTTTGGATCGACATTCGCTTCTTCCATATTCGCCAAGATGCGTTTTTCTTTACCGATCAAGATTGGTTTACCGTAGCCAGAATCGCGCCACATTGCAGCTGCGCGGATGATTTCTGGTTGTTCACCTTCAGCGAAAATAACTTTTTTCGGATTACGCTCAAGTTTGCTGAAGATCATGCTCATTGAGTTGACGGTTGGGTCAAGACGAGCTTTCAATTGTTGAGTGTAAGCGTCCCAATCTTTGATTGGTTTTTTTGCCACGCCAGTTTCAACCGCAGCTTTAGCAACGGCAACTGGAACAACGTGAATCAAACGTGAATCGAACGGAGTAGGGATGATGTATTTCGCGCCGAATTTCATGTCGCGATTGCCGTAAGCTTTCATCACTTCTTCAGGCACGTGTTCGCGAGCCAGATCAGCAAGAGCGCGAGCTGCAGCGATTTTCATTTCTTCGTTGATTGTTGAAGCACGAACGTCCAAAGCACCACGGAAAATGTAAGGGAAACCCATTACGTTGTTCACTTGGTTTGGATAATCAGAACGGCCAGTTGCAACGATGGCGTCATCGCGAACTGAGTGAACATCTTCTGGAGTGATTTCTGGATCTGGGTTAGCCATGGCGAAAATCACCGGATTTTTTGCCATTGATTTAACCATGTCTTTGGTCACGGCACCTTTAACTGAAAGGCCTAAGAAAACGTCAGCACCTTTCATCGCTTCGGCCAAAGTACGAGCTTTGGTGTTAGCCGCGTGAGCTGATTTCCATTGGTTCATGCCATCAGTACGGCCTTTGTAGATTGTGCCTTTAGTGTCGCACAAAATCGCGTTGTCGTGCGGTAAACCCATCGCTTTCAAAAGTTCTAAACATGCGATACCAGCAGCGCCGGCGCCATTCACTACAACTTTTAAATCTTTGAATTTTTTGCCTGAAATGTGAAGTGCGTTCAAAATACCAGCGGCAGAAACGATTGCAGTACCGTGTTGGTCATCGTGGAAAACTGGAATGTCCATCATTTCGCGAAGTCTGCTTTCGATGATGAAACATTCTGGAGCTTTGATGTCTTCAAGGTTAATACCACCCCAAGTTGGGCCTAAATATTTTACAGCATTGATGAACTCTTCTGGGTCTCTAGTATCAACTTCGATGTCAACTGAATCAACGTCAGCGAAGCGTTTGAACAAAACTGATTTTCCTTCCATTACTGGTTTACCAGCAATCGCGCCTAAATCACCAAGACCAAGAACTGCAGTACCGTTTGAAATAACTGCAACGTAGTTTCCTTTGGCAGTGTAATCGTAAGCTAGCTCAGGATCTTTTTGGATTTCTAAACAAGGAACCGCAACACCGGGAGAATAAGCCAAAGCCAAATCGCGTTGAGTATTAAGCGGTTTAGTTGGAGTCATCGAAACTTTACCAGCTTGTCCTTGCATGTGAAATTGCAAAGCTTGAATTTCTTTGGCGCTCAAACCTTCGAAGTTTTTAGTTGTACTTTTTGTTGAAGGTTTATTTTTTACCGAATCTTTTTTGCTAGGCATTGTGTCCGAAAATAAAAGTTGCTAGAAGTGCTTGTTAGGCGGGAAGGCGCGGCAAGTTAGAACCAAGAATTTTAATGTCAAAAAATAACAAAAGTCAGATTTGAATGATTAATTTTGAAAGACTGTGCGAAGAGTTAATAAGTTTGGATTCTGAAAAAATTGTCATGGAAGAAATTCATGAATATGGAGGCTATCACTATGATGAAATCATATCAACCATAAGGGTTAGCAAAACGACAAGACCAAGAATAGAATATTTACAACAAAGCTTCCAAATAAATTTTAGTGAAGTTGATCTCGATCAATTTAGGAGATTGTTAGAATTGTTCGAAGAACGAGATAAATATTATGTCTGTGAGATTTGTTTTGAAAGCATAAAGCAATGGCTTGATAACTCTGAAAATAGAATTGATCGCTACCAAGTTCGAGAAGCATTAAAGCTAATGAATGACTCGGGTAAAGCCAAAGAAATATTATCGATCTGGTTGAAGGGAGATAACGCTGATGAAATGGGGTCAAAAAGTTTCGAAGAATTTTTCGGGGATTTAATAAAATATAGCGATCTTACACCTGAATCTAGGTTAGTTTTGTATGTTAGAGATCACGCTGAGCTAAACCAAAAATATGTCACCAGCGCCAGAGGTAAGATAAACAAATTATACGAAATAATATCTGCTGTTATCAGAGAGGATGAAATCGCTGATTTTTCCAAGATTATTCATCCCCAAGATGATGAAAAAAGGAAAATGCTTTTTCTGAGGATGTTCGAGAAAAAAATTACCCGAGGAGAAACCGAAAATATCCCTAAAGATCAAATCTTAAAGCTACTGAGTTTCACGGATGATTACGCTAAACTAGAGAGGTTATTAAAATCTTTCGAATTGAATGATGAAGAGTTGCTGCGAGTGCAAGATCGCATAACTCACACTCGGTATTTCGCTTTGAAAGACATCTTGGAACAAGCTAAATTGTGTGATGTTTTACAAGAAAATGTTAGTGATCCGTCGCTTGCGAATCTATCTCCAGAAATGCGACAGGAGTTGAGTGCTTTGTGTATTTTTAATCGTAGTTTTTCGAGTGGATTTCCTGATTTTTATAAAATGGAAAGACTCTTTAAACCAGAATTCTTTCAGCAAGTAAGAAGCGGTTATGTCGAAAATTCAATAAATTACGGGAAAAGCGAAGAGCAAAATTTACAATATTTAGCTACTCTTTATCAAGTTAGACAGATCACTGATTGCCTTAAAAGAGCTGTGCAGAAAATCGGTTCTCCTCCCAAAGATTATCAATTCGGTAACTCGCTGTTATTGGAAAATTTCTACGGTTCTGAAGATGAAATTAAGTCTATTGCAAATGATTTTATTAGCTTAACTCAGTCTGGAGCTAGCGCAAATCAGGTCGTTGATATTTTTAGTCGTATTTTATGTCTTGATGAAGAAGGAAAAAAATTGTTGGGAAAAGAATCATCAAAACTTCAGGCATTTTTTGAAGGAAATACTAGTGAAATTGTCTATTTTTTTGCTCAAGATCAAGCAATTGACAATTTCTCAAAAGCAATTTTAGGGATTGGTGATGGTTGTGTTTCCAACATTGCTACGCAGTTCAGAATGTGTCTTTACGAAAAGTTAATCGAAAATCCGATCGATCGCGCTTTGTATGTTTTTTTTCGTGAAAAAATTGTTCCAAATGCGGTAAATGACCCAAAGCGCGGCAATGATAATCTTAACGGAGATCCTCGTGGTATTGATGCTTTTGAAAGTAGTGTAATTAATCGCAAATTATTCGCTGCCAGAGCTTTGTTTCATGGATTAAGAAATCAGATGGATGGTAAAAACAAAGTATCAGATCCGTGGAGGATCATTCAAAGCGAACTAGGAGAAGAAGTTTTTGAAGAGTTGTTGGAAGTCGTACAAAAAAATCCTAAGTTGGCAAATGCTAAAGCCATAAATTCAGCTTCTGCCACAATTGGTGCTTACGTTGTGATTTTTAATCGATTTCCTGAGATAGCCCAAGATCAAGATCTTGATCAAGTCAGAGATGAGGTTTCGGATATTATTGGAGCAGAAGCAGAATCTCTTCTGGAGGCACCAAGAAAAATAATGCCTACTCCGTCGCAAGTTGAGAATTTAGTAGCTGAAAATCTTACATCTCAAGACACTGCTAATTTAGAACATTCTCCTGAATCTAACATTGTCATCAGAGAATCTCGTTCTTTAATTTCACGCATTTACAATTCTGTTACTGCAACTTTAAGAATTGCGTCCAACACAAATAATCGAAGATAATGCAAATCAACAAAGACAAAAAATTTACCGAGTTTTTCGACGCGCTGCCATCAAAGCCATTTCGTAAAATTGATTTCTTAGTTCTACACCACGTCGAAGCAAAATCTGCTGATCACGCGATTGCGCAGTTTAAAGAACATCAAGTTAGCTCACATTTTCTGATTGATGAGGCGGGAAACATTTTCGAATTAGTTGATGAAAATGACGTGGCTTATCACGCTGGAGTCAGCTTCTGGAATGGAGTTGATAGCTTAAATAAAACTTCAATCGGTATTGAATTCATCAACTCCAAACCGTTTGAGAAAAATTTTGAGAAAGAGCAAATGATTGCTGGAGTGCAACTTTGTAAATATCTGATCGCGAAATATAACATCGCGCCGCGCAACGTCGTTGGCCATTCCGACATTGCTTACGACAGAACCACTAATCTGCCAGATCGCAAACAAGATCCGTCACATTTATTTGATTGGAAATTTTTGAGTGAAAATGGCGTGGGAATTTTTCCGCAAGTTGTAGGAGAGAAAAAAAAACTATTTGAGTTTGGAAACAAAGATGCAGCGATTCTGGTAATAAAACAAAATCTCAAAAAATTTGGTTATCGTGTCTTGAATTTAAACGATGAATTTGACGCTGAAATGCAAGCTTTGGCGACGGTGTTTAATCGCAGATTCTTGAGAAAAAAGAACAGCTTGTGGACAAGTTCATCCGAGAGTGTTTTGCAAGATCTGCTAAAAATTTGAGCTACGGAATATATCTAATTATCACCACACCTGATCCACCAGCACCACCAGTATTACAAGATCCACCGCCACCACTTCCGGTATGGGGAGTTCCTGCAGTTGCGTTACTGTTAGTTGTGCCATCTCCATTACCACCAATTCCACTACCACCAGTACCACCAGGACCAGGATAAGTACCACGATACCCACCAAAGCCAGCGCTACCACCGCCACCAGCACCGTAATAAGCGGTGCTACCGGTTATGTTGCTCGACATAGCACTACCGCCATTACCACCGGTTGTTGAAGAACCATTGCTACCAACACTTCCCGCTCCACCACCACCACCAGTAATGTAGCAAGTGCTTGAACCATTACCACCAGCATTACCGTAATGTGAAGTTTCACCAGTTTGAGCAGTTTGAGTTGAGCTAGCACCTGTACCATTACATGGAGCACCGCCACCTGAGCCGCCGCTAGTAGCATATCCAGTTCCAGAAGCTGCATTACGATAACCGCCACCACCACCACCTTTGGCTACTAAAGTACTAAAAGAAGAATCTTGGCCGGAATTACCAGCTGATGAATCGACAGTTTGTGCAGCACCGCCATTACCAACTGTGACTGTATAGTTTGAAGTTGAGATGGCAAATGACGCAGAATGAACAACGCCACCTGATCCACCACCACCACCACCATTTTGACCGTAACCATTACCACCTGATCCACCGCCGCCAACAACAAGTATTTCAATATTTCTTGAGGACGGGCAGGAAAAAGTGCCAGAAGAATTAAAGACGTGTAATTTGTAATTAGTGCCCGAAACATTAATATCGCTAATATCTCCACCGGAACATACGCTTTGTAGAGTGCAAGATCCGCTATCAATTGTAGGACTGTTGCCACCGCTGCAAGTATAATAGATAGTGCCACTATAGCCAGAATCGCAAGGAATACTCGAGCTGCCGACAGAAACTGAGGTGCCATCAGCAATACCAGTTACACCAGAAAAAGTACAGTTCGAGGCAATGCAAGAGTTGCCAGTATAACCGGAAGAGCAGGTGCAAGAGTTAATCACCGATCCCCAAACACCTTTTGCGCCACATTTTTTGGTTGGATAAGTAATGCTGCCATTCCAATTCGGTGTAGGGCAGGCGGTGTTTGCTGCTATGACTTGTCCAGCATAAGCTTTTGGCCAAGTTACACTAGTTCCGTAAAGTAACTCGCTAGAAGATGCCGAAGTACAAGGAATTAAACTCCAAGCATCGAAATCGTTGAGAAGTTGCTCAGCAGTTTTGTAAAAAATGCTGTCGTCAAAACCGCTGACAGTTGAACTTTGTACGAAAATGCCTTCAAAGCTCGATGTGGAAGGAGTTGGCGCGGTATTTTCGATGGTATTTTTAGCATCATTTTTTAATTCGTCAGCGTTTGAACTAGCACTCGGAATTGCCGACGAATTAGCCTGATAAGCTCCGGATTTATTGGCTCCGCGGCTAATCAAAACAAAAACCGCATTGTTGATTGAAACGCCGCCAGAGATCGAAATTGCGGTAGAGTTTTGAATGTTAGTTTCAAAACTGTCGGAGCTTGTGGTTGTAAGCCTTTTGTCGACGACGTAAATAATTTTACTGCCGTAAGAATCTTCGGCAAATTCTGAACTAAGACCTAAAGTTTTGCTCGGAACCATGCCGTAAACTAAATTGGTGTTAGAGTTTGATTGGTAAACACCGGGTGCAACACAATTGCTGGCTGAAATTGCTGAACCGTAATCAGCAGAAGAGATTTTCGATTGAATTAATGAGGCTGGGCAGGGCAAAGCTTTATTAGCCACCAAATATTTTCCTAAAGCTTCGTAAATTGTGGCGAAATTTTCGTTGCCTTGACGGGCTTTTTCGTTGGCGATTCTACTGCTCATGATTGAAACCATCCCAGCAACAAGCACCGAAATGACGATGAGAATAAACGACAACTCAATGAGCGTGAAAGCTTGGCGCGACTTTTTTTGGAGCAGGTTTTTTCTCATCTCTAATTAAAAACTGTTTTGGCGATTGTTAAAATAGTAACGTTTTTTGCGCCGGATTTTTTTAGTACTTTAGCACAATTTTCCAGTGTTGTGCCTGTGGTCGTAACATCGTCGATCAACAAAATATTTTTGTTTTTTACGATTTCAGAATATTTGGGATTGAGCACAAAAACATTTTTTAAATTGCCTTCGCGCTGTCTTCTTTGCAAGGCAACTTGAGCGGTGGTATTTTTTATTCGCAACAAAAAATCTGGCCGTAGTTTGGTTTTGGAAATTGCCCGCGCCAATAACAAAGACTGATTAAATTTACGCTGACGCAATTTTTTTTTGTGCAGCGGAACGGCAATAACAAAATCACTTTCGGCGATTTCTTTTTTAGCGTGAATCGAGAGAAGTCGTGCCAGTTTTTTGGCAATGTAAGTTTGATCGCGATATTTCAAGTCTCCGACAACTTTTTTGATAATTTCATTGTAGCGAAAGACCGAAATTATTTTATCAAAAAAACGCTGCGGAGAGGCTAAACAACTGGCGCAAATAAGATTAGTGCCCGCGGGCACTAATTCAAAAGGATGGCAACAAACTTGGCATTTTGGCTCAGTAATGAATTGCAATTTCTGCCAGCAATCGTTACAAAACAGACCTTCTGCGCTGATTATTTTTTCACAGTAAAGGCAGTGATTTGGAAAAATAATTTCCGATATTTTCTTTAAAAAATTCATTGAAGTGATGATTCAAGAGGTTCTATTCGATCGTGATTTGCTGCGCCAAAATAAAGCGCGCGCCGCAAAAAATTTTCACGAGCATAATTTTTTGCATCACGAGATTGCAAACAGAATCGCTGAAAATGTTGAATTCTTGAATCGCGATTTTGCCGATGTTTTAGAAATCGGCGCGATGGATGATTGTTTGCGTGGCTTGGTTGCAGCGAAAGCGCTAAAATTTTCTTGCGCTGAAGATGGCGAGAATTTCACTTTCGCACCGGAATCATTCGACCTAATTCTAAGCAATCTAAATTTTCACTACATCAACCAAGTGCCGCAATTTTTGCTGCAAATCTATCAAGCGCTAAAACCAAACGGAATCTTCATTGCCAGCTTTTTTGGTGAAGAAAATTTAAGCGAACTTGCTCACGTTTTGCACGCAACGGAAAATGAAATTTACGCTGGAGTTTCGCCAAGAATGCCACCAACAATTGACGTAAAAACCGCGGCGCATTTATTGCAAAAAGCTGGATTTCGCGATCCAACTTCGGAATTTTCAAAAATCGAAGTTGATTATTCCGATCCGAAAAATCTGTTCAAGGACCTGAAAAATATGGGTCAAAGCAATGTTTTAGTAAAACGCTCGCGTCGTTTTATGACCAAAAATTTCTTAGAAAAAATTACGCAAAACTATCGCCAAATGTATCCAAATGCTGAAGGCGGAGTGCAAGCAACTTTTGAAATTGTAACTGTAACTGGTTGGAAATAATGAAAAAACTACACATCAAAACTTACGGCTGCCAAATGAACGTTTACGACTCTGATCGTATGCAAGACTTGATGGAAAACGTTGGCTACGAAACCGTCGACACTCCTGAAGATGCCGACATGGTAATCATCAACACTTGCCACATTCGCGAAAAAGCTTCGGAAAAATTATTCTCCGATTTAGGAAGAATCCGTCCGCACAAAAATAAAAAAGAAGAAGATGGCAGCCAAATGATCGTTGCCGTTGCTGGTTGCGTGGCACAAGCCGAAGGCGAAGAAATTTTTAAACGCTCAAAAGTTGTCGACATCATCGTTGGGCCAGAAAGTTACCAAACCTTGCCAGATTTGGTTGGAAAGGCGATTCGCGAAAAGAAAAAACAAATCAATTTAGATTTCGTTCCCGACAATAAATTTGACGTTTTTCGCGAACTCGCTGCTAATGCTGGTGAGGCAGGATCCCCCTATTTAGGGGGATCGAGTCGACGCGTTAGCGCGACGAAGGGGGTGCAAAAATCAAGTGACTTCGTTACGGTGCAAGAAGGTTGCGACAAATTTTGTACGTTCTGCGTCGTGCCTTACACCCGCGGTGCTGAATATTCGCGCGAAGTTTCTAAAATCGTTGATGACGCAAAACGCCTTGTCGATCAAGGTGTTAGCGAGATTTATTTCTTAGGTCAAAACGTCAACGCGTACCACGGTTTGGACGCAAAAGGCGAGGTTGCGACCTTGGCGAAATTGATCGAAGAAGTTGCCAAAATTGACGCCGTAAAACGTATTCGCTACACCACTTCTCACCCGCGCGACATGTCTGACGACTTGCTTGCTGCGCATCGCGACATCGAAAAACTCATGCCGTTTTTGCACCTGCCAATTCAGTCTGGTTCGAATAACGTCTTAAAAGGAATGAACCGCAAACACACGCGCCAAGATTATTTCAAGATCATCGAAAAGCTCCGCGAAGCCAGACCAGACATGGGCCTGTCATCCGACTTCATCGTCGGCTTTCCAGGTGAAACTGATAAAGACTTCGAAGACACCATGGACTTGGTACGCAAAATCGGCTTCACCCAATGCTACTCCTTCAAATATTCGCCACGCCCGGGAACACCAGCCGCCGACGCTAAAATTCAAGTCGAAGAATCCGTAAAAGATGTGCGTTTAGCTGAACTACAAAAACTCCTAACCGAACAACAAATCGAGTTCAACAAAAAATCCGAAGGCCAAACCATGCCAGTCCTTTTTGAACGCGAAGCCCCGAAATCCAAGAAGTCGAGCGCTGGAGACAAAATCCAACTCTGGGGCAAATCTCCTTACCTCCAATCCGTAATCGTTGATGTTGAAAGCGAAGAAGAAGCTGCGAAGTACTTCGGCAAAATCGCGGATGTTAAGATTTTGAAATCAAGACCGAGTAGTTTGGTGGGAGAATTAAGTTAAAATGCTTTTTTCTGATTTAGAGAATTTACCAATGAATAATTTCAATAATTGGCCATCTTCAAGATGTTCAATTGTTAATTGTGGTTGTGAAGAATCTACATCAGCGATCGACCTTGAAAAGGTAACAGAAAATATTCCTGAGACTCCTTCGCAGGACGGGGTCTGTGACCCCGTTCTCACGTTCATGCTAAAATTGATTTTTTAGGAATGAACGTTTGGACGGAGTTGCAAACTCCGTCCAGCAGCAGAGACGAAAATAATCACGCACCAACCAATGAAATCTGGGGACAGTATACTATTCTGAGCGATTAGATAACAGGCGTAGCGAGTGAGTTTAATGTCTTCTACTTCGCGTTTTCCACCAGAGCCGAGATCGACCATTTTCCTGATATAGGCAAAATGGTCAGAGACCTTTTGTTTAGAAGCATTACAGGAAATTTTTGCTTTAGAAATAATGTTTAAAAAATTATCCCATTTGCTATATCCCAGAAGTTTTTGCAAATCGCGCGCCAGCCAAAATTCTTGGCCATCTTCGGTTTTATTAGCGTGAGATTCAAAAGATGAGGTGAGGCTGTGAATGATTTCAGTTTGCATTTTGGTGAATTTTAAGTTGATAAACTTTTTGTAGTTTGTTCCTCCGCAGGACGGGGTCTGTGACCCCGTTCTCACGTTCATGCTAAAATTGATTTTTTAGGAATGAACGTTTGGACGGAGTTGCAAACTCCGTCCAGCAGCAATGAGAAAAATAATCACGCACCAACCAACACCAAAATCCGGGGACAGCATACTAATTCCAAACTCCCGCAGTTAGATTTCATCCACTTCACATTACAAAACGACTCTCGGTGATTATATACCTAGCACACCTAACCAACATTCTCAAATAAATCACTAATTCTAACTGCCAAAGTAACTGCAATCCTGTGAATATTGACGATCGTCACGTTCTTTTCCCCTCTCTCAATACATCCAATATAAGTTCTGTGTAATCCACACTCAAAAGCAAAAGCTTCTTGGGAGAAACCGCGCTTCTTCCTTAGCTCGCGGACTTTTTTGCCGAATTGTTTTTGTATAGATATTTCCGTGTTGGTCATAAAAATAATCTAACCTAAAGCACTCTATAACTCTACACTCTACAGATAGCATTTTTTGTTGCTAAAATTTTGATGACTTTACAAGATTATCTTACCACCAAAGCCCAACCCTCACAATTCAACTAATTAAAAATTTATGAAAAAGCTTTGTTCTCTGGCTCTTATTGCCTTATTTTTATCATCATGTTCTGCTTTTGGCCCTAAGCCTCAGCTAATTTACGATCGTGCCGATCTTAACACTTCAATTAGCAAAGTTATTATTTTTCCGACTACTGATTTTAATGGAAAATCTAGCGAAGGATCTAAAAGTGTTGATTTTTCTATTAATGCTGGATGGGCTGGAACTTATGGCTCTGATAAGGTTATTCCTGCTGGTCTTGTTATTGAAAAAATCTCAAATGGACTAGGAAATGATTTTTACAAAAAGTTCGTTTTAAGTCTTGATAAGGTTAGCGCTATTGAACAGATCTCAAGAAACGAAACTATCAAAAAATTTGCAGCAGAAGTCATGGGTAAATTCGGCAATTATCCTTTTGCTCTAGCGATCGTTTCTGGGGGTGAGGCAGAATACAATTCAGGTCAACCAGTTCGCCTTCATATCGGCTTATTTGATGCTAAGAATTTGACTTGGAGATTGATTACTAAGATCGAAGTTCAAAAAGGTAAAGTTGGTAACTGGAAATTGGCTTCTCAAAGCATGATTTTAAACAGCTTCGACATGATTAAGAAAATGAATATTGCTGTGGCGAAAGAATAAAATTAATGGACAATCACCTCCGCAGGACGGGGTCTGTGACCCCGTTCTCACGTTCATGCTAAAATTGATTTTTTA